>VAWY01000109.1:2075-15380 GCA_005888335.1 Actinomycetota bacterium
CCCCAGGCTCCACGAGCGGGCCTTCGTCCTCGGGCCCCTGGCCGAGCTCGTCCCGGCCCTCGAGGTACCCGGGCTGGGGCCGATTCAGACCCTCCTGGCAGGGCTACACTGAGTCCAGATGTCCCACCTCGACGACCTGGACGAGTACGAGGCCGAGCTCGAGCTTCGCCTGAAGAAGGAGTACCAGGCCGTCTTCGGCCTGTTCCGGTATTGCGTGCTGACGCCGGATGCGACCTACCTCTGCAACAAGCTCGAGCGGACCTATGCGCCTCAGCCGGCGTACCCCTTCATCCGGCTCAAGCTCGAGGACGTCTGGGTCTGGGACAAGAACCGCCCGACGCGCATGATTCCGCGCGCGGAGATCCTGGTCACGACGGGTGACGTCACGATCGAGGAGCTCCGCGGCGAAGGCGACGAGCCGGCCCTGACGCCGGAGGCGCTCGCCGAGCGCCTCGGCGGCGACTCGACTCCTCGCGAAGAAGACTTTTAGTCCCTCGCACCGCTCCGCTTTCCTGCTCGGGGTGTGCGCCTTCGGCACACGTTCGAGCGCTCGGACGTGAGTGTGTCGCGCCCGCGCATGTCGGGCGCGGCGGCATGCGGCTAGTACAGTCGCGTGCATGCTGCTCGCGGTCGACGCCGGCAACACGCAAACCGTCTTCGGGCTCTACGACGGTCCGGAGCTCGGCGAACGCTGGCGCATCGCCACCGAGGCGGAGCGGACGGGAGACGAGCTCGGCGCGCTGCTCGGCGACTTCCTCGACTTCGGGACGCTCGAGGGCATTTGCCTCTCGTGCACGGTTCCGCGGCTGATCCGCGAATACGAGCACCTCGCAGAGCGGTGGGCGAAAACGCCTCTGCTCGTCGTCGGTCCCGGCGTCAAGACGGGAATCCAGATCCAGTACGACGATCCGCGCGAGGTCGGGCCCGACCGCGTGATCAACGCCGTCGCGGCGAAGGAGCGCTACGGCGCGCCGGCGATCGTCGTCGACTTCGGGACGTCGACGAACTTCGACGTCGTCTCGCCGCAGGGCGACTACGTCGGCGGCGTGCTCGCACCGGGAATCGAGATTTCAATGGACGCGCTGTTCGCGCGGGCAGCGCGGCTCGTGAAGGTCGACTACATCGAGCCGCCCACGGTGATCGGCAAGACGACCGCGACGGCGCTCCAGTCGGGGCTCGTCTACGGCTTCGCGGGGCAGGTGGACGGGATCGTCGACGCGATTCGCAAGGAGCTCGGCTCCGACGCGACGGCGATCGCAACCGGAGGCCTGGCCGACCTGATCGCGCCGCACTCGCGCACGACCTCGAAGATCGACCCGTTCCTCACGCTGGACGGGCTCAGGATCGTCTGGGAGCGGAACCGCTAGTGCGAGCAACCAGGTTGCTGCAACCTGGTTGCAGGGGTCTAGCCGCCGCCGTAGATCGAGATCGGCATCCCCTCGAGCAGGATCTCGTCCTGGGGATCCGGAAGCGTCGATTCGAGCTTTTCGAGTAGCGCGGCGCAACCCGGCGCCGCCGCGAGCAGCCGCACGATCACCTCGTCGGTGGACTGCAGCTGCACGAGCTCGTTCTTGAACGGCCGCGGGAACCGGCCGTGACCGAGGTACCAGCCGTAGAACTTCTTCAGGAAGCTGGACGCGCGCCGCTCTCCCAGCTCGCGCGCCGTCTCGCGGATGAAGTGGATCAGCTCGGCCGCGACTTCCTCGCGCGACGGCTGCTCCGCGTCGCCGAACGCGATCTCGCGCAGCACCCACGGGTTGCCCTGTGCGCCGCGCCCGACCATCACCGCGCTCGCACCCGTCGCGTCCAGCACCGCCAGCGCTTTCGCTTGCGACGTGATGTCGCCCGACGCGATCACGGGAACGTCGACGAGCTCGATCAGCTCCGTGGTGAGCGAGTGGTCCGCGTAGCCGGTGTACATCTGATTCGCCGAGCGCGGATGCAGTGCGAGTGCCGCGGCCCCGGCCTCGACGAGCCTCGGCCCGAGCTCGAGGCAGGCCCGTGATCCGTCCGCGACACCGCGCCGCATCTTCACCGTCACCGGAACGTCGACCGCGCGGGCAACCGCCTCGGTGATCCGGCAGGCGAGGTCCGGCTGCTCGAGCAGGTGCGCGCCCGCGCCCGTCTTCGTCACCTTCCGGACCGGGCAGCCGAAGTTCATGTCCACGATGTCGGCGCCGGCCGCGACGACCAGTCGCGCGGCCTCCGCCATCGCCGCAGGCTCCGAGCCGAAGATCTGGATCGCGAGCGGATGCTCGTCCCCGGCCACGCGCAGGTAGCCGAGCGTCCGCTCGTTCCGGTGCTCGATCCCGGCGCAGGAGACCATCTCCGAGCAGACGAGCCCGGCCCCGTAGCGGCGGCCCTGGCGCCGGAAGGCCTGGACGCTGACCCCGGCCATCGGGGCCAGAACGACTCGCGTCGGGATCTCGACGTCCCCGATTCGCCAGGATTCCAGGAGGTTCGCCGGCATAAGCCGCACATCGTAGCCAGGCGCTGTTGACGAGCATCCGCGGCCGGAGTACCATCCGCCCCCGCCGGACGGGGCGTCAGCCCACCCGGCCGTTTTCGTGCAGGGGTCTCCAGGAGGACCGCAGTCTTGAAGGAAGTCATTCTCACGCCCGACGGGTACAAGAAGCTCCAACAGGAGATCCAGTACCTGTCGACCGAAAAACGCCGCGACATCGCGGAGCGCATTCGCGTCGCGCGCGAGTTCGGCGACATCGCCGAGAACGCCGAGTACGACTCGGCGAAGAACGAGCAGGCCCACCTCGAGGCGCGCATCGCGGTGCTCGAGGAGCGGCTCAAGAACGCGCGCGTCGTGACCAGGAAGGAGATCAAGTCCGGCGAGGTCTCGGTCGGAACGAAGGTCCGCCTGCGCGACGTGAAGGCGAACAAGACGGTCGAGTACCACATCGTCGGCTCCGCCGAGGCGAACCCGGCGGAGAACAAGCTGTCGAACGAATCTCCGGTCGGCAAGGCGATCATGGGTCGCAAGAAGGGCGAAACAGTCGAGGTCGCCGCGCCGCGCGGCACCTTGAAGTTCAAGATCATGGACATCAAGGCGGCGTAACGCCGCGTCCGGCCGGGCGACCCCGGGTCACTAGACTCGCCCACCATGGCCGCGCCGAAGCGCTTCCCCGATCGCGACGACATCGCCGCGGTCCGAGTCGAAGCGGAAACGCTCGAGAACGGCGCGACCGAAGAGACGACGCGCAGGCTCGCGGGGCGCGTGATGGCCCGCCGCGACATGGGCAAGCTCGTCTTCCTCGACCTCGTCGACCGGAGCGGGCGCATCCAGCTCTTGTGCCCGGTGGAGCGCACGGGCGAGGTCGAGATCCACCTGGGTGACATCGTCGGCGTCTCGGGCTCGCCTGCGAAGTCGCGCCGCGGCGAGCCGTCGCTCCAGGTCGACTCGCTCGAGGTCCTCGCGCGAAGCCACACGCCGCTGCCCGACACCTTCCACGGGCTGACCGACGTCGAGCTCCGCTACCGGAAGCGCTACCTCGACCTGCTGATGAACGAGGAGTCGCGCGGCGACGCCCTGATCCGGGCGCGGACGGTCTCGACGATCAGGCGAATCCTCGACGAGTGGGGGTTCGTCGAGGTCGAGACGCCCGTGCTGCAGCCGCGCTACGGCGGAGCTTTCGCGAAGCCGTTCGTGACGCACTACGACGCGCTCGACGAGGATCGCTACCTGCGCATCGCCACCGAGCTGTACCTCAAGCGGCTGATCGTCGGCGGGCTCGAGAAGGTGTACGAGATCGGCAAGGACTTCCGCAACGAGGGCGTCTCGTTCAAGCACCACCCCGAGTTCACGATGCTCGAGTGGTACGAGGCATACGCCGACTACCGCGACACGATGGAACGGATCGAGCAGCTCGTCTCGCGGACGGCGCAGGACGTGCTCGGCACGACGAAGGTGACGTTCAAGGGCGAGGAGATCGACTTCGCCGCCCCCTGGCGGCGCGTGAAGTTCGTCGATGCCCTCGCCGAGCACGGCCTCTGGACGCGCGACGAGGACGAGCTGCGCGGGCGCCTCAGGGAGCGCGACGTCGACGTCTCGCACGATCCGACCTGGGCGAAGCTGATCGACCACGCCCATTCACGATTCGTCGAGCCGTCGCTGATCCAGCCGACGATCCTCTACGACTACCCGATCGAGCTGTCGCCCTTCGCGCGCACGACGGACGACGACCCGACGATCGTCGAGCGCTTCGAGTACTTCGCCGGCGGCATCGAGCTCGGAAACGCGTTCACGGAGATCAACGACTCCATCGAGCAGGCGAACCGCTTCGAGTTCCAGCAGGTCGAGCGGGACGCGGGCGACGTCGAGGCGGAGGAGGGCGACCCGGACTACGTCGAGGCGCTCTCGTACGGCATGCCGCCCACCGGCGGCATCGGCCTCGGCATCGACCGGCTCGCGATGCTCTTCACGGGCAACGACTCGATCCGCGACGTCGTGCTCTTCCCGGCGCAGCGAGCGAAACGCGATTAGTCGCGCTCGGCCAGCTCGAGCGCAGGCGCGCGCTTCGTGTGCTGGAGCACGTCCGCGAGGATCTCGTCGAGGCTGTGCGTCGGGCCCCAGCCGATCGCCGACGCGACCTTGTCGATCGACGGCTGCCGGTGGAGCATGTCGTCGATGCCCTGCCCGTAGACCTCGTCGTACGGGATGCGCACGATCTCCGAGCTCGAGCGGGTCAGCGCGAGCACGCGCTGCGCGAGCTCCTCGATGCTGACGCGTTCGGTGGAGCCGACGTTGTAGATCTCGCCGGAGACCCCGTCCGCGTTCATCAACCCGTCGAGGGCGCGGATCGTGTCCTCGACGTGACAGAAGCAGCGGGTCTGCGTGCCGTCGCCGTAGATCTCCAGCGGGCGGCCCGCGACGGCGGCGGACACGAAGCGGGGGATGACCATCCCGTACTGGCCGCTCTGCCGCGGTCCGACCGTATTGAACAGACGCACGATCACGCAGTCGAGCCCGCGCTCCTGCTGGTAGGCGAGCGCGAGGAACTCGTCGAGCGCCTTCGACTCGGCGTACGCCCAGCGGCGCGCCGTCGTCGGCCCGTAGAGGCGCAGGCTCTCCTCGTCCAGTGCCTCCGGTTCGCGGCGGTCGCCGTACACCTCCGACGTGGACGCGACGAGGACGCGTTTTCCGAAACGGTTGCAATGGTCGAGCACGTTCTCGGTGCCCTGGATGTTCGTGACGAGCGTGTGCACGGGCTCCTCGACGATCAGCCGCACGCCGACCGCAGCCGCGAGATGGAAGACGACGTCGCAACGGTGCACGAGCTCGTTCACGACCGACGACTTCAGCACCGAGTCGACGATCAGGTGGAAGTCGCGGCGCTCGCGAAGATGCGCCACGTTCCGCTCCGAGCCCGTGGAGAGGTCGTCGAGGACGAAGACCTCCCAGCCCTGCTCGAGCAGCAGCTCGGACAGGTGCGAGCCGATGAAGCCGGCGCCACCGGTGATCAGGACGCTCTTCTGCGCCTCGGCGCTCATCCGGTCGATCCTAGCGGCCGCGACCGCTCATTCTTCGCCGGGGGGAACCCGTGCCTCAGGTGGCGAATACTTCCCGGATATGCGTGAGATGAACTATCGCCGGCTTGCGCCGTGGCTGGCGCTGCTCACGCTGACGGCTGCCGGTACTGCGGCTGCCGCCGGCTACGGGCTCACCGCGCCGAAGCGGTACCGGGCGACGGCTCACCTGATCGTCGCGCCGGTCTCACCGACCGATCCGACGTTCGCCGGGATCGACGTCCTACGCGACACGGGCGGGAAACGGACGGCTGCCGCGAGCGTTGCGGCGCTGCTACGTGCGCCCCAGATCGTGGATGCGGTACGCGCGCAGCTCGCGCTCCACCGGTCGCGCCGGGCGTTGCTCGGCGAGCTCGACACACATGTCGTCGGCGACAGCGACGTGGTCGCGGTGGACGTCGAGGACACCTCGCCGGCCGGAGCGGCACAGCTCGCGAACACCTTCGCCGGCGCGTTCGTCACGCAGCGGACAGCGGCGTTCCAGAGCCAGCTTGCGAATGCCATTCACCGCGACGAGCAGCTCATCGCCGGCGGCGCGGGGACAACGGTGAAGCTGCGCCTCGTCACGCTCCGGTCGCTGCAAGCGCAACGGGATCCGACGGTCCGGGTGGCCGCCCAGGCGGCCACCCCGTCGTCGCCGGTCTGGCCGAGCCTGCCGCGGTTGATCGGTAGCGGAGCGGGGCTGGGCGCGGCCGCCGGCGCGCTCGCCGGCCTGGCGCTCCTCGTGCTCCGCCGGCCGGGTGTCCGCAGGCCCGCGGAGTACGATCGCGACGTGTCGGACGAGGCACTCGAGCAGCTCGTCGACCGGCTCGAGAGCCGGCTGGCGGCGCGCGAGTCCGCGCTCGTTGCCCGCGAGCGCGATCTCCAGGCGAAGCTCGACGAGCTTCGCGCGGCGCAGGCCGAAGCGACGGCGGCAGCAGGCGCGGGGCTCACGGACCGCGAGCAGCAGTTGACAGCGCGCGAAGCCGAGCTTGCAGAACGGATCACGAAGGTGACGAAGCGCGAGGTCGAGCTCGCCCGCCGCGCCGCGAAGCTCGCCGTCCGGGCGCGGGAGCAGGAGGCGCGGGAGCAGGAGGCGAGAAAGCCCCCACCTCCCCCCGAGCCCGAACCGGAGCCGGAGCCCGCCCCGGCTCCACCGGCAGCCCCCGCAACTGCTGGGAGGGGGAACGACACCTACAACCTCACCGCGCTGGAACGGCTCGTCGAGGAGCGCGGCGCGGAGTTCCCCGACCGGGTCGAAGAGTGGACGTCGTACCTGTTCTTTCTCAGGGACTACGCGGCCGCCGACGGGAGCGTCCCCGCCGGCTTCGACGGGCTCATCCAAGACACATTTCGCGAGCTGGTTCCCTAGCCGAGAATCGTGTGCAATTGTCAGGTCATGTACAGGCTCGAAATGCCGATAATTGTCCGCATGGAAGCTCCCTGGGCGACTCTGTGGCAAAGGGGCGGTCGGCTACGATGCTCGCACCTTCGACTTGCGGGCAGTCGTCCTGGCCGACCCGCGGCGGTCAACTGAAAGGGGGGTCGAGGGAGATTGTTCGAACGCTTCACTGAACGGGCTCGTCAGGTCGTCGTCCTCGCGCAGGACGAGGCGCGGGCGCTCAAGCACAACTACATCGGCACCGAGCACATCCTGCTCGGACTGCTCCGCGAGGAAGAGGGTCTTGCGGCGCGGGTGCTCGAGTCCCTCGACATCACGGTCGAAGAGGTGCGTGCGCAGGTCGCCCGCATCGTCGGCCAGGGTGACGAAGTAACGACCGGACAGATTCCGTTCACGCCCCGCGCGAAGAAGGTGCTGGAGCTCGCGCTGCGGGAAGCGCTCTCCCTCGGACACAACTACATCGGCACCGAGCACATCCTGCTCGGCCTTGTTCGCGAGAACGAAGGAGTCGCTGCGCGCATCCTGCTCGACTTCGACGCCGACGCCGAGAAGATTCGCAACGAGATCATCCGCATGCTCTCCGGTCCCGGCCGCCGCCAGGGCTCGGGAGGCGGCGGCGCCGCCGGCGAGAAGTCGAAGAGCTCGAAGCTCCTCGACCAGTTCGGCCGCAACCTGACGAAGCAGTCGACCGAGGGCAAGCTCGACCCCGTCGTCGGCCGTCAGACCGAGATCGAGCGGCTGATGCAGATCCTCTCGCGGCGCACGAAGAACAACCCCGTGCTGATCGGCGAGCCGGGCGTCGGCAAGACCGCCGTCGTCGAGGGCCTCGCCGCCCGCATCGCCACGAACCAGGTGCCGGAGCTGCTGAAGAACAAGCAGATCTACACGCTCGACCTCGCCGCGCTCGTCGCCGGCTCGAAGTACCGCGGTGAGTTCGAGGAGCGCCTGAAGAAGGTGATGAAGGAGATCATGCAGCGGGGCGACATCATCCTCTTCATCGACGAGCTCCATAACCTCGTCGGCGCGGGCGCCGCAGAAGGCGCGATCGACGCAGCGTCGATCCTCAAGCCTGCGCTCGCCCGCGGCGAGCTGCAGACGATCGGCGCGACGACGCTCGACGAGTACCGCAAGTATCTCGAGCGCGACGCAGCGCTCGAGCGGCGCTTCCAGCAGGTGCGCGTCGAAGAGCCGACGGTCGACGACACCGTGCAGATCCTGCGCGGCCTGCGCGACCGCTACGAGGCGCACCATCGCGTGAAGATCACCGACGAGGCGCTGCACGCCGCAGCCGAGCTCGCCGACCGCTACATCCAGGACCGGCATCTTCCCGACAAGGCGATCGACCTGATCGACGAGGCAGCCTCGCGCATCCGCATCCGCTCGATGAACGCGCCCCCGCGCTATCGCGAGCTGGAAGAGGAGATCGAGCGCGTCCGCAAGGACAAGGAAGACTCGATCGAGGCGCAGGAGTTCGAGAAGGCCGCTGCGCTCCGCGACAAGGAGCGCAAGCTCACGCAGAAGAAGCGGGAGCTCGAGGAGCAGTGGCGCACCTCGGACGACGCCGAGGAGCAGCCCGAGGTCGGCGAGGAGGAGATCGCGGACATCGTCTCGATGTGGACGGGCATTCCGGTCTTCAAGCTGACCGAGGCGGAGTCCGCCCGGCTCGTCCGCATGGAGGAGGAGCTGCACAAGCGGGTGATCGGCCAGGAGGAGGCGATCGTCGCGGTCGCCAAGTCGATCCGCCGCGCCCGCGCCGGCATCAAGGATCCGAAGCGGCCGACCGGCTCGTTCATCTTCCTGGGCCCGTCCGGCGTCGGCAAGACCGAGCTTGCGCGCACGCTCGCCGAGTTCCTGTTCGGCGACGAGGACGCGATGATCCAGGTCGACATGTCGGAGTACATGGAGAAGCACTCCGTGTCCCGGCTCGTCGGCTCGCCTCCGGGCTACATCGGGTACGACGAAGGCGGTCAGCTCACCGAGGCCGTCCGGCGGAAGCCGTACTCCGTGCTCCTGCTCGACGAGATCGAGAAGGCGCACCCGGACGTGTTCAACATCCTGCTCCAGATCCTGGAGGAGGGGAAGCTGACCGACGCCCAGGGGCGACGCGTCGACTTCCGGAACACGATCGTGATCATGACGTCGAACATCGGCGCCGGCTCGATCTCGAAGAACCAGGGCTTCGGCTTCTCGATCGGCGACGAGGGCGGCCTCAGCTACGAAGAGATGAAGTCACGCGTGATGGGCGAGCTCAAGAAGGTGTTCCGCCCCGAGCTCCTCAACCGCATCGACGAGATCATCGTCTTCCACAAGCTGACGAAGGAAGAGATCACGGCGATCATCGAGCTGCTGATGCGCCGCCTGCGCGAGCAGATGGCAAACCACGAGGTCACCATCGAGCTCACCGACGAGGCCAAGGAGCTGCTCGTCGACAAGGGCTACGACCCGGCGATGGGCGCGCGGCCGTTGCGCCGTGCGATCCAGCGCTTCATCGAGGACCCGCTCGCGGATTACGTGCTCGGGCGGCAGATCGAGCCGGGCTCCACGATCCTCGTCGGCCGCAAGCTGACCGACGACGGCGAGCCGAGCGAAGAGGTCGACATCACCTTCATCCCGGGCGAGGTCACGCCCGAGAAGGTGACCGTCCCGCCGGAGGAGCCCGAGGCCTCCGCGACGGACGAAGAGTCGACCGAGTAGCGATTCAGGGGGCCTGGCACCTCTGGTGCCGGGCCCCCTGCTGTTCTCGTCAGGGCTGGACGGTCGCCTCGAGCAGGCGCCAGCGCCCGTGATAGCCGTCGCGGAACGCGGTGACGAACATGCCGAGGCGGTCGCGGATCGCCGGCTTGCCGGGCGGGCTGTAGGCGACGACGAAGAGGCGATTGAGCCGTACGTCGCGCCGGTCGAACGCCGGCCTCGGCCAGGGCTTCAGAGCGCGCAGCGTTCCGTGGGGGATCGTCCGTACCCACCAGCGTGCGACCGCGGCAGGGGTCGTGAACGACGGCCTTGCCATCGTTCCACGCGCCAGCACCCGGAAGAGCCAGTTCGGCGATTGGACGACGACGCCGTCGGGCTCGGTCCGCAGCTCCACCGGATAGACGCCGCGCAGGCTCGGCGCAGGCAGCGTTCCGAGCCAGACGCCGTCGAGCTTGCGGAGCGGCCGCCACAGCAGCGGCCGTCCGTTGGCGTCCGTCGCTCCCACGAGGTTGACCTCGCCGGAGGGCGCGTCCAGCGACCGGACGGAGATCGTCGCCGCCTGCCGGAGGTTCACGAGAGCGGGGTGCAGCTCGATGTTCGGGCCTCCGGAGGCCGCTGTCGCCAGGAGCAAGGTCGGGAACAGGAGCTTGACCATCGCCTGGAGCGTGCGCCCCTGCGCTCACGTTTTGCTCAAGCCGGAGTGCCCGAGCACAAGAGGGGGCGTCGCGGACGCCCGCTTCGCCCCCGTGCCGGAGAGGGACGAGCTGCGGCCACCTCGCCCCCTTCGGCTAGCGAAGCGTGGGCCCGATCCCCCGGGCGGGCGTCCCCCGGGAAGGTGAAGCGGCGCGCTGAACCACCTCAAAGGGGAGGAATCAACTGCCCAGGCCGTGGCAGGATCCTGATCAGACGGCACATCCCCTGGGGCCCCGATGCGGCGGGGGCCCGGTGAATTACCCCCTCACAGATAAAAGGCGGCCCCTGCGGCGGGGCCGCTTTTTTATGCCGTTCAAGAAGCTGCGCTTCTTGAACGGGATCGGGCACGAGTGCCGGATCGCGGCGTGGCTACGGCGAGAGTGCGATCTCGCCTTCGCCGCCGTGCTCGCGGTCCACCATGGAATCGGCTACCAGGTTCGCCAGGATTCCCGCGAGATGAACACTCCATGGCCGGCCCGGTTCGTGCAGGTGAGGCCGGTCACCCGCGACGTGCAGGTGAAGACGTTTTGGTGCCAGGTTCGGCTGTAGGGGAGGGTGACGTAGTGGGGATGCTGGGTGCCCGGGTTGTAGAGGATGCCGCCGGTGCAGAGGACCTGGCCGGGCCGGATGGCGCCCAGCTCGAAGCCGTGCCAGTCGACGCCCGAGCCGTTCGGCGCCATGCAGCGGTCTTGCAGGTGCGTCGTGTAGACGGCGGCCCCGATCGAGCAGAGCAGGTTGACCGGGCCGCTCCCGTTCGACGGCGGGACGAACAGGCACCTGATGTTCCCGGACGGGGAGACGATGCCGGGCAGCCGCGTGGCCGACGCCGCCGGGGCGAGGGCTGCGAGCGCGGCGGCGGCGAGCGCAGCTGAGGCGAGAAGCAGGCGAGTCACGGTGGGCGAGCGTAGCTCGGGTTCGTGAGGAAGCTGTGAACTCGGCGTCCGGAAGCGTCCGTAGGCTGGATTTCGTGGCAAGGTCGGCCGTCCAGTTCGCGTGCACCGAGTGTGGCTACTCGGCCGGCCGCTGGTTCGGGAAGTGCCCGGGCTGCAACTCGTTCGGCACGCTCGTCGAGGAGGTCCCCCCTCAAAGAGATCGGCGGAAGGTCGTCGGCGCGAGGGCGCCGAAGCCGCTCCTGCGACTCGTCGACGTCGAGGTCGAGGAGGCCAAACGCATCGCGACCGGGGTGCCCGAGCTCGACCGCGTACTCGGGGGCGGCCTCGTGCCGGCGTCGCTCGTGCTCGTCGGCGGCGAGCCCGGCGTCGGCAAGTCGACGCTCCTCCTCACCGCTCTGCAGGCGATGAGCGCATCCCACCGCACGCTCCTGATCACCGGCGAGGAGTCCGTCGCCCAGGTGAAGCTCCGGGCCGAGCGGCTCGGCGGCGCCGCGAACGTCGAGATCCTGGCGGAGACGGAGCTCGACGTCGTCTGCGAGACGCTCGTGACCGAGCGCCCCGACGTCTGCGTGATCGACTCCGTCCAGACGCTCTACTCGGCCGACCTCGGCTCGGCTCCGGGCTCCGTCGCGCAGGTGCGCGAGGCAGCGGGGCGCCTCCTGCGCGTCGCCAAGGAGAACGGCGTCGCGACGATCCTCGTCGGCCACGTGACGAAGGACGGCTCCGTGGCGGGCCCGCGGGTGCTCGAGCACCTCGTCGACTGCGTCCTGCAGTTCGAAGGCGACAGCTACCGCGCCCACCGGGTGCTGCGCGCGGTGAAGAACCGTTTCGGCTCCACGAACGAGCTCGGGATCTTCGAGATGACCGGCACCGGACTCGTCGGCGTGCCCGACCCGTCCGAGGTGTTCGGCCGCACGGTCGAGGGCGAGCCGGGCGCCGCCGTGGCCTGCGCCCTCGAGGGCACGCGGCCGATCCTGCTCGAGGTGCAGTCGCTCGTCGCGCAGACGGACCTCGCGATGCCGAGACGGGTCGCCACCGGTGTCGATCCCAAGCGGCTCGCGATGATCGTCGCGGTGCTGGCGCGCCACGCCGGCATTGCGCTCGGCCAGGCAGACGTCTTCGTGAACGTGGCCGGCGGCGTTCGCATCGACGAGCCGGGCGCGGACCTCGCCGTCGCCCTGGCGATCGCCTCCGCTGCGCGCCGGCTTCCCGTCCGCGCGGGCACCGCCGCCTTCGGCGAGATCGGCCTGACGGGGCGGCTTCGGCCCGCAACCCAGGCCGACCGGCGGCTCGAGGAGTGCGCGAAGCTCGGCCTCGGGCACGTCGTCGCCCCGAAGGACACCCCGGGCCGTGGCACACTGCGGGTGACGCAGGCAGAGACGCTGCGCCAGGCGATCAAGGCGGGACTCGATGCCGAACGAGCCGAAGGAGACAGTCAAGCCTGAGCGCCCGAGCGCCGATCTCGGCTTCTCGCGCACGCCGTCGGAAGACGACCCGCGCCGCGACCCGCACCTGCTGACGGCGATCGAGACGATCGCACCCGGGACGTTGCTTCGCCAGGCCGTCGACGACGTGATCCGCTCCCACGAGGGCGCCCTGATCGTGATCGGCGACCCGCGGGGGCTGTCCTTCCTCTCCTCCGGCGGCATCCGGCTCGAGGCGCCCTTCCGGCCGCAGCTGCTCTACGAGCTCGCGAAGATGGACGGGGCGATCATCCTCGACACGATGGTCAAGCGACTGGCCTGGGCGAACGTGCAGCTGATGCCCGACCCGACGATCCCCTCCGACGAGACGGGCACGCGGCACCGCACGGCGGAACGCGTCGCCAAGCAGACCGGGGCGCTCGTCATCTCGGTCTCACAGCAGCGCGAGACTGTGACGATCTTCGTCGGGCAGGCGCGCTACCAGCTCGATCCGGTCGCCGACGTGCTCGCGAAGACGAACCAGGCGCTCGGCACGCTCGACACGTACCGCCAGCGGCTCGAGCAGGTGCTCACGCGTCTGACGGCACTCGAGTTCCAGAACGCAGTCGTACTCGACGACGTGCTCGTCACGCTCCAGCGGGCCGAGATGACCTCGCGGATGTCGGAGCGCATCCAGCGCGACTGC
>VAWY01000110.1 GCA_005888335.1 Actinomycetota bacterium
CGCGTCGGGGCGGGCGAAGAAGCCGACCGCCGCGGCGATCTCGGCCGGCTCGGCGAGCCGCTTCATCGGGACGCCGGCGACCATCGCACCGAGGACCTTGTCGGCGTCGCCCTGCTCGCTGATGACCTGCTGCAGGAACGGCGTGTCGGTCGGGCCGGGGCAGACGACGTTGGCCGTGATCCCCTTGCGCGCGACCTCGCGGGCCACCGTCTTGGTGAACGCGATGATCCCGCCCTTGGCGCCCGAGTACACCGACTCCAGCGACGAGCCAACGCGGCCGGCGTCGGAGCCGATGTTGATGATGCGCCCCCAGCGGCGCTCGATCATGTCCGGCAGGACCGCGTGCGTCGTGCGCAGCACGCCCTTGTAGTTGATGTCGATCACGCGGTCCCAGAGCGCCTCGTCGGTGTCGACGAAGGGCTTGAGGTCGTCCCAGCCTGCGTTGTTGACGAGGACGTCGATCGGCCCGAGGCGCTCGCGCGTGGCGGCCACGGCGGCGGCGACGCTCTCGGTGCTCGTGACGTCGACCTCGATGCTCTCGGCCTTGCCGCCCGCGTCGCGGATCGCCTGCGCCGTCGCCTCCGCCTCCGCGCCGCGGAGGTCCGCGATGACGACCACGTGGCCGTCCTCGGCCAGCGCCCGGGCGATCGCCTCGCCGATGCCGCGCGCGCCGCCGGTGACCAGCGCCACGCGTCCGTCGGGCGCGCCATGTCCGTTCGTGCCTGGATTCATGCGGCCGAAGGCTACGTTCGCCGGTCCGGCCCGGCACCTTCCCGGCGGCTGTTTCGGCTACCTCTCCGGAGGGATGACCTCGCCGCCGGAACGCGGTTGACTGCCCGTCACGATGGACCTCTCCTTCACCGACGAGCAGGAGTTCCTGCGCGACGCCGTGCGCGGCGTCGTCGAGCGCGAGGGACCCCTGTCGCGCGTGCGCGACTGGGTCCTCGGCGAGCACGTGGACCACGGCCCCGCGCACGCCCTCGCCGTCCGCCAGGGCTGGACCGGGATCGGCATCCCCGAGGAGGCCGGCGGCCAGGGCGGCGGCATGCTCGAGCTGGCGATCCTGGCCGAGGAGCTCGGCCGCGGCGCCGTGCCGGCCGACGCGCTGTACGGCACGCTGCTGGCCGCGCTGGCGCTGTCGCGCTGCTCGGACGAGCGTGCCGGCGCGCATGTCGAGGCGCTGGCCGCCGGCGAGGCGTCCGGAGCGCTGGCCAGGCCCGGCGACTCACCCGCCGACGCGCCGCCCGCCGACGGGGCGCTGCAGCTCGTGCTCGGCGCCCCGGGCGCCACGCTGCTCGTCGGCTGGGACGGCCAGGCGCTCGAGGTCCACGACGCCGCCGCGGCGCAGGTCACGCCGCGCCGGCTCGTCGACCGCACGCGGGCCGTCGCCGACGTCGTGCTGCGCGGCGAGCCCGTCGACCGCTTCGACGGCGTCGGCGCGGACGACCTGCGCGCGCTGACCGCGTCCGCCGCCGTCCTCGTGGCCGCCGACGCGCTCGGCGCCGCGCAGCGGATGCTCGACCTCACCGTCGAGTACGTCGGCCAGCGCGTGCAGTTCGGCGTGCCCGTCGGGTCCTTCCAGGCGGTCAAGCACGCCGCCGCCGAGATGCTCGTGAGCATCGAGGGCACGCGCGCCGCGGTGCACTACGCGGCCTGGGCGGTGGGCGCCGGCGAGCCCGGCGCGGAGGTCGACGCTTGGGTGGCCAAGGCGCGCGCGGCGCGCGCCGCGAGCTCCGTCGCCGACAAGGCGCTGTTCCTCCACGGCGCGGTCGGCTACACGTGGGAGCACGACCTGCAGCTGCTGTTCAAGCGTGCGAAGAGCGACGCCGAGCTCTTCGGCGGCGCGGGCGTCTACGACGACCGCATCGCCGACGCGCTCGAGCTCGTGCCGGCGGCAAGCCTGGCCGGCGCGAGCGACTGATCACGCCGCGCCCGGCCTGCCGCCAGACGAGGAGCTACTTGCCGCCTCGCGGTGGCTCGTGGCGCCTCCGGGGGAGGCGCACGAGGCCGGTGGCAATCGCGCCCAGCGCTGCGCCCAGTGCGAGGAACCACCCGTACTGGAGGCTGATCGTGTTCGAGGGCGTGCCCGGCCTGTAGAGAAGACCGCAGCCCAAGAGCAGCGTCACGACGACCGGGGCGATGATCACTGTGAGCTCGCCACGTGGCAGCTCGGTCTTCTGGGCGCGAATCGTCTGCCAGGCGCCCAGGACCCCGCAGATCGCGGCGCCGAGCAACACCCACCGCAGGACCGGGTGAACCACCCACCCAGTCAGGTCTCCCCGCTTGCCGTCGATGTTCGAGTTCGGATTGCTCGACGCCGTTGCGTACCACGGCAGAACGAGCGAGATGCCGAGAAGGACCGCGAGCCCGAGCTGAGCCAGGTCGCTGCGTCCGAGGCGGCCCTCCCTCACTGCGTTTCGAACGCCCAGCCCTCGGTGAGGTGACGGGCGCCCAGCGTTCTGTGTCGCCACCGCCTTGTCCCTTTCAGTCGGTGATGGTCACGCCGATGCCCATGACGAACGTGGCGTCGCCATGTCGGTTCTCAGTCGAACAGGCTCGTGTGAACGACGAGCTGGTCGACGAAGATCGCCAGCGAGATCAGCAAGCAGATGATCATCGCCGTGAGGTTGAGCGCCTCGCGGTCGTTCCCGGTCCTCATCTTGCTCCTTCAAGGTCGAGCCCTTCTTCCGTGAGGCGTGGAGTCGGCTCTCACGCGGACGGCACCGATCATCAGGAACGACGCGCGCGGCCACAATCGCTCCCAGGGGGAGAACGATCCCCCACACGAGGGAGCTCACCGGCGAACGACACCTCACGTAGGAGTTCAAGCGCCGCACGCCGCGGATCACCCGTCCGAGTGATGTTTACCTCTCGTTGGAGCCGGGCGATTGCGCTCGTCGCGCGCGTACGATCGCGCGGTGGCCCAGCTGCGCACGGTGCCGGTCGAGGACGACGACGCGTTCTCGGTGCTCTTCGGCTGAGGCGATGCCGCCGCCGAACGACGAGCCCTTCGGCGGACATGCCCTCGCGCATGGGCTGGCTGCCGACGATTCCGCCGGCACCAGCCTGTTTCCCCCGATCGCCGACTACGCCTTCCTGTCGGATTGCGAGACGACGGCGCTGGTCGCCCCGAGCGGGGCGGTCGAATGGATGTGCATCCCGCGCATGGACTCGCCGAGCGTCTTCGGCGCCCTGCTGGACCGCGACGCGGGGTGGTTCCGCGTGGGACCGGCGGAGGCCGCCGTCCCGGTGGCACGGCGATACCTGCCGGGGACGATGGTTCTGGAGACCACGTGGTCGGCCCGCGGCGGATGGCTGGTCGTCCGCGACGCCCTGCTCATCGGGCCGTGGCACCACACCGACCAGCTGTCGGGGTCGCACCGGCGGGCGCCGACCGACTATGACGCCGACCACGTGCTCGTGCGCGAGCTGCTGTGCACCAACGGCGAGGTGCAGGTCGCGCTCGAGTGCGCGCCGATGTTCGACTACGGGCGCCGCGCCGTCGCGTGGACATATCCGGGCGGGAGCTACCACGAGGCGGTGACGCGCGGCCGCGAGTCGGATCCCGAGCTGCGTCTGCGCAGCGACATGCGCCTTGGGCTCGAAGGATCGATGGCCGTCGCCCGTACCCTGCTGCGCGCCGGCGAGCGCCGTTTCTGCGCGCTGTCGTGGAGCGACCACCCGCCCCCGGGTGACGCCGACGAGGCGGGAGCGCGGCTGCAGTGGACCGAGAACCACTGGCGGCACTGGCTCGACCGCGGCCGGTTCCCCGATCACCGGTGGCGCGCCCATCTGCAGCGCAGCGCGCTCACGCTCAAGGCGCTCACCTTCGCTCCGACGGGCGCCGTGGCGGCGGCGGCCACGACGTCGCTGCCGGAGACGCCTGGGGGCGAGCGCAACTGGGACTACCGGTACACCTGGATCCGCGACGCCACCCACACGCTCTGGGCGCTGTACACGCTGGGGTTCGACTGGGAGGCGAGCGACTTCTTTCATTTCGTGGCCGACATCGCCGGCCGCGACGGCGCCGACATGCAGATCATGTACGGGCTCGACGGGCGGCCCCGGCTCGACGAGGAGGTTCTCGAGCACCTGTCCGGGTACGAGGGCGCGCAGCCCGTGCGGATCGGCAACGCGGCCTACGTCCAGCGCCAGAACGACGTCTGGGGCTCTCTGCTCGGCGCCGCGTGGCTGCACGCGCTGCACGCACGCTCGCGGGGGCAGCTGCGGCCCCGGGCGTGGCCGGTCATCGTCGCACTGGTCGAACGGGCGCTGGAGCATTGGGAGGAGCCCGATTGCGGGCTCTGGGAGGTCCGCGGCGAGCCGAAGCACTTCACGTTCTCCAAGGTCGCGTGCTGGATCGCGGCCGCCCGGGGGGCGCACCTGGCGCTGCTCCAGGGCGATCACCAGCACGCGGCGCGTTGGCAGGCGGCGGCGGCAGCGATCCACGCCGACGTCTGCGCGAACGCTGTCGACGAGCGAGGTGTGTTCACCCAGCACTACGACACGACCGCGCTCGACGCCTCGCTGCTCTTGCTCCCCATGGTCGGCTTCCTGCCGGCGCAGGACGAGCGCGTGCGCCGGACGGTCCTGGCGATCGCGGACGAGTTGACGCAGGACGGGCTCGTCCTGCGCTACCGGACTCAGGAGACCGACGACGGGCTGCACGGAGAGGAAGGGACGTTCACCACCTGCTCCTTCTGGCTGGTGTCCGCGCTGGTCGCGATCGGCGAGGTCGCTCGCGGTCGCGACCTGTGCGAGCGCCTGCTGTCCTTCGCGAGCGAGCTCGGGCTCTACGCCGAGGAGATCGATACGCGAACAGGGCAGCATCTGGGCAACTTCCCCCAGGCGCTCACCCACCTGGCACTGATCAATGCGGTCATCAGCGTCATCCGAGCCGAACGGGGACTGCGCACCTCCGAGATGCTCGCGAGCGCCGAGACGACCGTGCCGCAGCCAGAACCTGACCCGGCACCGTCGCCATGAGGGCCGAGCGGTTGATCAGGCTGCGTCGGCCTGCCGCCAGGCGAGGAAGCGCGCCAGGACCGGGTCGGACTCAGCGGGCACCCGGGAGCGCGCCCCGCGGCTCACGAGCCCGCGATCGCCGTCCACCGAGACCGTCTCGCCCTCGTGCAGCACGACCCCGGCGACCGTCGCCGAGCGCCCGCCGGCGGCCACGACCACGTCGCCTGCGCCGCACACCGCCGGGCGGCCCATCCCGCGCGCCACCACGGCGGCGTGGCTCGTCGGGCCGCCGCGGCCCGTGACGACCCCCACCGAGGCGATGACCCCGGGCAGGTCGGCCGGGGCGGTCGTCGGGCGCACGAGGACGACCTCGCGTCCCTCGTCGCACAGGCGCTGCGCGCGCTCCGCCTGGAACGCCGCGACACCGATCGCCGCGCCCGGGGACGCCGCCAGACCGCGCGCCACCACATCGCCGGTGTCGCCGTCGAAGACAGGGGCCATCGCCGCCTCGAGCTGCTCGTCGCCGACCCGGCCGAGCGCCTCCTCGACCGAGATCAGCCCCTCCTCGACGAAGGCCACCGCGAGGCGCACGGCGGCGCGACCGCTGCGCTGGCCGACGCGCGTCTGGAGGATCCAGAGGCGGCCCTGCTCGACGGTGAACTCGACGTCGCACATGTCGCGCGCGTCGCGCTCGAGCACGTCGAAGACGCGGCGCAGCTCGTCCGCCACCGCCGGCAGCCGCTCCGCGAGCTCCGCCAGCGGGCGGGTGTCGCGCTCGCCGGCCACGACGTCCTCGCCCTGCGCGTCGAACAGGAAGTCGCCGTAGGCGCCTTGAGCGCCGGTGGAGGGATCGCGCGTGAACGCGACGCCGCTCCCGGAGTCCTCGCCACGGTTGCCGAACACCATGGTCTGTACGACGACCGCGGTGCCCATGGCCTCGTCGATGCCCTTGTGGCGGCGGTAGGCGCGGGCCCGCGGGCTCATCCACGAACGGAAGACCGCCTCGACGGCCTCGCGCACCTGCCCGCCCGCGTCGGGGAACGGGCGGCCCGACTCGCGCTCGATGAGCTCCAGCAGCACGCGCGAGCGCTCACGCGTGCCGGCCCCGCCGGCATCCATCAGCGCCTCCTCCACCACGCCGGCCGAGAGCCCGCGGACGGTGCGCGCGAACTGCTCGAGCAGGCGCTCGAGGCAGCCCCAGGCAAAGGCCGCGTCGCCGGTCTCCCCGGCGAGCGCCTCGGCGCCCTCCCACGTCAGGCCGACGTTGAGGATCGTGTCCATCATGCCCGGCATCGAGACGGGCGCGCCCGAGCGCACCGACACGAGCAGCGGCGAGTCGTCGTCCCCGAAGCGCCGGCCGCCGGCGCGCTCGAGGGCGGCGATCCGCTCGTCGAGCTCGCGGGCCAAGCCGTCCGGGAGGCGCTGTTCGCGCAGGTAGTCGCGCCCGCACGCGGTCGTGATGACGAAGGCTGCCGGCACGGGCAGGCCGAGCTCGCGCATGCGCACGAGCCCGGCGCCCTTGCCGCCGAGCACCTCGCGGCCGACCCCCGCGGCGTCGTCGTCGAGGAGGGCGTACGTCATGCGCGCGGCGATATGCGGCACGTCAGTAGCTCCCCTCCGCTTCGCGGCTTCGGCCCAGGGTCTGCAGATAGTCCTCGTGGCACTCCATCCACACGGTGTGCACCGAGTCGACCGACGGGCTCGTCAGGTAGCTCCAGTCGTCCTCCTCGACGCGGCGGATCGCCTCCTGCAGGCGGGGCAGGTAACCCGCGAAGCGCGGCAGGACGTCCGCCGTGCGGCGCAAGGCCGGCTCGACGCGCTCGACGAGCTCGGCCGCCTGGCCGACCAGGTCGAACCGCTCGTCCTCGCCGGCCGACCCGGCCCTCGCCGACAGCGACTTCATCGGCCCGTTGACCGCGAGGAAGCGCTCGTAGGCCGCGGCCAGGCGCCCCAGGTCGACCGACTCGCGCTGCGCCGCCAGCAGCTCGTCGTGGCGGGCGTGGCCCGCCTCGGTGAGCATCAGCCCGGCCGCCGTCGCGACCACCAGGCCGGCGGCCTCGAGCGCCTCCGCGTCTCCGTCGACGTCGGGGCAGGAGCCCTTGATCGCGATCTCGTGCAGGACCGGGAGCGCCTCGGGGCCGACTTCGGGCGCCGGTGGCAGCCCCTCGGCGGGGACGAGGCCCTGACCCATGAGGAAGACGGCGCCGAGCACCTGCTGCGCCGCCCCGCCGGTGAGCGCGGGGTACGCGTCGCGTGCCAGGTCGCTGAGCTCGTCGAAGCCGGCGGCGACCATCTCGTCCCACACGCCGGCCGCCCGCGCGTAGGGCATCATCATGTCGCGCGTGTAGACCTTGACGCCGTCGGCGATGCGCTCGTCGACCGACTGGTCGCCGATGCGCTGGTAGAGGCCGAGCATGGCCTCGTCGCAGCGGTGCGCGATGCGCGCCATCTCGGCCTCGTCGAGCCGCCGCACCTCGGAGACCGGAGTGTCCCAGCGGTCGCGGGCGTACACGACCGCGCCGCTGAGGTGCTTGAGGTAGTTGGCCGGCTGCGCGAACGTCGTGGCGATGTCGTTGATCGCGATCGAGACGTCCTCGTCGGGGCGGAAGAACATCGCCTCGGTCACGCAGTGGGGCAGGTCGTCGATGACCGACGCCCACTCGTAGCCGGGCTCGTGGAGGAAGTGGTCGCGCACGAGCAGGAAGCCGCCGTCGGGCAGCGGGTACGGGCCCGTGTCGCACAGCCCGGCGCGGCAGTCGTAGTGCAACAGGAAGCCGCACAGCTCGGTCGTCGCGTTGAACCGGCGGAAGGCCGATAGCTCGTCGGGATCGTCGAGCCGGCGCTCCTCGTCGCGGAAGCGCTCCAGCCAGCTCGCCTCGAGCACCGGCGCCGCGTAGCCGCGCGACGCGACGAAGCCCGGACCGCCGCCCCACAGGCCGTGCTGGAGCCGGCGGCCGAACTGGATGAGCGCGTCGAGGTCCTCCGGCCGCGCGGACGCGTCCTCGAGGCCCAGCTCGGTCGCGATCGCGCGCCCGAAGAGCGGGCAGAGCGTCGCCCAGACGTGGACGTGGTTGACCTTGGTGCCGATCTCGCGGCGCGGGAGCGAGCCGAGTTCGATCACCCCGTCGACGCCGATCGCCTCGACGATGCGCGCGTACCAGCGGGCGTACGTGGACCACTGCTGGACGAACGCGACCGTCTCGTACTCCTGGCGCGGGATCAGGCCCGACTCGCCCTCGGTCTGACGGGCAGCGATGAGGTCCCAGAGGTTCCAGCCGGCGTAGGACAGGTAGTCGGAGACCTCGCCGCCGGCGAGGTCGCGGCGCACGTTCTCGTCGCTCGTGGAAACCACGCCGGTGCGCAGCCGGGCGCGGATCTGGCGATCGCCGGCGGAGCCCTTGGGCAGCTCGCCGCGGTAGCTCGCCATCAGCGCGCGCAGCTGCTCGGCCTGGGCGGCCGCCTCGGCGTCGACCTCGGCGGGCTCGGCGACGTCGAGGTGCCCGTTGCCGTTGGCGATGAACACACGCCCCTCGGGGTGCGTGCTGACGTCGAGGCGCAGGATCGCGCCGTCGGGCGGGATCGTCTCGCCGCGGCTCGACTTGACGCCGCGCTCGAAGGCGACGGACATGAGGCAGGGGATGCCGTACTCGCGGGACAAAATTCCGAGGTGGCTCTCGGGCGCGCCCTGCAGCGTCATGACGCCCTTGACGCCCGCGGTGAGCGCCGGCGTGAGGAAGGTCGTCGTCCCGCCGCGCGCGAGCACGATCTTCTCCGAGACGTCGCCCGCGGCGACGAACTCGAGCACCGCCGACGGCGAGTCGAGCCAGACGACCGGTCCCTCCACGGGTGCGTCGTGCTCACACACCGTCAGCCCGCTGCCGACGAGCTGGTAATCCTCGCTCATGTCCTCTCCTCTCTCCTCTGCCGACCGCCCGACGGCAGCCGCGAGCAACCCTAGGTCGGGGCGCGGGAGGCTCCTCGCCCCCAGCGAGGGAACTCCGTCCTACGAGGGGGTGAGAGGGGGCCGACGCGGCGCTTGCGCGCGGTTACGGTGGCCCGATGCTCGAGCCCCACGACGACTTCCGCCACGCGCTTCCCGACCGCCCGCACGCCCGGGAGAGCCTGTTCTACAACCTGCTGCTGCCCGACGAGGGCCTGCTCGTCATGTTCTACACCTGGGTCGACGCGCAGGACCGCGCCGGCCACCTCTTCGCGGTGGTCGGCGACGACAACGAGCGGCTGGCGTTCTCCGCCGTCGACGGCGTCGGCGTCGGCGGGCGCGACTTCAGCGACTGGTTGGTCGACGGGCTGCACGTCCGCCACACCGAGGCGCTGCGGACGGCGGAGCTCGGCTTCGCGGGCGACGGCGTCTCCTACGAGGCGACGTTCACCGCCCTGCACCAGCCGTTCTCCTACCGCGACAACGAGGACGGCTGCCCGGACTTCCTGGCCGACGACCGCTTCGAGCAGTCCGGCCGCGTGACGGGCGAGCTGACGATCGGCGACCGCCGGATCGCCTTCGACACGACGGCGCACCGCGACCACTCGTGGGGCACGCGCGACTGGGACACGATCCAGGACTGGAAGTGGATCTCGGCGCAGGCCGAGGATGGCGTGACCTTCAACGCGATGCTGCTGCACGCGCGGGGCGAGAACTGGCACTGCGGCTACGTCTCGCGCGGCGGCAAGCTGTCGGCGATCGTCGACGTCCGCGTCAAGGCGGCCTACGACGAGAACTGGTGGCAGACCGGCGGCGAGATCGTCCTGCGCGACGCGGACGGCGGCGTCGTCACCGTCAGCGCTGAGCGCTTCGCGCTGTTCCGCTTCGAGGCCGGCGAGCGGATCGTCCTGCACGAGGCCGCGTGCACGGGCACGATCGACGGCACCCCGGCGCTCATCCATCTCGAGGCCGGCTGGGAGCGCTCCTACGCCGAGCTCCAGGCCGCGCGCGTGCGCTCACGCGCCGCGGTGGGTGCCTAGTGGGCGGGCTCGCCGCGCCGGGCTGACGGCGCGCGTTCACCGCGACGTGAGCGCGACGGCGGCGTGGCTGTCGTCCGTGCTCGCGCCGTCGCCCAGCCCGTGAGCACGACGGCGCCGTCCGCCTCGCGGACGGCCTGCAGGTCGCAGCGCCGGACGCCGTCGCGCTCCTCGACGACGTCGCCCGACAGCACGAGGCGGTCCCCGGGCCAGACCTTGTCGCGGAAGCGCACGCCGTAGCCGAGGACGTCCTCGCGCCCCAGCCAGTCGGCGACCATCGAGGCGAGCATCGCCGCCTGAAGCTGGCCCATGGCGAACACGCCCGGCTGGCCGGCCTCGCGCGCGAAGTCGTCGTCGTGGTGCATCGGGTTGAAGTCGCCGGCCGCGCCCGCGAAGCGCACGATCTGCGTGCGGGTGACCGGCGCGGTGGTGCGCTCGACGCGCGTCATGCGGGAAGCTCGATGACCGTGTCGCGCTGCACGACCGCGAGCTCGCCGTCGTCGCGGTGCAGCCGCGTCTCCAGCGTGATGAAGGTCATCGTCCCGCGGCCGCCCGCCTTGTCCCACACGTCGGTCACCACCCGGGCGCCGCGCAGGCGATCGCCGACGGCCACCGGAGCGTGGTAGGACCACTCGCTGCCTCCGACCACGATGCGACGGATGTCGAGCCCGAGGCGCTCGACCATCGCCCCCTGGTCGCGCCAGTGGCCCGCCACGGTGGCGAAGGTGAGCGGCACCGAGCGGTGGTCCTCGTCGCCGACGGCGATGGCGAACTCCCGGACCTTGCCCTCCTCGACCGGGAAGTCGACCTCGTCGACGACGAGCCCGACCTGCGAGGCGTCAGCCACGCGCACGCGCGCCGGCGGGCGCCAGGTCCTCGACGAGCGCCGCGGCGAGCTCCTCGCAGCGCTCCTCGGTCAGCCCGAAGCTCGGCGGGTAGACGACGACGTGGTCGAACACCTCAGCGGCGCGCTCGAGCCGGTCGCGCACCTCGGCCACGGTCCCCGCAGCCGCCATCGCGTCGACCATCTCGTCCGGGACGGCGGCCGCCATGGCGGCGAAGTCGCGTTCGGCGAAGGCCGCCCGGATCGTCTCGCCGGCGGCGCCGAAGCCGCTGGCCTCGAGCAGCTTGCCGTACGTCTTGGGGGCCGAGTAGAAGGCGAGCTGGGCCGCCGCCTCGCGGCGCGCCTGGTCGGCGTCGTCGGCAACCGAGCAGATCACGATCCCGACGAGCTCGACGTGCGCGTCGTCGCGCCCGGCGCGCCGCTTGCCCTCGGCGATCGCGGGCCGGACGACCTCGTCGACGTAGGCCGCCGAGAACAGCGGATGGCCGAGCAGGCCGTCGGCCACCCGGCCGGCCACCTGCACCATCCGGGCGTTGACGCCCGCGGTGTAGACGGGGATGTCGTCGCGCACCGGCGCCGACGTCTCGGCGGTGGGCGTCACGCGGCAGCGGTAGAAGCGACCCTCGTGCTCGACGGGCCCCTCGTGCAGGCGCCACAGGCGCCGCAGCAGCGGCACGAGCTCCTCCATGCGCGCGGCGGGCGCGTCGGGGTCGACGCCGTGCCAGTCCTCCATCATCCGCCGCGTCCCGGTGCCGAGGCCGAGGACGAGGCGCCCGCCGCTGAGCTCGTCGAGGCTGCGCGCCTCGGTGGCGAGCACGAGCGGCGAGCGCCCCGTGGCGTACGCGATCGAGGTGCCCACCGTGCACCGCGACGTGCGCGCCGCCATCTGCGCGAGCGTGACGATCGAAGACCGCGTGTAGAACTCCGGCGTCCAGGCGGCGTCGAAGCCCGCGGCCTCGGCGGCCGCGGCGGTCTCGGCGACCGCGCGCACGCTGCCCCTGAGGACGGTGATCCCGCGCCTGGCCACGGCGCCTCAGCCGTTCGCCGCGCGCCGGCCGCCGACGAACGCGGCGAGCGCCTGCTTGGTGTCGTCGTCGTCGAACATCCGCACGACCTCCTCGCCCTCGAGCGCCATGCCCTCCCGGCTGACCGGCCCGGCCGCGTCGACGCACGCGATGATCGCCGCCATCGCCGGACCCGAGAGCCGTGCGAGCCGGCCGGCGAAGGCGAGCGCCTCCGCGGTCACGTCGCCGTCGACGATGCGGTCGACCAGGCCGATCGACGCGCCCTCGCGCGCGTCGACCTCGCGCCCGGTCAGCATCAGGTCCAGCGCACGCCCGCGCCCGACGAGCCGCGGGAGGCGCTGGGTGCCGCCGGCGCCGGGGATCAGCCCGAGCTTGACCTCGGGCAGGCCGAGGCGCGACGCGCCGGTCGCGAAGCGCAGCGTGCAGGCCATCGCCAGCTCGAGGCCGCCGCCGAGGGCGAGCCCGTCGATGGCGGCCACCGACGGCCGGCCGCACGCGGCCAGGCGCTCGAGCGGCGAGCGCAGCGCGTCGCGGTAGCGCACGAAGTCGTCGTGCGTCGCGGAGGACATCTGCTTGATGTCGGCGCCGGCGGCGAAGAACCCGTGGACGGCGGAGCTGAGCACGATCGCCTTCGCCGAGCCGGCCTCGAGCGCGTCGAGGGCCTGCTCGAGCCCCTCGACGAGCGGCGCGCCGAGCGCGTTCGCCGGCGGGCGCGCGAGCACGACGTGCAGCACGCCGTCGCGCTCGTCGTGGCGCACGGGACGCAGCTCAGTCGCCATGCCAGTCCACCGGTCCGGCCACGAGGACGTGGCTCGTGAGCCGCCGCCCCAGGAGCTCCTGCACCTCGCGCGAGGCGGCGATGAGCGCCTCGAGGTCGATCCCCGTCTCGATCCCCATCTCGTGGAGCATCGACACGAGGTCCTCGCTGGCGATGTTGCCGGTCGAGCCCGGCGGCACGGGGCAGCCGCCGAGCTCTCCGAAGCTCGACTCGAAGCTCGTCACGCCGGCGCGCAGCGCGGCCAGCGCGTTGGCCAGCCCCTGGCCGCGCGTGTTGTGGAAGTGCGCGGTGAGCTCGGGCCCGGGCAGCTCGGCGAGCGCCCGGGTGAAGAACGACTCGACCTGGACGGGGTTGGCCATGCCGGTCGTGTCGCCGAAGCCGATCTCGTCCGCCCCGGCGGCGGCGAGCCGGCCGGCGATCTCGATCACCCGGCCGGGGTCGACGACGCCCTCGTACGGGCAGCCGAACGACGTCGCGATCACCGCCGCGCAGCGCAGGCCGTGCTCGCGGATCGCCGGAATCATCCGCTCGAGCGTCTGGAGCGACTCGTCGACGCCGCGGTTGACGTTCTTGCGG
>VAWY01000111.1 GCA_005888335.1 Actinomycetota bacterium
CTTCTACGCGGGGATGGTCGCCGTGCGCGACACGCCGCTGGCGAGCCTGCGCATCGTCGTCGGAAACGGTGAGCGATGACGACGGAGCGCCATCGCGTCTCCGGGCGGCTTGCCGATCGCGTCGCCGAGCTGCTCGCCGACGCGCGCGACGCGCGGGACGGCGGCCGATGGCACGACCTCCGAGCGCTCGCGGGCGCCGCCCTGACGCTGGACCCCGGCAACGCCGAGGCCGAGGCGCTGCTCGCCGGGTCCGCGGAGCGATGCCAGATGACGCTGATGTTCTGCGACGTCGTCGGGTCGACGGCCATCTCCGACACGCATGACCCCGAGGAGTTCGGGGAGATCCTGCGGGAGTTCCGCGCCGCGTGTGCCGAGGTGATCGAGCGCTTCGGCGGCTTCATCGAGGATCACCAGGGCGACGGCATGCTGGTGCGCTTCGGCTTCCCCGAGGTCCACGAGGACGACGCGCGCCGAGCGGTGCTCAGCGGCCTGGAGATGGTGCGGGCCGTGCACGCGCGCGACCAGCGCCTGCACGAGCGCTTCGGCGTCGACCTGCGCGTGAGGGTCGCGGTCCACACGGACCTCGTCGTTCTCGACGGCGGGATGGTCACGGGGTTGGCACCGAACGAGGCCTCGCGCCTGCAGGCGGTGGCCGAGCCCGACTCGGTGGTGATCAGCGACGCGACCCACGCGCTGGTGCGCGACGACTTCGAGGTCGAGCCGATCGGCCTCGTCGAGCTGCGCGGCATGTCGCGCCCGGTCGCCGCGTTCAAGGTCCTCCGCGAGCGGGCGACCCGCCGCCTCGCGACGGGCACCGAGCTCACCGCCTTCGCCGGCCGCCGGCGCGAGCGCGCGCGCATCGAGGAGCTCTGGCGCGCCGCGTGCGAGGACCTGCGAGGTGCCGCCGCGGGCGCGGACGTGCCGGCGGCCCGGGCGCTGCTGGTCGTGGGCCCGCCGGGGATCGGCAAGTCCCGGCTGGTCCACGAGGCGGCGCGAGGCCTGGGAGCGGCCTGCCTGGAGTGCCGCTGCTCGAGCTACCACGAGGCGACGAGCCTGTTCGCGTTCCGCAAGGTGCTCGAGCAGGCCTGCGGGATCGTCGAAGAGGACGCCGCCGACGCGCGCCTGGCGAAGCTGCGCGACCGGCTCGGCGAGGGTCCCGACCTCCCGTTCCTGGCCGCCGCGCTGCGTATCCCGGCCTCGAGCCTCTCGCCTCCGACCGCTGTCGACCCGGGCCGCCTGCGCGAGCTGGCCCTCGCCGCCGCGGCACGCCTCGTCCACGTCCACTCGGGGACCGGCCCGTCGATCCTGTTCGTCGACGACCTGCACTGGGCCGACCCGTCCTCGCTCGACCTGATCTCCGCGCTGCTCGGCGCCCGGAGGCCGGGGCTCGTGCTCGTGCTCGCCGCCCGCGACGCCTTCGCGCCGCCGTGGCCCGAGGCGATCGTCCCGCGCCTCGAGCTCGGGCCGCTGCCGGCGCACGACCTCGCGCGCATGGTCGAGTCCATCCCCGCGGGCGCCGAGCTGCCGGGCGTCCGGCGCGCCGGGCTCATCTCGCGCAGCGACGGGGTGCCGCTCTTCCTTGAAGAGCTCGTCCACACCGCCGATGCCGTCGACCGCGGGCAGGCGCTGCACCGCTCGGTGCAGCAGGCCCGATACGCGATCCCGCCGGCGCTGCGCGACCCGCTGCTGGCGCGGCTCACAGTGCCCGGCGTGGACCTCCGGCTCGCCCAGCTGGCGTCGACGATCGGCCGCGACGTCGACCTGGAGCTCCTGCGCGAGATCAGCGGACTGCCCGAGGCGCCCTTCGCGCAGCGCCTCGAGACGCTGGTCGCCGCGGGGCTCGTCGACCGCTCGAGCGCCGGCGCGATCCGCTTCCGGCACGAGCTGATCCGGGAGCTGGCCTACGAGACGCAGCGACGCTCCGAGCGGCCCGGCCGCCACAGCCGCGTCGCGGACGTGCTGCTGCGCGACCGCGACGCTTCGCGCTATCGCGACGCCGGCGAGGCGGCGTTCCACCTCGAGCTCGCGCAGCGCCACCAGGAGGCGATTCACGCGCATCTCACCGCGGCGCAGGGCGCCCAGGAGCTCGGGGCGCACAAGGAGGCCACGACCAGCCTCACGCGCGCCGTCGAGCTGACGCCGCATCTCGCCGACCGCGTGACGCGCGACCGGACGGAGCTCCTCGTGCGTCAGCTGCGTTCCTTCAGCGCCGTCATGGCCAGCGGCTACGCGGCTCCGGCGGCGGCCGAGGACCACGGGCGCTGCGTCGCGCTGTGCGAAGCGCTCGGTCTCGGGCCCGAGCTCATTCCCAGCCTGATCAGCAGCTGGTCCTACTACGCCTTCCGAGGCGAGCTCGATGCCGCGGACCACGTCACCGACACGATGGAGCGGGGGTTCGAGACCGGTCGCGTCAACTTCCCGCTCGCGTTCGCCGGGCGCGGGATCGTCGACTTCTTCCGCGGGCGGTTCGGCGAGGCACGCCGGCTCATGGAGGCCTTCGTCGAGCATCCCTGGGGCCAGACGGCGAACCGGCCGCGCCCGAGCTGGCCGCTGCCCAACGATCCGCTCGCGTGCGTCATCGCGCATCTCGTGCCGACGCTCTGGATCGCCGGGGAGCAGGAGGCGGCGGAGGAGATGGCGCGCCGCGCGCTGCACCGTGTGGAAGGGCTGGACTTCCCGTTCGGCCCGTTCAGCGCCGGCTACGTCCACAGCCTCCTGGCCGTGACGCACCGGCTCGACGGCGACCACGCGGCCGCGGCGCGGCACGCGCGCGCGATGCTGGCGCTGGGCGAGCGTCACGGGTTCGTGATGTGGACGCTCGCCGGCGCGATCCAGGCCCGGCTGAGCCAGGTCCACGCCGGAGAGCGGGAGGTGCTCGAGGTGCTCGTCGCGAGCGTCGACGCATGGCGGCACGTGCTCGTCGCCGAGGTGTGGACGCCGTACTGGCTGACCGCGCTGGCGGACGCGCAGCGAGCGGTCGGGCGCCGCGAGGACGCCCTGCGGTCGCTGGACGAGGCGCTCAAGGTGGCCGGGCGCACGGGCAGCGACTTCTGCTCCGCGGAGGCGCTGCGCGTGCGTGGGGAGCTGCGTCACGAGCTCGGCGACCGCGGCGGGCTCGCGGACCTGCAGGCGGCCGTGGACCGCGCGCGGCGCCAGGACGCCGCGGTCTTCGAGCTGCGCTCGGCGATCTCCCTCGCCCACGCAACCACCGAGGCGTCCGCCCACGAGGCGCTCGAGACGGCCATCGGGCACGCGCGAGGCACGCACCCTCGGGAGCTCGACGAGGCCCGGTCGCTGGCCGCGTCCTGACCGCGAGGCGAGATGCCGGCCGCGCGCAAGAGGCGGGTCGCGATCCTGGGCGGAGGGATGGCCGGCCTGACCGCCGCTTGGTCGCTGAGCGAGCCGGAGGCGCGCGACGACGTCGAGATCTGCGTCTTCGAGCGGGCGGCCTCGCTGGGCGGCAAGGGGGCCAGCACGCGCGGCATCCACGGGAGGATCGAGGAGCACGGCCTGCACGTCTGGCTCGGCTACTACGAGAACGCCTTCCGGCTGATCCGCGCCGTCTACGACGAGCTCGACCGCCCCGTGACCGATCCGGCGTGCCCGATTGCGTCCTGGCGCGACGCGTTCGCCCCGGCCGATCTCGTCGGAGTCGGCGACCGGCGCGATGGCTCCTGGTCGCACTGGGTCGCCGCGTTCGGGCGCAACGACGGCGAGCCGGGCGACGGGGCCGCGGCGGACGGGCCGCTCTCGGTCGTGACGTTCGTGCGCCGAGGGCTCGGGCTGCTGCTCGACTTCTCCGATTCGATCGGGGCGCCGGCCGTGCCGCCGGGCGCGAGCGGGCCGGCGCGCGTCGTGCTGAGCGGGTCGCCCGTCCCCCCGCGCCCCGACGGTTCAGCCGCGGTGCGCGAGCTCGGCGAGCTCGTGCGCCGGGCGGAGATCGCGGCGCTGGTGGGCGCCATCGAGTCGATCAGGATGCTGCGCGCGGGCGTGCCGCGCGGCGGGTCGCTCGCCACGCTCGTGCTGGGCTACCTCGATCGGATTCGCACGGAGCTGCTGGAGCGCGTGCGCCGGGACACCGATGCCGCACGCTCGGCCGAGCTCGCCGACATGGTGATCAGCGCGCTGCAGGGAGTGATCGCCGACGGCCTCCTGACCGATCCCGCGGGCTTCGCGGTCGTCGACCATCTCGACTTCCGGGATTGGCTCGCGCGCCACGGCGCGCGGCCCGAGACGCTCGCCTCGCCGCTCATCCGCGGGATGTACGACCTGGTCTTCGCCTACGAGGACGGCGACCCGGGGCGGCCGCGCTTCCCGGCGGGGCTCGGTCTGTTCCTCGCGGGCAAGCTCTTCTTCGAGTACCGGGGATCGATCTTCTGGCAGATGCAAGCCGGCATGGGCGACGTGGTGTTCGCGCCGCTGTACCAGGCGCTGCGCGCCCGGGGCGTCCGGTTCCGGCTGCGCCATCGCGTCGCGCGGCTGCGGCTGTCGGGGGACCGGGAGAGCGTGGCGGAGATCGTCCTGCGGCGGCCCGCCGGCACCGGTGTCGAGGACGATCCGCTGGTCCGCGTGCTCGGTCTGCCGTGCTTCCCCTCGACGCCCCGGTCGCGCCCGATCGGCGGCAGCGAGGACGAGCTCGTCCTGACTGCGGGCGAGGACTTCGACGACGTCGTCCTGGCCACGTCGCCGGGACCGCTCCGGTCGGTGTGCGCCGAGCTGGTCGACGACTCGCCGCGATGGCGCGCCATGGTGGACGGCCTCGCCACGGTCCCAACCCAGTCGCTGCAGGTGTGGCTGCGCGAGGACGAGCGGGCGCTCGGCTGGCGCTGGCCGGGCGCGACCGTGAGCGCCTACGCGACGCCCTTCGACACGTACGCCTCGATGAGCCACCTCATCGCGCGCGAGGCATGGCCCGCCGGCGAGCAGCCCCTCGCGATCGGCTACTTCTGCAGCGTCCTTCCACGCCGCGCTGCCGACGATGCCGTCGCCGCGCACCGCCTCGTCCGCGCCAACGCCCTCGAGTTCCTGGAGTCACGCTCGGGTGGTCTGTGGCCGGGTGCCGCCGCGGCCGACGGAGGGTTCCGGTGGGAGCTGCTGTGCGGCGCCGACGGCGCGGTCGGTCCGCGGCGCCTGGACTCGCAGTACTGGCGCGCCAACGTCGATCCGTCGGAGCACTACGTGCAGGCGCTCCCGGGCACCGGCGACCTGCGATTGCGCGCCGACGCCTCGGGCTACGGCAACCTCGTCCTCGCCGGCGACTGGATCGACTCGGGGCTGGGCGCGGGCTGCATCGAGGCCGCGGTGCTGGCGGGCCTCCAGGCGGCCAACGCCGTCCGGGGTCGCCCGCGCTCGGCGGGCGTCGCGGGATCGTGGATCGGCCTGGGAGCCGCATGACGGCGGGCAACGGGCATCCGGGCGGCGAGCGGGGGCCGGGGGAGGCGCTGCGCGCGCTGACCGACGCCCAGCGGCGCAGCGTCGCGGCGGCATCGGACCTGTTCGACGCGCTCATGGGGGAGATCGGGGCGCGCGAGCCGCCCCGGCTGCGGGTCGGCGCCGCGTTGCGGGCGCTCGGCGAGGCGGCGGACGGCAACGACGCCGCGCGGATGCGGGCCGTCGTCGCGCGCGCGATCGACCTGTACGCCGACCTCGTGCGCGAGACGTTCGAGCTGTACGCCGACATGGCGCAGCTGGCCGTGGACGGTCGCGGCGCGGCGGTCTCGGCCTCGGGCGGCGGCGCGGCCGTCGAGCTCGACGGCGCCCCGGGCCAGGCGGCCGCGGCGCCCGTATGGCTGCACAACGCGACGGAGTCGCCGATGATCGCGGTCGCCCTACGCCTCACCGATCTCGCCGCGCACGACGGCGCGACCGTCGCCGGCGCCCACGGCACCTTCTCGCCGGCGAGCCTCGACGTGGCGGCAGGTGGGAGCGGCAGCGCGACGCTGCAGATCGCCGTGCCGCACGGCGCGCCCGCGGGCGCCTACCACGGCCTGGTGCTCGCCTCCGGCCTGCCCGCCGCGAGCGTCCCCGTCCTCCTGGTCGTGCGGTGAGCGCGGCGGCTCGTCCGGGAGAGCTCGAGGAGCGACTCGCCGGCTATGCCCGCGCCACGCGGACGGCCATGGAGGACTTCCTGGAGTCGGGGCAGCCGTCGAAGTACCTGTATGACCTGATTCGCGACTACCCGCGTCGCGCGGGCAAGGGCATCCGGCCGGCGCTGCTGCTCGCCTCCTGCCAGGCCCACGGGGGCTCGCTGCGGGAGGCGCTGGGGCCGGCCGTCGCGCTCGAGATGCTGCACAACGCGTTCCTGATCCACGACGACCTGGAGGACGCCAGCCCGCGCCGGCGCGGCGCGGCGACGCTGCACGAGGTTCACGGCGTCGCGCTGGCGGTCAACGCCGGAGACGCCCTCGCCGCCCTTGCTCTGCAGCCCCTGATGGAGAGCTCACTGCTGGGCAGCCGGGTGTCGCGGCGGCTGATCGAGGAGTTCCTCCTCATGATCCGGCAGACCACCGAGGGGCAGGCGCTCGAGCTCGGCTGGCGCCGGGACAACGTCGTGGATCTCGGACCCGCGGATTACCTGCGTCTGGTCGTCAAGAAGACCTGCTGGTACACGACGGTGGCGCCCCTGCGCCTCGGCGCCATCGTCGGATCGCGGGACACCGCGGCGCTGGACTCCCTCAGCCGCTTCGGCCTCTATCTCGGCATCGCCTTCCAGATCCGCGACGACCTCCTGAGCATGCTGGGCTCGTGCGAGCGGCACGGCAAGGAGGCCCTGGGCGACATTCGCGAGGGGAAGCGCACGCTGATGCTCATCCACCTGCTCGCGACGGCCGCGGGCCGCGACCGTGTCGAGGTTGTCGACTACCTCGCTTCGGCCGAGTCCGAGCGGAGCCTGGTCGACGGACTGCGGGTCCTCGAGCTCATGGAGGCCTACGGGAGCCTGGCGTTCGCGCGCGAGTACGCCGACGGCATGATGGTGGCCGCGTGCGAGGCGTTCGACGACGCGTTTGCCGGCGCGCGCGGCGCTGCCGCCACGGAGTTCATCCGGGAGCTGATCCCGTACGTGATCACGCGCACGCTTTGAACATCGAGAGGTTGTCTTGCTAGGTCCGCGTACAGGCGCCGAGGCCGGCCGCGCGATAGCGCGCGTCGGCCTCCGCGCCGAGGCGGTCGAGCTCCGGCCGCGCGCGCTTGAGCAGCGCGACGTCGCGCGAGTCGCCGTGCAGGCGCGCCGCCAGCGCGCGCAGCGCGGCGAGCGCGCGCCGCTCGCCGACGATGATCGCCGCGTGCTCGTCCTGAAGGTCCTTCGGCGGGCGCAGGGCCTGCAGGCGGCGCAGGCTGCGCTCGCTGACGGCGATCCCGCCGACGAGGAAGGTCTTGAACTGGCTCGTGGTGCGCGGCTGGCCGAGCGCGACCGTCCGCCGGCGGGCGTCGTCGCAGATGCGGGTCGCGCGGGCGCGGTAGGCGGAGGCGCTCAGCCGCCCGTCGCCGCCTCCACCGCACCCGGCCGGCAGGGCCACCGCGGCGAGCGCCGCGACTGCGGCGACCGCCCGGCGCGCCTCAGGCCACGCGGTGCACACCGCGCTCCGCGTGATCGACGCGGTCCAGCAGGTCGCCGAGGATCCGCGCGGTCGCGCCCCAGATGAGGTTCTCGCCGACGACGTAGACGTCGGTGCGGAACGGCACGCCCCGGCGCAGCAGGCGGCGCCGCCCGTAGCCGGCGCGCAGGTCGCTCAGCGAGAGCTCGAGGACCGCCGCGACCTCGGCCGCCGACGGCTTCCAGACGTGCCCGGGCTCGATGCGCCCGACGAACGGATAGATCGCGTAGTTGGTCGCGATCGTCGGCGTCGGCTGCAACGCGCCGAGGACCTCGACGGCGTCGACCGGCAGGCCGATCTCCTCCTCGGCCTCGCGCAGGGCGGTCGCGACCAGGTCCTCGTCGGGCTCGTCCTGGCGGCCGCCGGGGAAGGAGATCTCGCCAGGATGGCGGCGCAGGTCGTCGCGCCGCCGGGTGAAGACGAGATGCAGGTCGCCGTCGTGCTCGTAGAGCGGCACGAGCACCGCGGCGTCGGTGCGGCCGTGGACGTCGAGCGCGGCGGCCTGCGCGGGGTCGAGCAGCAGCCGCCGCAGCTCGTCGACGTTCGTCACGTGTCAGGCGGCGCGCGCGGGCGCCGCGACGCGCTCGACCCGCTCGCTGAACATGACCTCGCCTTCCAGCGTCCGGTGCACCGGGCACTTGGCGGCGATGGTCATAAGACGCTGGGCCTGGTCGGCGGGCACGTCCGGGGGGATGCGCACGACGAGGTCGAACCGGGTCGGGCAGCCGCGCTCGGCGACGTGGTACTCGACTGCGACCTCGACGTCGGGCAGCTCCCAGCCCTTGCGGCTGGCATACATCTCCATCGTGATCGCGGTGCACGAGGCCAGGCTGGCGGCCAGCAGCTCCTCGGGGCTGGGCGACGAGTCACCGCCACCGCGCTCGGCGGGCTCGTCGGCGGCGACCTCGTGGCTGCGGATCGCGATCTCGTGCCGGTAGGTGCCTGCGCGTCGTGCGATGGCCTTCATGCCGTCGATGCTACTCCTCGTCGTGGAGCGGGTTGAACAGCAAGCCGGTCAGCAGCTTGGGGAAGAAGTACGTGCTCTTCGGGGGCATTGATGCCCCGGAAGCGGCTACCTCACGCACCTGTTGCACCGGAGTCGGGCGCAGAAGGAAAGCGAGGTCGAACTCGCCGGACTCCACGAGCGCCAGCGCCTGCTCGGCGTCGCGGGCGTAGCCGAAGCGGTGCAGGTGCGAGATGTCGTCGTCGGTGAGCTCGAGCGGGCCCTTGAGCAGCAGCGTCTCGAGGACCGCGGCGTCGAGGCGGCGGTAGGGCTCGGGCGCGCCGCGCAGCGCCGCGTCGGCGGTGCCCTGGTCCTTGAGCGCGAGGCGGAACGGCTGCCGGAAGTGGGCGTCGATGTAGCCGAACGTGGCCAGGCCGTCGCCCGGCGGCGGCGCGATCTCGTCGCGGCCCACGCGCTCGATCTCGAAGTCGCGGCGCAGCACGTCGGCCAGCCCCTCCTGCTGGGCGGGCGTCGTCTCCTTGACCAGCCGGTGGGTGGGAAAGACGGTCAGCCCGGGATCCTCGAGCGCGACCAGGCAGGCGAGCACGTAGCGATGCGGGCCGTCCCCGCCGATCTCCTCCGCGTAGGCGCGGGCCGTCTCGTAGCGGTGGTGGCCGTCGGCGATGAGCAGCTCGGCGTCGGCGAGCGCGGACTGGACTTCGCGCAGGCGGTCCGGGTCGTCGACGCGCCAGAGCCGGTGGCGGGTGCCGTCGTCGTCGGTGACGTCGGCGAACGGCTCGCCCTCGCCGCGCAGCAGCGTGGGCCCCGGGTGCAGGCAGAAGATCGGCGAGAGGTTGGCTCGCGTCGCCCGCGTGAGGCGCAGGCGATCCTCCTTGGGGCCGGGGTGCGTGCGCTCGTGCGGGCGGATCCGGCCCGGGCCGTACCCCTCGACGCGGATGCGGCAGAAGAAGCCCTCGCGGGTCAGCGCGCGGCCGTCGGGGCCGGTGTAGTCCTGGCGCAGCGCCCACAGGGCCGGGTCGGCGTCGCGCACCACGGCGCCCTCGTCGCGCCACTGCGCGAGCAGCCGGGCGGCGTGCTCGTACGGGTCGCCGTCGCCCTCGGGCAGGTCGATGGCGACGACGTTGTGCGGCGAGCGCGCCGCGAGCTCCGCGCGGCGGGCCGCGTCGATGACGTCGTAGGGCGGGGCGACGAGGTCGGCCGGCGATCCGGCGACGGCCGGGTCGTAGTGCAGGGCGCGCAGAGGCTGGACGTCCGCCATGGGCGGCGCCGCAGCCTAGTGGGCCGCCGCTAACGCCGCGCGCCGAAGTCCGTCGTGTACGTCGCCGCGGCCAGGCCGGCCGGCAGGCGGACCGGCGCGCCGGGCGCGATGCCGATCCCGATCTCGGTGAAGCGTCCGGTGAGGATGTTGCGCCGGTGGCCGGCCGAGTGCATCCACGCCTTCACGGTCCGGCGCGGCGTGGCCAGCGGGCCCGAGCCCCAGGCGATGTTCTCGCCGAGCGCCCAGCCGCGGGCGCTGGAGAGGTACGCCGTCTTGCGCACGCGGCCCAGCAGCGTCGAGCCGTGGGGCGAGACGTGATCGAAGAAGTCGTTGCGGACCATCGCCCACGAGTACGCCTGCGCGGCGCTACGCAGCTTGCCGCTCGGGCGCAGGCGGCGCAGCCGGTGCGCGACGCGGATGCGGTTGAGCAGGCACAGCGTCGAGTGACGCGCCTTGGCGATGTTGGCGGTCGTCGGGACGACGTCGCCGCCCGGGCAGGGCCGGCCGGCGGCGGAGGCGGGGGTGGGAGCGACCACGGCGGCGACGAGCGCGGCGGTGGCGAGGACGTGACGGCGGGGCATTGCGCCCCTGTGGTCGGCAGGCTTGGAGGCACCTTTCGACCATCTGTCAAAGCGCGTGGACGCCTGTTTGGCACCGCCTCCGCGCGAAGCCGTAAGTTTGTCTCAGCCGCGGGGCGTAGCTCAGCCTGGCTAGAGCGCTGGCTTTGGGGGCCAGAAGTCGCCGGTTCGAATCCGGCCGCCCCGACTCCACACCGGCGGTTGCCGACCGGCGTGCCGTCGGCGTAGCGTTCGTCGCGTCCCCGGCAAGAAGGAGCGAGGCATGTACGTGAGCATCCGGACCTATCGCGTCGGGAAGAGCGACTCGATCCCCGACATGATGCATCGCGTCGACCGCGACCTTGCCGAGTCGTTCGCGCGCGAGCCGGGGTTCGTTGCGTACCAGGTCGCGCGCACGGGCGATCACACGGTCGCGTCGATGACCGTCTTCCAGAGCCAGGAGCAGGCGGAGGCCTCCAACGAGCTGGCAGCGCAGTGGGTGGCCGAGGAGCTCGCGGACTTCGAGGTCGAGCGCATGGGCGTCATTGGCGGGCCGATCATGGTCAGCCGCGCGAACGCCGACATGCTCGAGCCCGCGCACGCCTGAGCCGGCACAAGCAGCGGGACGGTGGGCATGACCGTCCTCGAGGCGATCGCGCTCGGCGCGCTGGTCGGCATCCTCGTGGGTGTGCTGATCGGCGCGCTGCGAGCGCGGCGGTAGGCCCGTGCTCGAGCGCCTGGACCGCGCGCTCGGGCTGAGCGTCGAGCGCGCGATCTGCGCGCATCACGCCCGCCGGCTGCGGCGCACCGGCTGGCTGCGCGCGCTCGACCCGCAAGGCGACGGGCCGTGGGCGGCGGGCGACCCGCCGCCGCGGGCCGGCTGCCGGATGGAGGTGCTCGTCGACGGCGAGCACGCGCTGCCGGCGATCGCCGAGGCGCTGCGCGGCGCGCAGCGGGAGGTCCTGCTCGCGGGATGGCACGCGTCGCCGGACTTCAAGCTGACGCGCGAGCCCGGCGCGCCGTCGCTGCGTGCGCTGCTCGCCGAGCTCGCCGAGCGCGTGCCGGTGCGGATGATCCTGTGGGCGGGCGCGCCGCTGCCGGTGTTCACACCCTCGCGCGCGCGGGTTCGCGCGGTGCGCGAGCGGTTCGTCGACGGGACGCGGATCGAGGTCGCGCTCGACGCGCGCGAGCGGCCCATGCACTGTCACCACGAGAAGCTCGTGGTCGTCGACGGCGAGGTGGCGTTCGTCGGCGGGATCGACCTGACCGCGCTCGCCGGCGACCGCTTCGATCACAACGTGCACCCGCCCCGCGCCCGGCTCGGCTGGCACGACGCGGCCGTGCGCCTGGACGGACCAATCGTCGCCGACGTCGCCGACCACCTGCGACTGCGCTGGCGCGAGGTGACCGGCGAGACCCTTCAGGCGCGGCCCGCCCCGCCGCCCGCCGGCCCGCACCGCGTGCAGCTCGTGCGGACGGTGCCGGAGAAGATCTACGACGCGCTGCCGCGCGGCGACTTCCGGATCCTCGCGGCCTATGTGCGGGCGCTTCGCGACGCGCAGCGGCTCGTGTACCTCGAGAACCAGTTCCTGTGGTCCCCCGAGCTCGTCGCCATCCTGACCGCCAAGCTGGCGCGGCCGCCCACCGACGAGTTCCGGCTCGTCTGCCTGCTGCCCGCGCGGCCCAACAACGGCCGCGACGTCACGCGCGGGCAGCTCGGGGTGCTCGAGGAGGCCGACGCACACGGCGGCGGGGGCCGGCTGCTCGCCTGCACGGTCTACGCGCGCGACGCGCGCGGCGAGCCCGCCCCGGTGTACGTGCACGCGAAGATCGCCATCGTCGACGACCGCTGGCTGACGCTCGGGTCGGCCAACCTCAACGAGCACTCGCTCTTCAACGACACCGAGGTCAACGTCGTCACCGACGAACCGGCGCTCGCGCGCGACACGCGGCTGCGCCTGTGGTCCGAGCACCTCGAGCTCAACGCCGCGGCGTTCGCCGAGCTCGCGCCCCACCTGCGCGGTGCGCCGCGGACCCATCGCCTCACGCGGCTGCCGCACGTCTCGCGCCGCTCGCGGCGGCTGCTGGGGCCCGTGGACTCGTTCCTCGTCGACGGCTGATCCGTGACTACGCTGGCAGGGCAATCGACGTCGTCGATGCCCGGCCCCGGTAGCTCAGCTGGACAGAGCGGCTGCCTTCTAAGCAGCGGGTCGCAGGTTCGAGTCCTGCCCGGGGCATGACAATGGGGAGGAA
>VAWY01000112.1 GCA_005888335.1 Actinomycetota bacterium
CAGCGATCAGCGCAACGCGGAGGTCGTGGCCCGGACGGCCCATCGGGCCGACCTGGTGGTGCGGCTCGCCGAGAGCGGCTAGGCACGGCGAGTCGCCCCGGGGCTGGTGATCTGCGGCGGGTGTGGGTAAGCTCCCGCTCTGAAAACGTTGTCTGAGGCGCGCGATCGCGTCTCGAGGCCCGTCCGCCCATGACCGCCACGCCCCCGCGACGACCCACGATGAAGGACGTCGCGAGCGTCGCCGGCGTGAGCATCGCGACCGTCTCGCGCGTCGTCAACGGCGGGGACGTGCGCGAGGATCTCGCCGTCCGCGTCCGTGACGCGATCGAGATCCTCGGCTACCGGCGGGACCTGACGGCCAGCACGCTGCGCCGCGCCGACCGGCAGTCGGGCAGCCTGGGCCTGGTCTTCGGCGACGTCGCGAACCCGTTCTTCTCGGCGGTCCACCGGGGCGTCGAGGACGTCGCTCGCGACCATGGGGCCCTCACCTTCGCCGGCTCGTCCGACGAGGACGAGGAGCGCGAGCGCGAGCTCGTCGAGGCGTTCGCGGCGCGCGGCGTCGACGGCCTGGTCATCGTGCCCTGCAGTCGCGATCAGAGCTACCTCCAGCGCGAGCGGCGCAGCGGCACGGCGCTGGTCTTCGTGGACAGGCCGCCCCGATTCATCGACGCCGATGCGGTGCTGGCCGACAACGTCGGCGGCGCCCGCGCCGCCGTCGAGCACCTGATCGCCGCCGGTCATCGGCGCATCGCCTTCCTCGGCGACCGCCCGTCGATCTTCACGGCGGCGGAGCGCCGCCGCGGCTACCGCGAGGCGCTGGCCCGCGCCGGCCTGCCCGACGACCGGGCGCTCGAGCGGCGGGGCCTGGCCGACAGCGACGCTGCCGGCGCCGCCGCGCGCGAGCTGCTCCTGGGCCCGAACCCGCCGACGGCCGTCTTCGCCGGCCAGAACCTCATCACCGTCGGGGTCGTCCGGACGCTGCGCGACCTCGGCCTCCAAAACGACGTCGGCCTCGTCGGCTTCGACGACGTCGTGCTCGCCGACGTGGTCCAGCCGGGGATCACGGTCGTGACGCAGGACCCGTACGCGCTCGGCCGGCGCGCCGCAGAGCTGCTCTTCGCGCGTCTGGGCGGCTACGACGGCGAGACGCGGCGAATCGAGCTCCCCACCCGGCTCGTGAGCCGCGGGTCTGGGGAGATCGCGTTGGCCGGGGTCGAGCGGGCCGCGACCGAAGGACGCGCTTGACAACGGACGAGTCGCGGTGTTCAATCCAAGCTGTAAACGTTCTCTCGGCATCCCAGCGGGGTCCGGGGGTTAGGAGAGAGAGGGTCAATGAGGACGGTTCCCTTTGGGCGCGGAGCGTTCCGCCTGGCCGCTGTGGGGGCGATGCTCGCCGTCGCCGCCGGGCTGGTCGCCTGCGGCAGCAGCAACAACGGCGGGGGCGGTGGCGGCGGCGGCAAGATCACCGTCGGACTGATCACCAAGACGGAGACCAACCCGTTCTTCGTCAAGATGAAGGAGGGCGCCAGCTCGAGGGCCAAGGCGCTCGGGGCCGACCTGCAGTCGTTCGCCGGCAAGAGGGACGGCGACAACGAGAGCCAGGTCGCGGCGGTCGAGAACCTGATCTCGGCCGGGGCCAAGGGGCTGTTGATCACGCCCAACGACTCCAAGGCGATCGTGCCCTCGCTCGACAAGGCGCGCCAGGCCGGCATGCTCGTCATCGCCCTCGACACGCAGACCGAGCCGCCGAACGCCGCTGACGCCACGTTCGCGACCGACAACTTCGCCGCCGGGCAGCTGATCGGCCGGTGGGCCGCCGCGAAGTTCAAGGGCAAGCAGGCGAAGATCGCGATGCTCGACCTCAGCCCTGAGCAGGTCTCGGTCGACGTCCAGCGCGATCAGGGCTTCCTGAAGGGCTTCGGCATCAACACCGGCAACGTCAACCGGATCGGCGACGAGAAGGACCCGCGCATCGTGGGCCACGACGTGACCGACGGCGCCGAGGAGGGCGGTCGCACCGCGATGGAGAACCTCCTCCAGAAGGACCCCAACATCAACCTCGTGTACACGATCAACGAGCCGGCGGCGGCCGGCGCGTACGAGGCGCTCAAGGCAGCCGGCAAGCAGAAGGGCGTCACGATCGTCTCGGTCGACGGCGGCTGCCCCGGCGTGCAGAACGTCAAGAAGGGCATCATCGGCGCGACGTCGCAGCAGTACCCGCTCAAGATGGCCGACGACGGCGTCAAGGCGGTCGTCGCGTTCGCCAAGGACGGCAAGAAGCCGCAGATGCCCGCAGGCAAGAGCTTCATCAACACGGGCGTCACGCTGATCACCGATGACGCGGCCGCCGGCGTGCCCTCCAAGGACACGAAGTTCGGCCTCGCCAACTGCTGGGGCTAGCCGGCGATGACCAATCCGCTTCGCAAGCTCGTCCCCGCGCCGCAGGGCGCGGGGGCGACCGGCACGGCCGTCGCCGCCGAGCGCCCCGGCGGCCTCTCCAGGCGGCTGCATGACCTCTTGCACGCCAACGCGACGCTGGGGCCGCTGTTCGTCCTGGTCCTCGCGATCGTCATCTTCACCGTCTCCGCGAACAACTTCCTCGAGCCGCGCAACCTGTCGCTCATCGTTCAGCAGGTGATGGTCGTCGGCACGCTCGGGATCGCGCAGACGCTCGTGATCCTCACCGCCGGCATCGACCTCTCGGTCGGCGCCATCATGGTCCTGTCGTCGATCGTGATGGCCAAGCTGTCGGCCGACCACGGCGTCCCCGGGCTGCTGGCGCTGCTCATCGGCTTCGGCGTCGGCACCGCCTGCGGCCTGCTCAACGGAGCGCTCGTCACGCGCCTGCGCCTCCCGCCGTTCATCGTGACGCTCGGCACGCTGAACATCTTCTTCGCGCTGAACCTCTACTACTCGAAGAGCGAGACCGTTCGCGGCGTCGACATGCCCGACCTGCTGCTCTGGACGGGCAACACGATCGACATCGGCGACACCAAGATCACGTACGGGTCGCTGCTCATGGTCGCGCTCTTCGGGGTGTTCTGGTATGTCCTGAAGAACACCGCCTGGGGCCGGCACGTCTACGCCGTCGGCGATGACGCGGAGGCCGCGCGCCTGGCCGGCGTGCGCACCAACCGCGTGCTGCTGAGCGTGTACATCGTCGCGGGGCTCATCTGCGCCGTGGCGGCGTGGATGCTCATCGGCCGCATCGCCTCGGCCAGCCCGCAGGCCGGCGGCTCGGCCAACCTCGACTCGATCACCGCGGTGGTGATCGGCGGCACGAGCCTGTTCGGCGGGCGCGGCCTCGTGGTCGGGACGCTGTTCGGCGCGCTCATCGTCGGCGTGCTGCGCAACGGGCTGACCCTGGGCGGCGTCGACGTCCTGTGGCAGGACTTCGCCGTCGGCGTTCTCGTGATCACCGCCGTGGCCATCGACCAGTGGATCCGGAAGGTGAGGGCATGACGACCAACGGGCAGACGCCCATCCTCCAGGGCAGCGGCCTCATCAAGCGCTACGGGCACGTGACCGCGCTGGCCGGCTCGGACTTCGAGCTCATGCCGGGCGAGATCCTCGCCGTGATCGGCGACAACGGCGCCGGCAAGTCGACGCTGATCAAGTGCCTTTCGGGCGCCGTCGTCCCCGACGACGGCGAGATCCGCCTCGACGGCGAGCCGGTGCAGATGCGCTCGCCGCTCGACGCCCGCGCGCTCGGCATCGAGACCGTCTACCAGACGCTCGCCGTGTCCCCCTCGCTCGACATCGCGGACAACCTGTTCCTCGGCCGCGAGCCGCGCGCGCCGGGGATCATGGGCAAGGTCTTCCGCAAGCTCGACCGGGGCAAGATGCGCGAGGAAGCCCGCAAGCAGATGACCGAGCTCGGGATCATGACGATCCAGGACATCTCCCAGCAGGTCGAGTCGCTCTCTGGCGGGCAGCGCCAGGGCGTGGCCGTCGCCCGCGCGGCAGCCTTCGGCAGCCGCGTGATCATCATGGACGAGCCGACGGCGGCCCTCGGCGTCAAGGAGTCCGCGCACGTGCTCGAGCTGATCCTGCGCGTGCGCGAGAGCGGCCTGCCGGTCATCCTCATCAGCCACAACATGCCGCACGTCTTCGAGGTGGCCGACCGCATCCACATCCACCGCCTCGGCCGGCGGGTGGCGGTGGTCACCCCCAAGACCCACACGATGAGTGAGGTCGTTGCGATCATGACCGGCGCCACCGAACCGGGAGCGGCGGGGTACGAACAGGTCATCAAGGACGCCGGGCGCGAGGACCCCGGCCACGCCGCCGAGGCCCTCAAGACGGTGAAGGAAGGCTGACAACGGCCGCCGGCGGGCGCCGAGCGCCCGCCGGCGCGCCGGGAGGACGGAGGAGAGGCATGACCGCAGGAGCGACCCACCCCCGCGCCGGGCGCCTGCCCGATCCGGCCACGCTCGTCGACGTCGACGCCCTGATCGGCGCCTACTACGACGAGGCGCCGGCCGGGCCCGTGGCCTTCGGCACGTCCGGCCACCGCGGCTCGTCACTGGCCGGGACGTTCACCGAGGCCCACGTGCTGGCCATCGCCGAGGCGGTCTACCGCTACCGGCAGGCGCAGGGCACGGACGGGCCGCTGTTCCTCGGCCGTGACACGCACGCGCTCTCCGAGCCGGCGGCGCGGACGATCGTCGAGGTGCTCGGCGCGCACGACGTCGACGTCGTGGTGGACGCGGGCGGCGGCTTCACGCCGACGCCCGTGATCTCCCACGCCATCCTCACGCACAACCGCGGGGGCGGCCGCGGCACGGCCGACGGCATCGTCGTCACGCCGTCGCACAACCCGCCCGAGGACGGCGGGGTCAAGTACAACCCGCCGCACGGCGGGCCGGCCGAGACCGGCGTGACGGCGTGGATCGAGCGCGAGGCCAACGCGCTGCTCGGGACCGAGGTGCCGCGCGCCCGCGGCCCGCAGCTGCGCCACCGCGACTACGTCTCGGCCTACGTCGACGACCTGGGCGCCGTCATCGACCTCGAGGCGATCCGGGCCGCCGGGCTGCGGCTCGGCGTCGACCCGCTCGGCGGGGCCAGCGCGGCGTACTGGGCGGCGATCGCCGAGCGCCACGGGCTCGACCTGACCATCACCAACGACGAGATCGACCCGACGTTCCGCTTCGTGCCCGTCGACTGGGACGGCAAGGTCCGCATGGATTGCTCGTCGCCCTACGCGATGGCGCGACTGACCGAGCTCGCCGGCTCGTTCGACATCGCCTTCGGCAACGACCCCGACGCCGACCGCCACGGGATCGTCACGCGGGGCCACGGGCTGCTGAACCCCAACCACCACCTCGCCGCGTGCATCGCGTACCTGTTCGGCGGCGGGCGGTCGTGGCCGGCGTCGACGGGCGTCGGCAAGACGCTCGTCTCGAGCGCGATCATCGACCGGGTCACCGCCGACCTGGGGCGCCGGCTCGTCGAGGTCCCGGTGGGCTTCAAGTGGTTCGTCGAGGGCCTGCTCGACGGCTCGCTGGGCTTCGGCGGCGAGGAGAGCGCCGGCGCGTCGTTCCTGCGCCGCGACGGGACGCCGTGGAGCACCGACAAGGACGGCCTCATCCCGTGCCTGCTCGCCGCCGAGATGGCGGCGAAGACCGGCGCCGACCCGGGCGAGACGTTCGACGGCCTCGCCGAGCGCTTCGGCCGGCCGGCGTACCGACGCGTCGACGTCGCCGCCACGCCGGAGGAGAAGCGGCTGCTCGGCGCCTTGTCGGCGCAGCAGGTCACGAGCGACCGCCTCGCGGGCGAGCCGATCGTCTCCGTGCTCACCGAGGCGCCCGGCAACGGCGCGCCGATCGGCGGCGTGAAGGTCGTCTCCGAGAGCGCGTGGTTCGCCGCTCGGCCGTCGGGGACCGAGGACGTCTACAAGGTCTACGCGGAGAGCTTCCGCGGCGAGGAGCACCTCGAGGAGGTCATCGCGGAGGCCCAGGAGCTCGTCGCGGAGGCCCTGGCGTGAACGTCTTCGCGATCGTGCTGGCCGGCGGGGAGGGCAAGCGGCTGGCCCCGCTGACGGCCGACCGCGCGAAGCCGGCGGTGCCGTTCGGCGGCAACTACCGGCTGGTCGACTTCGCGCTGTCGAACCTCGTCAACGCGGGCTACCGGCGCATCGTGGTGCTCACGCAGTACAAGAGCCACTCGCTGGACCGCCACATCGCGAGCACCTGGTCGCTGTCGCCGCTGCTGGGCAACTACATCGCCCCGGTGCCGGCGCAGATGCGCCGCGGGCCGCACTGGTTCTCGGGATCGGCCGACGCCATCTACCAGAACCTCAACCTGTTGCACGACGAGCGGCCCGACTACGTCTGCGTGTTCGGCGCCGACCACATCTACCGCATGGACCCGCGGCAGATGGTCGACCAGCACGTGGCGAGTGGTGCGGCGGTGACCGTGGCCGCGCTGCGTGCGCCGCTCGAGCAGGCCGACCAGTTCGGGGTCATCGAGACGGCGCCCGACGGGCAGACCGTCTCGGCCTTCCGCGAGAAGCCCACCGACGCGGTCGGCCTGCCCGGCGCGCCCGACCAGGTCTTCGCGTCGATGGGCAACTACGTGTTCACCACCGAGGCGCTCATCGACGCGGTGACGACCGACGCCCAGGCAGCGGAGTCCGGGCACGACATGGGCGGCAACATCGTCCCGATGCTCGTGGAGGGCGGCCAGGCGCAGGTCTACGACTTCTCGGCCAACGAGGTGCCGGGCGCGACCGACCGCGACCGCGGCTACTGGCGCGACGTCGGCACGCTGGACGCCTACTACGACGCCCACATGGACCTGATCTCGATCCACCCGGTGTTCAACCTCTACAACGGCGAGTGGCCGATCCTCACCGGCCCCGACCCGACGCCGCCGGCGAAGTTCGTCTTCGACGAGGACGGCCGCCGCGGCCAGGCGCTGGACTCGATGGTCTGCGCGGGCTGCGTGATCTCCGGGGGGACCGTGCGCCGCTCGATCCTCTCGCCGGGCGTGCAGGTGCACTCCTACGCGGAGGTCGAGGACGCGATCCTCATGCACGGCGTCGACGTCGGGCGCAACGCCGTCGTGCGCCGGGCGATCCTCGACAAGCACGTGCGGGTCGAGCCCGGCGCGCGGATCGGCGTCGACCCGCAGGCCGACCGCGAGCGCGGCTACCACGTCTCCGCGGGCGGCGTCGTCGTGGTCGGCAAGGGCGAGACGGTCGCGGCGTGAAGGTCGGCCTGCTCACGCGCGAGTACCCGCCCGACGTCTACGGCGGGGCGGGGGTCCACGTCGAGTACCTGGCACGCGAGGTCGGGCGCCTCGAGGACGTCACGGTGCACTGCTGGGGCGACGAGCGCCCCGGCGCCGTCGCCCACCGGGCGTGGGACGCGCTGGCCGGCTCGGCGCCGCACCTGGCGGCGCTTCAGGCGGTCTCGATCGACCTGACGATGGCCGCGGCGCTGGACGGCGCCGACCTCGCCCACAGCCACACCTGGTACGCCAACTTCGGCGGCCACCTGGCCAAGCTGCTCTACGACATCCCGCACGTCGCGACCGTGCACAGCCTCGAGCCCCTGCGCCCGTGGAAGGCCGAGCAGCTGGGCGGCGGCTACGCGCTGTCGAGCTTCTGCGAGCGCACCGCGCTGGAGGCGGCCGACGCGTGCATCGCGGTCTCGAAGGGCATGCGCGACGACCTCCTGGCCGCCTACCCGGCGATCGACCCGGCGCGGGTCGAGGTCATCTACAACGGCATCGACACGGCCGAGTACGCGACCGACCCGGGCACCGACGTGCTCGAGCGCCACGGGATCGACCCGTCCGCGCCGATCGTCGTGTTCGTCGGGCGGATCACGCGCCAGAAGGGGCTGGTGCACCTCCTGCAGGCCGCGCTCGACATCGACCCCGACGCCCAGCTCGTCCTGTGCGCGGGCGCGCCCGACACGGCGGAGATCGGCGCCGAGGTGGCCGCGCGGGTCGAGCGCTTGCGCACCGAGCGCGGCAACGTCATCTGGCTCGACACGATGCTCCCCAAGCGCGAGGTCATCCAGATCCTCAGCCACGCGACCGTCTTCACCTGCCCGTCGATCTACGAGCCGCTGGGCATCGTCAACCTCGAGGCGATGGCCTGCGAGACGGCCGTCGTGGCGACGGCGACGGGCGGCATCGTCGAGGTCGTCGACGACGAGGCCACCGGGCTGCTCGTCCCGTTCGAGCCGGGCGACGACCCCTCGCGCGAGCCGCGCGACCCCGCGGCCTTCGCGGCCGGCATCGCCGAGCGCGTCAACGCGCTCGTGCGCGACCCGGCGCGCGCGGCGGACATGGGCCGCGCGGGCCGCGCCGCGGTGATCGAGCGCTTCGCGTGGCCGGCGATCGCCGAGCAGACGGTGGCGCTGTACCGGCGGCTCGCCGCCGGCTGACTCGCGCCTACCTGACCACGATGCGCCCGTCCATGTGCGCGTGGATGACGCACTCGTAGTCGTAGGTCCCGGGCTTGGTGAAGGTGATCGTGACCCGGGCGGGAAACGGCGTCGACGGATCGTTGTCGATGATCCCGGAGTTCAGGAAGCCGTCACCGTGGTTGGCGCCGTCGTAGGACGGCAACGGAGGCTCGTCGCTGGGGTAGACCCCGCGCGCGTTGAGCCCGAGCGCTCCGGCGGGGCCACCGGGGATCGGCGTGATGAAGTGCTTCTCCAGGCCGGAGCGGATCTTCTCGGGGCCGAACGTGACGGTGTGGACCTCGCTGCGGAACTGGCCGGCCATCGTGAACGTCACCGTCTGGCCGGCGTTGACCGTCATCGTCGTCGGGAACATCCGGTACAGCGCGAAGACCGACGTCGCGCGCCCGACGTCGACGGTGGTGCCGTACGGCGGCGGGGCCGCGGCCGTGCGCTTGGCGGCGGCGACATAGGCGCGGATCTCGCGCCGGCGGCGGGCGTCCGTCTGGGCGGGCGTTGGCGCACGACTGGGGATGGAGACCACGCGGACGGTCCCCTTCATCCCCGGGTGCACGGTGCAGTAGTAGGTGAACGTCCCGGCCCGGCGGAAGCGCAGGAGGAACGGCTTCGGCTTGTTGCCCGTCGGTAGCCCGGAGCCCAGGACCCGGCTGCCGCTCCACGTCTTGGTGGTGGATTTGGTCACCGCGACGCGGTTGAACAGGACGTTCGGCTGGCCGTTGAACCAGAAGGGGTTCCCGGCGGCGTCGTTCTGGCCGGAGACGGGAAGCTTGGGGTCCACGACCACCAGCGGCGGCGGCTGCTTCCCGATGGCCGGGAACGTCACGGTGTGGAAGCCGCGGAAGCGCCACTGGACGGTGTCGCCCTGGTGGACGGTGACGGCCCGCGGGAAGAACGCGTTCGACGACGCCTGCTTGGGCTCTCCCGGCGACCCATCGGCGCCGGCGTCGGCGGTGTAGGTCGCCGCTCGCGCCAGCGAGGGCAACACAGCGAGCGCGGCGACCGCGACGGCGGCGACCAACGAGCGGCGTGGCATGCGGCTCCCTCCTCGGTGGTGGTACGTCGCCGATCCTAAGCGCAACCGTCGTCGCGAGGGCAACGACGCGAGGGCGGGGGTCCCCGGCACCGGGCGGCCCGGTCCACCACGGCGCATCTGCCGGGGTCGTCCAACGACGCGATCGCGACCGCCACGGCGACCGTCGCGCGGCGCGACCTCGTCGACCGCGAGGACGTCGAGGGGACGCTCGGCTTCGCCGCACGGCCCGCCGCGACCGCCGCGCTGGCCGGCACGCCGACCCGCGTGCGGCCGGAGGGCGCGCGCGTCCGCCGCGGGCGCTCGCTGCGAGCGCGCCGCGGCGCGATCGCCCGCCTCGCCCGCGTCACCGCGGTCTCGAGCGTCCGCGCCCTCGACGCGACGGTGCGCCGCACCGACCGCATCGACCCCGAGGAGACCGGCGGCCTGGGCGTCAGCGCCGCCGACCCCTCGCTGCCGCGCACGCTCGGCGCGCACATGCGCCGCGGGCACTTCCTGAACGGGCTGACCGCGCGGACGCCCGCCGTCGTGCTCGGCGCCGTGGCCGCCGAGCGCCTCGGCGTCGACCACGTCGGCGTGCAGGTCTACATCGCGGGGGGGTGGTGGACGGTGGTCGGGATCATGGCCCCGATCGAGCTCGCCGCCGACCTCGACCGCTCGGCGCTCATGGGCTTCGCCGCCGCCGCGCGCTACCTGCGCGCCGGGCGCTCCGCCTCGACCGTCTACCTGCGCGCCGACCCCTCCGCCTCGACCGTCTACCTGCGCGCCGACCCGCACGCGGTCGCGCGGGTGCGCGACCTGCTCGCCTCGACGGCGAACCCCGAGCACCCCGAGGAGGTCACCATCAGCCGCCCCTCGGACGCGCTTGCCGCGCGCGCCGAGGCCGAGTCGGCGTTCACCGCGCTGTTCCTCGGGCTCGGCGCGGTCGCCCTGCTCGTCGGCGGGATCGGGATCGCCAACACGATGGTCATCTCGGTCCTCGAGCGCCGCTCGGAGATCGGGCTGCGGCGCGCGCTGGGGGCGACGCGCGGGCACGTGCGCGTCCAGTTCCTCGGCGAGTCGCTGCTGCTCGCCGGCGCCGGCGGGCTGGCCGGCGTGGCGGGCGGCGCGCTGGTCACAGCGGGCTACGCGCAGGCGCGTGGCTGGACCGCGGTGGTGCCACCCGAGGCGCTCGCGGGCGGCCTGGGCGCCGCTGCGGCCATCGGCGCGCTCGCCGGCCTGTACCCGGCGGCGCGCGCCGCGCGCCTGGCGCCGAGCGAGGCGCTGCGGTCGACGTAGGCCAGCGGCGAGGCGGGCGAGCGCCGGGCTGCTCAGAAACGCGACCGCGCCCGCAGCCGGTGGCTGCGGGCGCGGGGCGGCGCGTCGGGTGCGTCAGCGACGTCAGCCGCGGCGGTGGTGGCGGCGACTGGGACGGCGGTGGGGGCGCGAGCTGTGGCGGACCACGATGACCTTCCGGCTCGGCGCGGTCTGCGCGGGCGCGTTCTGCACCGGAGCGGCGGTCTGCTGCGGCAGGTTGGGCAGGGTGATGGTGATCACCGGGGATGCCGCCGCCGCGGGCGCCGGGCTCGGGGCCGTGACCGCCACCGGGGCCGCAACCGGAGCCGGCTGGGACACGGGCGCCGGGGCCGGCACGAGCGCGGGCGTGGGCCGGGGGGCCGGCTTCGGCTTCTGCACCGGCTGACGCTCCGGCCGGTCAGGCGCGGGCTTCGCGGGGGGCTGGTTCGCGGGAGGCTGGGCCGGGGGCTGGTCGGCCGGAGGCTGTGCCAGACCCTGGTCCGCCGGAGGCTGGGCCGGAGGCTGGTTCGCCGGAGGATGGTCGGCAGGAGGTTGGTTCGCCGGAGGCTGGGCGGGGGGCTTGTCCGCCGGCGCCTGGGCCGCCGGAGGCTGCTCGGCCGCCGGAGGCTGGGCAGGAGGCTGGGCCGCCGGGGGCTGGGCCGCCGGCGGCTGATTCGCCACCAGGCCGGCCACGGCGTTCGCAGCGTCGTTCACGACGCCGCTCACGCAGTCGAAGATGTCGCAGACCTGGGTCTTCGCCGTCTGGCCGGCGTCGGTCGAGGCCGGTGCCGCCTGCGCGACGCCGCCCGTGACGGCAGCCGCCGAAACACTGGCCAGCGCGATTGCGGTGAGACGGCGAGAGGCGCTGCGAAACTTCATGGAACCCTCCTGGGGTCGACGGGGAACGAGGAGAAGCATTGGCGATCGCCCGCTCGGTTCCGACCCCCTTAGGGCTGGACCGTCCCACCCCGTCGCGACGCCGGCGGGCAAGAGGCGAACGCAACCGCGCCCGCAGCCGGTGGCTGCGGGCGCGGTGCACGTCGGGATGCCTCGGTGGCCGTGACGTCAGCCGCGGCGGTGGTGGCGGTGACTGTGACGGCGGTGCGGGCGCGAGCTGTGGCGGACCACGATGACCTTCCTGGCCGGCACGGTCTGCGCGGGCGCGTTCTGGACCGGAGCGGCGGTCTGCTGGGGCGGGGCGACCAGGGTGATGTTGATCACCGGGGGTGCCGCCGCGGCGGGCGCCGGGCTCGGCGCCGTCACCGCCACCGGGGCCGCAGCCGGAGCCGGCTGGGACACGGGCGCCGGCTTGGGCGCGGGCGCAGGCGCGGGCTTGGGCGCCGGCTTCGGCCGGTGCACCGGCTGACGCTCACGATCGTCAGGCTCCGGCGCGGGGCGCCCGTTGGCCGGGGGCCGGGCGCCCGGCTCGTCCTGGCAGTCGAACGCCACACCGCAGCGCGCTTCGGCGTCCCCGCCGTCATTCCCCGGCCCGCGACCACCGTCGTCGGCCGCATCACACGGCTGATCGATGATGCACACGGTCTTCACCGTCTGCTCGGCGTGCGTGAACGCCGGTGCCGCCTGCGCGGCGCCGCCCGAGACGGCAGCCGCCGACATGCTGGCCAGCGCGATTGCGGTGAGACGGCGAGAGGCGGTGCGGAACTTCATGGAACCCTCCTGGGGTCGACGGGGAACGAGGAGAAGCATTGGCGATCGCCCCCTCCGTTCCGACCCCCTTAGGGCTGGACCGTCCCACCCCGCCGCGACGCCGCATCGCACGACCGGCGGCGACCCCCGCAGCCTCGATCAGGCGACGGTCAGCGCCGCCGCCAAGCCCGGTCCTCGTGCCCCCGCTCAGCCGGCCGCCGCAATCGCCTCGCGCGCCGCGCCGCGCAGGCCGAGGCCGCGCTGCAGCTCCCGCAGCGCCGCGCCGAGCAGCCCGGGGAGCCTGCGCGCGGACGGCAGCGCCTCGGGGTCGGCGTGCCACGCGAAGTGCGCGTGACCGTCGTAGGTGAGCACCCCGAGCGACAGCG
>VAWY01000290.1 GCA_005888335.1 Actinomycetota bacterium
ATCGCCGACCTCGACCGCTACGGCGTCGAGGTGCGCGAGCGCAGCGAGATCGCCGAGCTGCACGGCGCGCACGGCCACCTCGACGGCGTCACGCTCAAGGACGGGTCGCGACTGCCGGTGAAGTTCGCCTTCATGTTCCTCGGCGCGACCCCGTGCACCGACTGGCTCGACGACACCGTCTCGCGCGACGAGAACGGCTTCTTGGTGACCGGCGCCGCGGCCGGCCGGACGGGGCTGCTCGAGACGAGCGTCCCCGGCGTCTTCGCGGTCGGCGATGTCCGCTCGGGGTCCGTGAAGCGCTGTGCGACAGCGGTCGGCGAAGGCGCGATGGTCGTGCGCTTCGTGCACGAGCGGATGCCCGCCGTGCCGGCGTAGATGGCGGCCACGAGCACGTCCGCCGTCACGTTCCGCGGCCGCACCGCGTGGGCCCGCAACGTCGCCGCCCCGCTTCGCGACTTCCTCAACACCGAGACGGGCGGAGCGGTCGCGCTGCTCGCCGCCACGGTGGCCGCGTTGGTGTGGGCGAACTCGCCGTGGTCGCACTCCTACGACTCGGTCTGGGGCACCGAGCTGTCGATCCGGCTGGGCGACGCGTCGATCGCGATGGACCTGCGCCACTGGGTCAACGAGGGCCTGATGACCTTCTTCTTCCTCGTCGTCGGGCTCGAGGCCAAGCGCGAGCTCGAGCTCGGGCAGCTGCGCGAGCGCCGGCGCCTGGCCGCGCTCTCCGTCATGTCGGTGGCCGCCATGGCGAGCGCCGTCGGCGTCTACCTCGCGTTCAACGCGGGCGGCGGCGGAGCGCACGGGTGGGGCGCCGCCATGTCGACCGACACCGCGTTCGCGCTCGGCGTGCTCGCACTCGTCGCGCCGACCGGCACGCGCCTCGGCAAGCCGCTCGGCACCATGGCCGGCGCCGCGCTCGTGACGCGGTCGCTGCTGCGCGGGATCGGCCGCGGGCTGAGCTGGCCGGTCATCGCGGGCGGCGGGGTCGTCAACGGCATCGGCTTCACCGTTGCTGATCTCGAGCATCGCCTTCCGCGGGCAGAGCCTCGACGAGGCCAAGCTCGGCGTGCTCGCCGCCGCGCTCATCGCGACGGTCGGCGGCTGGGCGGCCTTCCGCGTCATCCGGCGCCTCCCGCCCGAGGTGCGCGCCCGCCAGATCAGCCGCACCGCCGACGACCTGGTCGACCTTTCCGACGACGTCGACCCGGCCTGCAGCCACCACTGCTCGCTGGCGATGACCTTTGCGCCTTGACACGGCCGGTCACGCGCCACCGCTCGACTGAGCTCCGACACCGAGGCGCTCGGCGACCTCCTCGCTGGTCGGCTCGCGGCCGACGTGGTCCCTCAGCGCGGTTCTCGCCTGCTCCCATTCGGCCGCCCGTATCCGAAACTGCGGGACGACCACGAATCGCACGACGTAGTACCACACCGCGTTGCCGACCTCTGAGTCCAAGTCTCGTGGGCCAACGCAGCAGATTGGCAAGCCGCGGGAACAGCGCTCCTCCGAGCGTCACGGCGACGATGGCCGTGATGGTGCCGGTTGGGTCGATCCGCGCCCAGGCTGCCCACCGACCACCACGAGAGTGCGAACTCGTCCCAGGGGGCGGACCGTGGAGTCGGAGTCGGGTGGACTCAGCTCACAGGTGAGGGAGCGGGAGCTGCCGGGTATGCGCGCACAAACGTCAAGAAGGGAGCCTTCATCATGCTCACGCTCACCCCCTCGGCCGTTGAAGCGGTCGACGCCCTGCTGCACAGCCCCGCAGTGCCCGACGACGCCGGCCTGCGGATCGCCACCGCGGGCGAATCCCAGCTCTCCGTCGAGATCGTTCCCGAGCCCGCACCGGGCGATCAGGTCATCGAGGATGGTGGCGCGCGCGTGTTCGTCGACCCCGAGGCGGCCCCGATGCTGGACGACGTGCAGCTCGAGGCGCGGGCCCAGGGCGATCAGATTGCCTTCGGCCTGAGGCCGCGATTCGGCGGGAACGGCAGCGGCGGGTAGCGCGGCGGGCGCTCAGGCGTCGTCGGCCGCTCCTCCGCGACTCGCTCTTCGAGTCGGTGCGGGCCGCGTCGCGCTCGACCTGGACTTGCCGAACGGGCTGAAGATCCGCGCGGCACCGCCCGCGCCGACCGCGGCGCGGCCGGATGGCCGCGCCCGCCGGCGTTCGATCCCGCTGTTCCTTCCGCGCGCTGGCGCTAGCGCCGATCCTCGCGCGAAGCGAGAGCAGCCAGCCGGCCCGATGGTTCGTCAGCGATCGCACCTTGTTGACGGTTCGCGCGGGACTAGCCGCGCAGGTAGGCGAGCACGGCGAGCACGCGCCGGTGGTCATGTTCGGTGGCAGGGAGGTCGAGTTTGGCGAAGATGCTCGTCACGTGGCGCTCGACCGCCCGCTCGCTGACGAAGAGCTCGCCGGCGATCGAGCGGTTCGTGCGTCCCTCGGCCATCAGGCTCAGCACCTCGCGCTCGCGCGCGGTGAGCGAGTCGAGCGGTCCCTGGTCGCGGGAGCGTCCGAGCATCTGGGTGACGACCTCGGGATCGAGCACTGAGCCGCCGTCGGCCACGCGCTCGACCGCCTCGCTCAGGCGCTCGACGTCTGCCACCCGGTTCTTGAGCAGATAGCCGACGCCGCCGGCACCGCGGGCCAGGAGCCGGGCGAGGTAACGGTCCTCGACGTACTGGGACAGCAGTACGATCGCCACCTCGGGCAGTTCTTCGCGAATCGTGAGGGCGGCGCGCAGGCCGTCATCGGTGTTGTCGGGCGGCATGCGGACGTCGATGATGGCGACGTCAGGCCTGTGCGCCCGCACCTTGCGCAGCAGGTCGTCGGCATCGCCGGCCTGCGCGACGACCTCGAAGCCCGCGTCCTGGAGCAGCCGCGTGGCGCCTTCGCGCAGCAGCACGGCGTCGTCGGCGATCACGATCCGCATTCGATCTCGAGCCGCAGCACGGTGCCGCCGCGCGGCGGACTGGTCAGCTGGAGGCGGCCGTCGAGCGCGGCGGCCCGGTCGGCCAGCCCGCGCAGCCCCGAGCCGCTTGTCGGGTCGGCGCCGCCGCGGCCGTCGTCGCGGACCTCGACGCGCAGCCGGCCGTCGAGGCGCACGGCCTCGACCTCCACGCGCTTCGCCGCGGCGTGACGGGCCGCGTTGGTGAGGCCCTCGGCGACGGTGAAGTACGCCGTCGCCTCGACCGGCGCTGCGAACCGCCCGTCCGGCACGGCGACCAGACGGGCCGGGATGCTGGAGCGAGCGACGAGCGCCTCGAGCGCGGGCCGCAGCCCGGCCTCGCTGAGCGCCGCCGGATGGATGCCGTGGGCCAGCTCGCGCAGCTCCCTTGTCGCCTCCTCCAGGTCGCCGAGCGCGGCGTCGAGCAGCTCGCGGGCCCGTGCCGGCTCGTCGTCGAGCCGGGCGCGTGCCAGGCGCAGGTCGAGCGCCAGCTCGACCAGCCGCTGCTGGGCGCCGTCGTGGAGGTCGCGCTCGAGCCGGCGGCGGGCGGCGTCGGCCGCCTCGACGATCCGGGTGCGCGACGCCTTCAGCTCGGCTTCGGCGGCCATGCGCTCGGTGATGTCGCGCAGATAGCCGGTGAAGGTGGGCGGGCCGACGACGTCGATGCGGGTGATGGTCAGCTCGACCGGGAACGTCGTGCCGTCGGCACGCATCCCCGTGATCTCCAGCCGGCGATCGAGCAGCACCGGCTCCGCGCCCGCCAGGTACCGCGCCAGCCCGCGGCGATGGCGCTCGCGCAGCTCGGGCGGCACGATCAACTCGGCCATCTCGCGCCCCACCGCCTCGCGGGCGCGGTAGCCGAAGCAGCGCTCGGCGGCCGGATTGAAGTCGACCACGCGCCCCTCGTGGTCCATCGTCACGACACAGTCCAGCGCCGCGTCGAGCATCGCCCGGTGGCGCGCCTCCTTGGCGCGCAGCGCTTCCGCGTCGCGGCGCCGCTCGACCGCCTGGCCGATCTGGTCGCCGAGCGTGACCATCGTCGCCAGCAACTCGGCATCGGGCTCGCGCGGCTCGGTCGTGAAGAACTCGATCACGCCGAGCACCCCGCGCGCGCTGCGGACCGGGAAACAGAACGCTGCGCGCAGGCCCGCCCGCAGCGCCGCCGACGCACGCGGAAAATTGTCGTCACCAAGCACGTCCGGAACCCAGGCCGGCTCCCCACTGCCCCACACCCGCCCCGGCAGCCCCTCGCCGGCCGCCAGCAGCGTGGCCCGGCTGGCCCGCTCGAAGTCCCCCGCCTCGACGCCCTCGGCGCGCCAGATCTCGACGCAGCGCAGCGCCTCGGGGCGCTCGGGCGCGGGCTCCCACACCGCGCCCCACCGCCACCCCAGGCCCACGCCGATCGCCCCCAACGCACGCGCCAGCGCGGCGCGCGGATCGGCCGTCTCGGCCAGGCTGCGCGCCACGGTGTGCTCCGTCCGTGGAAGCGTGGACATCGCCACCACCGATCATCGCCACTCGCGGCCGCGGCCGCCAGCGTTACGTCAACAGCGCGGACAGCGCCTCGCCCGACAGCTCCGCCTTCGGCACGAAGCCGCGCGCCCCGCAACGGGCCAGCCGCGCCCCGAAGTCCGCTGCGTCGTGCGTCGAGGTCAGCACGACCGCCGGCGGATCCGGTCCGCCGGCCAGGCGAGCCGCCACCGACAGCCCGCTCGTGTCCGGCAGGATGACGTCGAGCAGCACCACGTCTGGCCGGTGGCGCCGGACGGCCTCGAGTGCCGCCGTGCCGTCCGCCGCCTCGGCCACCACTGCGTAGCCGTCGGCCTCGAGCGCCCGCCGGGCTCGCACGCGGAACCGCGCGTTGTCGTCGACGATCAGGACCGTCGCGGCCACCCGACGATCATCGGCCGCCGGGGGCCTGTGCGCCATGCGGCCAGCCGCATGGCGCACGTCGGTTCTCCGCCAGAGGTAGGCGGTCCGTCCCCCTGGCGGCGGCAGCGCCGCGACGGGACCGTGTCTCCATGCTCACATCACCCACACCTCGCCTCTCGGTGGCCGCGCTGGTCGGCGCCGCAATGGCGGCGGCGACGCTCGCGCCCTCCGCGTCGGCCGCCGCGCAGCGCTACGCCACACCCGCCGGCTTCGGCACCACCTGCAGCTCCGCCGATCCCTGTGGCGTCATCGAGGCCGTGCAGGCCGCCGGGGCGGGCGACGAGGTGATCATCAAGCCGGGCGACTATCCGCTCCCAGGCGGCTTCACGGACACGGCCCCGATCACGATCCACGGCGTCGCCGGCAAGCCACGCCCCCGGCTGTTCTTCAGCGGCAAGGGTGTCCTGCTGTTGGACGACGGCTCGACGCTGCGTCACATCGAACTTGTCAGGCCGACCGGGAACGGCGTGATCAGCGCCAAAAACGCGACGCTCGACCAGGTGATCGCGAGGTCGGGGGGCTACACCGCGACCGCCGATGTCCAGAACAGCACGATCCGCAACAGCATCTTCGAAGCCTCGGGGGACGGTGGACGCGCGCTCCTTGCCGAGGCGATCGGCGTCGGCAATAACACCGCACTTCGCAATGTGACCGCGATCGCGACCGGTGCCGGCGCGGTGGCGGTCGAGGCCTCCGCGAGCTCGGGCGCAGGCGGCAACGCGCTCATCGGCGCAACCAACGTGATCGCTCGCGGTGGCCCGGGCGGCGCCAGCTTCCAGGCCCGCACCGACAGCTCTGGGGCTCAGGCGACGATCGGTCTCGGCCACTCGAACTACGGCGCCGGGACCCTCTCCACCGTCGGCACGAACGCCACCACTACGAGCGGCGGGGGCAACCAGAGCGCTCCGGTTGTCTTCGTCGACGCCGCCGCCGGCGACTATCGCCAGGCACCCGGCTCCCCGACCATCGATGCCGGGCTCGACGACCTCAAGAACGGTGCGCTCGACGTCGACGGCGACCCGCGCACCATCGGCACGACCGACATCGGCGCCGACGAGTTCGTCTCTGCCCCGGCTACTCCCGGCACTCCCGCCACCAGCGGCACCGGCGGCTCGGGCGGCACCGGCGGCACCGACGGGACCGGCGGCGGTGCGAACCCCGCTCCGGCGAGCGCGCCCTCGACCAACGCGCCCCTGAACATGCCCGCCTCGTCCACGCCGTTTGCCGGCGTGACGCTGGTCTCCACCCGGCTCATCATGGCCGGAAGGTTCATCACGCTGAAGCTGAGCTGCCCCACCAGGACGGTGGGTCGCTGCTCGGGCCGCACGACGCTCAGCACCCGCGCGCGGCGTTCCCGCTCGGGCGCCACCCGCCAGGTCCGCCTTGGCGGGGCCGCGTTCTCGATCGAGGCGGGGAAGCAGGTCAGGGTCAGCGTGCGCGTCTCGCGCGCCGGCCGACAGCTGCTCGAGGGGACGCGCCGGCTGCGCGGTCGGGCGACCAACACCGCCCGCGACGGAGCAGGCAAGTCCAAGACGGCGGTGGCGGCCGTCACGATCCGCAGTCGCCGCCGGTGATGCGCCCGGCCACCGACGTCGGCGAGTCGGTCTCCGGCTCGCCGACGCCGGACTCCTCTCGCACACTCACCCGCGCGTCACTCGAGCGTCCGCGAATCGGCAAATATGACCCGCTCGGGACACGGTTCGTCTCAGCGAACTCCAGGCAAATCGACCGTATTTGGCCTCGAGAACGGGTCTCGTAATGAAGGGGGCCGCCGGTTCGAGTCCGTGCCGTCGGCTCTCTCGCTGAGGTGACCCTCCACGGGGCGAATCTCGAGATTCGGCAGCCGCGACGAGCGCAGCACGGCCGCAGCGACCTGGGCACCGGTCAGGCCGGCGCGCGCGGCCACCTGCGAGTAACGCTCGAACGTGCGCTTGACCTTCATTTGCGCCCACAGCCCGAACAGCAGCGGAACGACG
>VAWY01000113.1 GCA_005888335.1 Actinomycetota bacterium
GCGCTGAGCCAAGGCCACGACGCGCCATATCGGTCGCGCGAGCAGCAGGGCTCCGCGCGCTTCTTCCCGCGGACGGGCGACAGCGGACCGAGCGGTTGGTCAGCCCGTCGCCGGCGCGGGGGGTTGCTGGAGCACGCCGATCTGCCGCAGGAACTGGAACATGCTCTGGTCGGCCTGTTGCTCCGCCGCTCGGCCGTTGCGGATCCGCGCGATGTTCGCCGTCCGAGAACACGTTTTCGACGGTGCAATGGACGTCGGGCACCGCGCTTCGCCACATCGACACCATCTCCTTGAAGGCGGCGACGCCCCGCAGGTCGCCTGTCGGGCCGTGGTCGACGAAGTCCTCGGTCATGAGCTCGTCGGCGGCGTCCAAGTCGCCGCGGTTGATGATCTCGTCGAGAACGCACGAGAGTCCGTCGAGTGAGCCGCGGTCAGAGCTGACGAGCGTCCGTCGCCGCCGCCAGACCCGACCCAATAGCGCTGCTTCGCGTGAGGACCGGCGCTAGCTGCTAGCGCCGGCACGCGGAAGGAGAAGCCGTGGTATCGGCGCCGCCATTCGCTCGCCTTGCGTCTACGTGCGCATCCGCTCTGAAGACCGCCTGGCGCGAGCGCTGCCAGCTCACGCGCGTCCGAAGATCCCTTGCCTCTCCCGGGCGAGTGGGCCACGATCTCGTGCCCGCACGGCGATCCGCTGTTCTAGGTCGTCAATCCCCACCGGTCGCACCCAGGGTGAGGGCTTTCAATTGATGAAAGGAGAGGAGCTCATATGCCGCTGTTCGGACAGGAGCACATCGACCGCTACCTCGCGACTGACGGCGAGGAGGGGCACGACTGGCAAGGGACGCAGACCCTGATCCTCACAACGACGGGCCGGCGCTCGGGGCAGCGTAGGCTTCACCCGCTGATCTACGGCCGCCACGGCGACGACTACCTGGTCGTCGCCTCCAAAGGTGGGGCGCCGCAGCACCCCGCGTGGTATCTCAACCTCGACTCGAACCCCGACGTCGAGATCCAGGTCAAGGGCGACAAGATGGCTGCTCACGCGCGCACGGCGACACCCGATGAGAGGGCCGAGCTGTGGTCGATCATGACGAAGGAGTGGCCGGATTACGACCGCTACCAAGAGAA
>VAWY01000114.1 GCA_005888335.1 Actinomycetota bacterium
GATCCGCCGCACCAGCTGCTCGGCACTCATCTCGCCTCCCTTGTTGCTTGGCATGGCTCAAGCGGACGTTCGCACCCGGACGGCAAGCGGATCAACTCCGAGCCGGGCAATCGACGTTGATGCGCAGCCGGCTCAGCCGAGAACACATGCCGCTCTGCGCGACGAGCAGTGCTGCGGGGTCGCGGGACGGTCAGCCGACGAGCACCTCACCGCCGCGGTGCGGCGTGACGACGAGCGCGCTGCGCCGTGCGCGCTCGGGCTCGGACCGAACCGGCCGGATGGTCAGGTCCGCCGCGGCGCGCAGCACTTCGCGCATCTCCATCTCGGCGAAGCGTGCTCCGGCGCAGCGGCGCACGCCGCCGCCGAAGGGAATCCACGACGTGAGGTTCGGCGGCGGGCCGTCGAGCCAGCGCTCCGGCCTGAACGCGGCGGCCTGGGGCCACAGGTCCTCCCGTCGCATCGCGAGCCAGAGGCAGGCGGCGACGTGGACGCCGGCGGGCAGCTGGCGCCCGGCGATCCGCACCGGCTCGAGCAGCCGGCGCGGGGCGATGGTCAGGGCGGGACGCACCCGCAGGACCTCCTTGACGACGGCGTCGAGGTACGCGGGGTCGCCGTCGCGCAAGCGCGCGTGGACGGCGGGGTGACGCGCGAGGCGCTCGAAGGCCCAGGCCAGCGACGCCGCCGACGTGTCGTGGCCGGCGACGAGCAGCGCGACGAGCTGGTCACGCAGGTGCCGGTCCGTCGGGGAGTTGCCGTCCTCGTCGCGCTGCTCGAGCAGGAGGGCGAGGACGGAGTCGCCGCCCGGCTGCGCCCGTAGACGCGCGACGACGTCGAGGAGCAGCGCGTCGAAGCGATCGACCGCGAGGCGAAAGCGCCCCCACGGGCTGCGTGGCCCGAGATCGCGCTGGACGAGCGCCATGGCGAGCATCCGCGGCATCGAGCGGACGGTGCCGAGCGCGCCGTGGACGGCGTCGCGCAGCCGGGCCACGTCTTCGTCGTCGCGGGCGCCGAAGACGACGCGCAGGATGGTCTCGAGCGTCAGGTGGCGCATCCGCTCGAGCGTGTTGACGCGCCCGCTCCACGTGTCGAGCTCCCGCCGCGCGAGCTCGGCGACGGTCGGCGCGAAACCGCGCATGCGCTCGCCGTGGAACGGCGTCTGGATGAGCCGCCGCTCGCGCAGGTGCTCCTCGCCGTCCAGGACAAGGATCGAGTGGGGCCCAGCGAAGGGCCGAAGGAACTCCCAGCTCTGCCCGGCGGGCGCGATCGCCGGGTCGAGCAGGAAGACCTCGCGAACCGCGTCGGGGCTAGAGAAGAGCACCATCGCCTCGTCGGTCCAGTAGGTGCGGATGGTGACCGGGTCGCCGAAGCGATCGTGCACGCCCCGCAGAAAGGCCGCGGGCCGCATCGTCCATGCGACGGTCTGCCAGGCGGCCGGAGCGCGCGGGCCGGGTGGCAAGTCCATTGCTGCGAGCCTACGCCCGGGCACGCCATCCCGGCGGTGCTCGACGCGACGTTCAAACAGGGTCCGACCCCGTGAGGGACGCCCCGAACCGCTCTCGCGGCGCTGGCATGGGCACGCCATGAAAGTGATGCGGCCACGGCGCCGTAGGGGTCAGAGTCTCGCTTCGCGCGACAACCGCGACTGGACGTCACACGCTTAGGTAAGGGTCGCGGGCACGATCGCCTCTTGCATCGTTGCGCGTGTCATCGGCGAGCGCGGGCCGCGAGCTCGCGTAACGCGGCTGCCTCACGGTGCGCGTCGGCGGCGGTGCGAGCGGCATCGAGCCGGCTCGCCGCGGCGGCGACCTCATCGGCGAGACCGGCGAGTGTGAGCGCCGCAGGACGGCCGCCAAATGCGTCGGTCTCCACGCGGACCGGCGTGCCGGCGACTTTGCGCGCCAACGGCGCCAGGACCGTCGACAACACCATGATCACCAGCACGACCGCCACCAGCCTCACGAAGCCGTCGCTCACGTCGTCGACGGTCCCGATGATCGCCACGTCGCCGACGACCGTGTCGAACACCGAGGTGACGATCGACGTCCAGACGAGCGCCGAAACCAGTGGTGTGTCATCGCGACGATGTGCCCGTAGCACCAACGACGCGTGTGAGCCGGACAGCGCGAGCAGTCCAGCCACGCCGAACGCGCGCCACAGCGTCTCGGAGTCGTCGCGGAACCAGACGGCCAGTACGAGCAGCACGAAACCCGTGAGCGCCGCCCCAGCGGTCGCCTTGCCGAGCGTCACCCGCCAATCGGCGGTCTGTCGCCGAAGCGCGTCGCCGCTGGCGCCGAACGCGGAGAAGAGACTGAATCCGAGGCTCGTCGCGATGACGCGCCAATGGGTGTCGTCAAATTCGCCGGTGACCAAGGCGGCGATGGCGGTCGCCGCGGCGACACACAGCCCCGCGATCAACCCGCGTAGCGCGACCGATCTCGCCTCCCACACGGTACTCAGGATAAAAGCGTGGTCGGTGGTCGGTTCGGTCACCTCCACGGACACGACCCGAGCGCCACGCTCCTTCGCGCGAGAACCGGGACGGTCGGGTCCGGCGGTCGCTGCCTTATCGGACCCGGCGCGCCCAGTCGCAGCCATGAGCCGTGGGCTCACCTAGAGTCGCTATATGACCGTCGGAGCCGCAGTCGTGGTTGGCGCGGTGACGGGACTGGCCCTCGGCATCGTCATCAGCCTCACCACCGACGTACCCCTGGCGCCCGAGGCTGGGCTGGTGCTCGGGGCGCTGATCGGGTGGCTCGGACGCCGGGCTAACGCGTAGCGACCGAACCTTGCGGCGCCCGCGGGGGCGTGGTCAGGAGCTCGGTGCCGCCGGGGCGAATCTCCCGGTCCGTCGTAGCGCCGCGAGCCGGTCTGAGTCGGGATGGCCGGCGATCCGCAGTTCGCGAGCCTCGCGTTCGACGTCGTAGTCGACGCGGACGATGTTCGAGACGCCGTCGTCGATCAGCAGGTAGGCGGCGCGAGGGTCGCCGTCCCACGACAGGGCCGGCGCTGCCGGCGTTGGCGACGGTCAGCCCGTCGAGCGTCATGGCGTGACCCTATCCGCGGCTCACCGGCGCCCGTTCCTGTCGGAAACGGGCGGGAGGTTCCTAGCTAGTCGCGGGCCAGGTTTCGCCAGTACCGGATCCACTCGCGCTCGTGCGCGATGCCCGCCTCGAGCGTGAGATGCTGGCCCTCCGTCATCGCTGCGCCCGCCTCCCGCTGCAGCGTCTCGTACTCGGCGAGCCTGCGCTCGTGGAGGCCGAGTTGAGCGGCGGCGAGCGGCCCGGGCTCGGCGCCGAAGAAGAGCTGGAGCAGGCCGGGGTCGCGCAGTTCGGTGAAGCCGTCCGCGGGCGTGGCGAGCCACGCGGTGAGCGCCTCGCGTCCCGCGTCGGTCAGTCGGTACACACGCCGCCGGCGGCCGGTCTCCTCGCGCTGCTCGTCGAGCAGTCCCGCGTCGGCGAGGCGCAGCGGCTCGCTGTAGAGCTGGGCGTGCTGGACGGACCACAGGTTGCCGACGCTGGCGGCTGCGGCGGTCTTGAGCTGGTAGGGGGTCGCCTCGCCTGCGGCGTCGATCAGCCCGAGGACGATGTAGGACACGGGTGTGAGGCGATTCACAGTGGACGGTCCAGTTTGGACGGTCTATCGTGCAGTCTATGTGCGGGCGGAGACATCATCACCACCACGACTACCGGTCGGACGTCATGGCGGCCACGCGGATCAAGGCAGATGACGTCAGAGCGTCGGACGCCGAGCGCGAGGAGGTCATCGCCGCCTTGCGCACCCACGCGGGCGACGGCCGGCTGGACGTCGAGGAGCTCGACCAGAGGATCGAGGCCGCGTACTCCGCGAAGACCCGGCGTGAGCTCGTCGCCCTGACCAGCGACCTGCCGCGCGCGCCTCGTGCCCCGGGCGACGAGCACCGCGAGTTCGTCGAGCACCTGCGCTTCTACCTGAGCGTCATGGCCGTGCTTGTCGTCACCTGGGCGCTCACCGGCATGGGCTACTTCTGGCCGATCTGGCCGATCGTCGGGTGGGGCCTCGCGATCGTCTCGCACGCCAACGTGCTGCGCCGCCCGGCGGCGCGGCGCCGCGCGCACGCGTAGCCACCAGGCGCACTCCTGCCTTGGCCGACCAGCGCGCTGCGCAAATGGCGGCAAGAGTCACCGCCAACCGCGCAATCGAGTGGCGCCCGGATTAGGGATCGCACGAGCGGGAGTCCCCGTGTCAGCAACGGAGACGCCCGTCTGATCAGACTTCTCCTCCGGGCGAAATGGAGGGGTTGGCCTGCTTACCGGCGCGCCGGGTCTTGCGCTGGGAGCACGTCGCAGGCCCAGTCGCTGCGCTTCCATTCCGGAATAGGCGTTGCGCGGCCGGCGTGAGGTACGAAGCGTGAGCGCTCGACGAGCGTCAGGCGGTGGATGTAACGAGGGCAGTTCGGGAAGACCTGCGTCGCCGTGACCCGGACGACGAACTGCGCTTCGGGGTAGGCGTCGAGCAGTGGGTCTCGCTCGTGGATGCTCGCACGCCCGTTCAGCCGCAGGCGCGAAGGGCGCTCGGAGACGAAGTCGATGAAGAGCATCCCGATGTGAGGATTGACGGCCAGGTTGCCCATCGAGAGGTACATGCCGTTGCCGTCGTAGTTGGGGAACGCGACGGTGCGCTCGTCGAGCACACGGACGAACCCCGGTTCGCCGCCCTTGTACGAGCACTGGGGGCGGCCGTCCGCGTCGGCCGTCGCCAGGAAGAACATGTCCATTCGCTCGATGAAGGCACGGTCTGCTTCGCCGATCACCGGTTCGCGCAGGAACCGGTCGTCCAGCCGGTCGGCGAGTCGGCGCGTATCGAACCTGTCCTGCAGGCGCCGTGCTCCCTCGTGGTACGTCGGGTCGGTGCCGGTCATGACCTGAGTATCTCAGCGACGATGCCGGCGCTCACGCGTCGGCATGCGCCCGCGGCCGGAGTTGTGACGGCGTGGAAACGCTAGCTGGCGGACACTGCCGCTTCGCCCGATCGCGGGAGCGCGTTCGTCCTAGACGAAGCGCTTCACGAATGCGAGCGCCGTGTCGGCGACCTCGCGCCAGCCGCTGTCGATCGTCAGCGAGTGCCCGCGGTTCGGGATCTTGACGATCTCGGTCACCGCCGCGTTCCTGCGCTGCCGCTTGTAGGACGCGTTGGCAATCGCCCACGGGACGGTGTGGTCCTTCTCTCCGTCGATGATCAGCAGCGGTCCGCGGTCGGGGTTGTCGGGGTCCAGCTTCGCCTCGGTCCACGGATTCAGGTTGGCGTTCGCCATCTGCATCAGCGCCACGCCGGGAGCCGCCACGTGGTAGGTCTCGTAGAGCTGCCGGGCCTCCTCGTCGCTGAGCGCGTTCGCCCATCCGTACTTGAACTGGTCCAAGGTGAGCGTGACGGCGCGACTGCGGTTCAGCGGGTTCGCGAGCACCGGTGCGGCGGACCTCAGCGCCGAGACGGGCAGCGGCAGCACGCCGCGGAAGGGGCCGGGATCGATCGCGACCGTGGCGGCAGAGAGACCGCGGTCGGCGATCATCTGGGCGAGCAGCCCTCCCGTCGAGTGGCCCATCACCGCCGGCTTGTTGCTGAGCTGTCCGATCACCTCGGCGGTATGGTCGGCGATCTGGCCGAGCGTCTTGTTGGCAAACGCCGCGGGCTTCGCTCGAGCCTCTTCGATGGTCTCGGGATCGTCGGGCCACGACGGCGTCACCCCCGCGTAACCGGCCTCCTCGAACACCTGCGCCCAGCGGTCCCAGCTGCTCGGAAGCAGCCAGAGCCCGTGGATGAAGACGACGGGCGTCTTGCCGGTCGCATTCGCCCGGTCGACCTGCTCCGTCTCCCGCTGGGTGATCGTGGCCATGTGAGCTCCTTGCTCCGCGGGAGACCCGGCGGATGGGCATGGGGGAGTCCTTGTGCCGGGCAGTATCGCGCGTCTCCGGGCGCCGGCCCGAGGAGCTCGGTCCTCGATACTCCTGTGGCGCGCAGTGGACGTCAGCGTCACCCACATCGGCGGTCCCACGGTCCTGATCGAGGTCGCAGGCTGGCGGCTGCTGACCGATCCGACGTTCGACCCGCCCGGTCGGACGTATCGCTTCGGCTGGGGCACGGGGTCGCGCAAGCTGACCGGTCCGGCCATAGCCGCGGCCGATCTCGGACCGATCGACGCGGTGCTGCTCAGCCACGACCACCACGACGACAACCTCGACGCCGCCGGCTGGGCGCTGTTGCCATCGGCGGGCACCGTCATCACCACCGTCCCCGGTGCAAAGCGGCTCGGCGGCGACGCCCGCGGTCTCGTGCCATGGGCGAGCACGCGGCTCGAGGCCCCAGGGCGGCCTGCCATCGACGTCACCGCAACGCCGTGCCGCCATGGCCCTCCGCTGAGCCGCCCGATCGTCGGCGACGTGATCGGGTTCGCGCTGCGGTGGGAGGGACAAGAGCACGGCGTCGTCTGGATCTCGGGTGACACGGTGCTCTACGACGGCGTGCGCGAGGTCGCCGACCGCCTGCAGGTCGGCACCGCCCTCCTGCATCTCGGCGGCGTGCGCTTCCCGATCTCAGGTCCGGTGCGCTACACGATGACCGCCAAGCAGGCCGTAGAGCTGTGCCGGCTTGTTCAGCCGCGCACCGTCATCCCGATCCACTACGAGGGCTGGAAGCACTTTCGAGAAGGGCGAGAGGCGATCGAACGCGAGCTCGCCACTGCCCCTGAGGACATACGGGAGCGGATCCGGTGGCTGCCGATCGGCGTTGCTACCGGGCTCGGTGCATGAGCCGTTCGATGCCTGCCGGTGCCCGCGATTTCGGTGTCCGGCTCGTTACAGCCGATCGAGTGCATCCGCCATGTGCCGGTGCCCAAGCGTCTCGTAGCCCACGACGGTCACCACCGGCGCCAGCGCGAGCACGACGAGGCAGACCGCGATGCTCGCGCCCGCCGCGGCGAGCGTCACGGACAAGATCAGCAGCGCGGTCGTGGTGGCGATCAGGCCGAGGTGGAACGGGTCGTGCGCGCGCATGAGAATTGAGTACAGCGCGTAAAGCGCGGCGGCGTAGATCGCAAAGGGGATCGCGACGCTGAGGACCGTGGCCGTCGGTCCGATCTTCGTCTCGCCCTCGAGGCCGAACGCCGCGACGTGGAGCCCGCCGCCCATCGCCGCGAGCGCGGCGAAGACCAGAAGGTGCCCGTAGCCGAAGGGGAACGCCCGCTCGCGGTGGCGGACCAGCGGCTCGGCCCATGGCACCGCGAAGTACATCCACCAGCAGCCGAAGGTGAGGCCGACACCGGCGATGGTCAGCAGCGCGGCATCGACGGTCCAGCCCGCCTCGCCATGCACGAGCGCATTCAGTGAGGCGACCGTGCCGATGACGACCTCACCCAGCGTGATGATCACGAGCAGGCCGTAGCGCTCGGCGATGTGATGGGCGTGCCAGGGCGTGCTCGCCTTGCGTTCGGCGATGAAGGGACCGACGAGCTCGAGGGCGATCAGGACGCTGAACAGGGCGAACGTCACGCCGATCGGTAGGCCGAGGATCGCGAGCGTCACCCATCCGACCTGAGCGCTGCCGATCGTGGCCATGTAGACGTGGGCGGCGCGTCGCCGCTCAGGGTCCTGTCGCGAGACCTGCCACCACAGGGACACCAGCGCGACCCGCATGACGACATAGCCGGCGACCATGACGCCGTTGTCGAGCGTGTCGCCATGGTCGATCGAGGCGAACATCTGCGGCAGCCCCAGCGCGAGCACGATCACGCCCGCCATCTGCACCATGGTCGCCAGGCGGAAGACCCAGTCGTCGGTGTCGTAGGCCGAGGCGAACCACGAGTAGTTCAGCCACGCCCAGCTGACCGCGAACGCGGCGAACGTGAAACCCGCGATGCCCGCGCCGATGTGGCTCTCCGCGACATAGTGCGCCAGCTCATCGGCGCCTGTGCCGAACGCGACGACGATCGTGAGGTCGTAGAGCAGTTCGAGCGGGGTGGCCGCGCGATGCCGCTCGTGCGGGTCGCGGCCGCTGAAGTGGCGCCGGTGGTGTGCTCGGTCGGCGGCGTGAGACGACGGCATGCGGCCGATTCTCACCGGTCGGCCGGCGGCGCCTCACGATCGATGGCTCTCGCTTCACGCGAGAGCCGGGCGTCCCTTGCCGGACGCGCGCGGCGGCATGTGCTCGCGTTAGCGATGTGACCGGGTTGCCAGCGGGCGGACCTCCGGGCGTCCGGCGACGGAGTTCCGGCTTTGTCGTGGACGGGCGAGGTGGGCCCTCAGCTCGTCGGCGGCTACCACAGCACCTTCGTGCGCGTGATCGTCGACCACGGCCCGACGGTCAGGCCGGGCCAGACCGTGGCGGGCACGGCGTTCCTGATCTGCCGCTGATCGGTACACGGCGCCGCGCGGGCGTATCGACGTTGCGCGGGGCCGCGCTCCCGGCCGTGTGAGGACGCCGCGCGCGCTCTGTCAGCCGGCGGCGCCGACTACCGTTCCCGCCGTGACGCCGACGCCTGCGCCGGTCGGTGGGCCGCCGGGTGTTCGCCGGGAACGGCCCAGCCGGTTCCGCCCTCGCTTGCATTACGAGTTGCTCGTCTGCGGGCTTGTCGGCCACGCGCTGGTCGGACTCGACGCCCGCACGCTCAGGCCTTCCGACGCCGCCATCGCGCGCGAGATCGACGGCGTGCGGTGGCACCGTTGCCTGCGCTGCGACAGCTGGCTGCCGGTCCCTCCGCCCGCGCACCGCACGCGAGAGACGCCGCCCGACCGCGACGACATCGAGCTGCCGCTGCGCGGCCGCCCGCTGCGGGACAAGATCATCCTGCGGCTGATCGCTGTCAACCGGGCCTTGCACTTCGTCGTGCTCGGGGCGCTCGGCGCGACCATCCTCGTCTTCAGCGCCAATCGTGCGCAGCTGCGCGCAACGTTCTACCGGGTCGTCGCCGACCTGCAGGGCGGGGCCGTCAGCGGCGAGGGCCACGCCCGCCACGGGCTGCTTCACGAGATCGACCGGTTGTTCTCGCTGACCTCGACCAGGCTGCACCTCTTCGGCACGGTGCTCCTCGTCTACGCCGTCGTCGAGGGCATCGAGGCGGTCGGGCTCTGGTACCAGCGGCGCTGGGCGGAGTACCTGACGTTCGTCGTCACCACCTCGCTGCTGCCACTCGAGGTCTACGAGATCGCCAACCGTGTCTCGCCATTCAAGATCGTCGCCTTCGTCGTCAACGTCGCCGTCGTCGTCTACCTGCTGTTCGCCAAGCGCCTGTTCGGGGTGCGCGGCGGCGCGGCGGCTGAGCACGCGATTCGCGCGGCGGACGTCGGCTGGGACGCGATCGATCGAACAGCTCCCGAGGCGATCGCCCAAAGCCGCACGGCCTAACGCCGAGGCCTTGGTCAGCCCGCGAGCAGGCCACGCGGGGGTTCACCATCGTCGCCGAGGGGGCCGCTGCAAGTCAGGTCGCAGTCAGGTGGTTTGCGCGAACCTCGCGCCGGCTGAGAGATCTCTGCAGTCACAACCGCGCCGAAGGAGCTCCGTGCCATCCGCATCCCCGACCCGAGTGCTCGTGGTCACCGACCAGGCCGCGGCGACCCCCGAGTTGCTGGACGCGATCCGGACACGCGTGGCACGCGGCCCCATCCAGGCCCGCGTCCTCGTGCCGAATCCTGCCCCCGCGGAATGGCATCCGAGGCACCCCGAGCGGCATGCCAAGGCCGACGACGCCCGTCTCGTGCTCGCTGAGGCCCTCCCGCCCATCGAAGAGGCCGTCGGAGGATCCGTCGGCGGGTTCGTGTCGATCAGGCACGATCCGATGGACGCCATCGAGGAGACGCTGCACGACGAGCCGTTCGACGAGCTCATCATCGCGACGGCGCCGCACCACCTCGAGGGCTGGCTGCACGTCGACCTACCTCACCGCGTAGCTCACCTCGGGCTGCCCGTGATCTCCGTTCCCTCGAACGGGCCCGTCGCAGCGGCCGCGCACCGGCGCGCGGCGCTGATCAGCGGCGCCTCGCTCGGCCGGCGGATGCTCAACAAGGTCCCTGAGGTCACGCTCTACTTCTGGATCATCAAGATCATGTGCACGACGGTCGGTGAGACGGCGGCGGACTACCTCAACGTCAACCTCGGCTTCGGACTGTCGAACACGACCTACGTCGCCGGCGCGCTCCTCGTCGCGCTGCTGGTCTGGCAGTTTCGACTGCGCCGATACGTCCCGGGCGTCTACTGGCTGGTCGTTGTCGTGATCAGCGTGTTCGGCACGCTCATCACGGACAACATGACCGACCGCTACAACGTGCCCCTGACGACGAGCACGATCGTCTTCGCGATCGTGCTGGCCGCCGTCTTCGCGACGTGGTTCGCCGTCGAGCGCACGCTCTCGATCCACACGATCTTCACGACGCGACGCGAGGCGTTCTACTGGCTCGCGATCCTGTTCACCTTCGCGCTTGGCACCGCGGCGGGCGATCTCTCGGCTGAGAAGTTCAGCCTCGGCTATGGCCCGTCGATCCTGATCTTCGGCGGCATGATCGCGGCCGTCACGGTTGCCCATCTCGTGTTCAAGCTCAACGCGGTGCTGGCGTTCTGGCTGGCGTACATCCTCACGCGCCCACTGGGCGCGTCGATCGGCGACTGGATGTCGCAACACAGCTCCAAGTACGGCGGCCTCGGTCTGGGAACGACCGGCACCAGCTACATCTTCCTCGGGTGCATCCTCGCCTTGGTCGTCTTCCTGTCGATAACGCGACGCGACGTGACCGAGGTCAGAGACGCACCGGCCACCGAACTGGTGTGAACGATGAGGGGCGCTAGAGCTTCTTGACCAGGCGGAGCTCGCGCAGCGACGCGCCGTCGAACTCCGACTCGCGAACGGTGCCGTCTGGGAAGTATCCGGCCGCGGCATACACGGCAAGGGCGCGGGGCGTTGCGCTCCTCGGTGAAGAGAAACGACTCCCTGCGCCCGGCGGCGCGCAGCGCATCGTGCGCGGCTTCTAACAGTATCCGGCCCACGCCCTGCCCCGCGCGAGGGGGTCCACGAAGAGGAGAAACAGCTCGCCGGTGTCGGACTTGACGGCTATGAAGCCGATGACCTTCTCATCGAGGAGGCCCTCAACGCCGCCTCCGCGGTCGGCGACGACCGCCTGCAGCGCGAGGCCGCCGGGCGCGTGAACCCCGACTCCTTCACGCACGGCACCTCTCAACAGCGCCGGCACTGGTTCGACACCGGGCGGCGCGGCGGCGAGCCGGGCGCGTGCGACACGTTCTCGGCTGATAATCCGTGACGCATGAGCGACGACCAGCTGCAGCGCGTCCTCGATGCCGCCGACGAGGTTCTGGCGAGGGAGGGAGCGCGGGCGTTGACGACGACCCGGATCGCCCGGGTCGCGGATGTCCAGGTCGGGTCCCTCGATCGGTTCTTCCCTGACGCCGAGTCCATCGTCGACGCGGTCGCGATCCGCTACTGGGACGACTTCGAGGATCTCGTCGCGGGCGTCGCGGAGGCGAACGAGCAGGCGCCGCTCGACGACGCCGTCGGCGCGCTCGTCGACACGCTCCGCGCCGGCTTCCGCTCGCGACCCGGGTTCCGCGCCCTCTGGTACGGCGGCCTGCGCACCGAGCGCGTGCGCAATGCGACGCGCGCGGCCCGCGGCCGCTTCGCGCGGTCGGTCGAGCGGATCTTGGCGGTCCATTGGCCCGACGCCGACGAGGGATCGATCGCCGGCGCGGCGCGGATGGTCGTCCTCGTGGGCGACGGCCTGCTGCGCGAGGCGTTCCGCGGGACCCCGCAGGGCAACGAGGCCCTGCTGACGGAGACGAAGTTCCTGCTCGGCGCCTACCTCGACGCGCGGCTGGGCGGACGCGAGGCCTGACGGGCGGCGACGAGGACATGCCGACCGGCGGATCGTCAAGCGAGATCTACGTCCGCAGCGAGCAGAGCCGCGGCCGCCTCGCCGTGATCGAGAACAGGATGCCCGCCGGCGCTCCGGGGCCGCCCCTGCACGTGCACGACTTCGACGAAGCCTTCTACGTCCTAGAAGGCGAGCTGACGTTCCAGCTCGGCGACGAGATCACGACAGCCGGCCCCGGCGAGCTGGCCTTCGCCGCCGGAGGGGTCCCGCACACCCTCGCCAACCGCAGCGAAGCCCCGGCCAGGTACCTGCTCATCTGCGCGCCTGCGGGCTTCGAGCGCACGCTCGCGCGTCGCTCCGCGGATCGGGCCGGCGTCGAGCCGCCCGAGTGGGCCATGCAGCCGGTCCCCGAGGTCACGGTGGTCGGGCCGAGGATCGGCGAACGGCCGGCGAGATCTGACTGACGGAGGTCGCGCGATGCACGCACTGAGTGCGCGCAGGCCGCGCAGGCATCACCGCCGACGGCGAGCAGATCGACGCGGCCGTGCCGTCAGCAAGGCCCGATTGCGCTGCCGACGCGGATCTCGCCGTCGGTCAGCGCGTCGGCCCGTAGTCCCCCCTTGTGGATGAGGGCCCGGAGGGTTCCCGGCTTTCCCGCCTTCTCAGTCAAGCGCTCCAAATGGGCGCACGGCTCACACAAGCGCTGGCCGAAGCACTCGACGTCGCCGATCCGGAAACGCTTCCCGACAAGAGCATTCAGGTCGATGCCGCGGCTGACGACGTTTCTACGGGCTTCCTCGGGAGCGAGTTGTCCTCGCGGAAGTCTCAATGCGTCGAGAACTTCCGCCTCGATGAGCGTGAGGTCGTGGCCGCGCCCGTGGGCGTTGGAGAACGTCCCGCGGTGATCGAAGTAGCGGTCACCCTCCAGGCCCCGGCCGGCTCGCACGGTGGCGTGCTGGACTCTGACCATCACCGCCTCGGCTTGCGGCGCGACCACGATGGCCTCAACGGTTCCGACGCGGCGTGAGGACGCGCTGTGGGAAGGTGCCCAGAGCGCCACATCGGCGGGGGCGATCACGTAGCCCAGTTCGACCGCGTCGAAGGTTTCCGGTCCCCCCAGCGGGTGCCACGCCAACCCGGGTGGCGCG
>VAWY01000293.1 GCA_005888335.1 Actinomycetota bacterium
GCCGAGCACCGCGTCGGTCGTCGTGTCGATCACCGCGGCATGAGCGCGGCCGCGCGCGAGCATCGCCAGGGCGGTGTCGAGCGAGATGTTCATCGGCTCCTCATGCGTATTCGGCGATCCACGAGGCGGCGAGCGCCGTCCATGCGGAGACGTCGTCTGCGCCGCGCGCGAGGCCGAGGCTATGGGGTCCGTGGGCGAAGACGTGGACGGCGTGCGGGACGTCGTTGGCCGCCAGCGCCGCGGCCAGGCGATAGGTGTGCTCGGGAGGCACGTAGATGTCCTCGGCGGTGTGCCCACCGCGCTGCCGGGCCTTCAGCAGCAGCACGCGGCGCAGGAGCTCGACGCCTCGGGCCTGCACGGCCACCAGCGCCCTTGAGTCGCTTGCGCCGCGGACGGTGGCGCGCAGCACGCGGCCCGTTTCTTCGCTGTCACGCGCAGCCGCGGCGCGGCAGGCGCGTTCGCCGTCCGCTTCTGCGGCAGGTCGGGGGTGCCTGGGCAAGTCAGCTCGAGGCTGGAGAGCGAGCAGCGGATCTGCTTCGGGGTGAAGCAGCGGGGCACGCCACGACGGCAGGTGATGGCGGTGTAGGTCGGCACCGCGTCGGTCGGCTTGCGGGTCAGTAGCCCGCGACGAGCGCGCGCGCCACCAACTACCCCGCTCTTCGCAACGGTTCTGCGGGCGGATCGTCACACTGCTGCCGCCGGTTCGCGTGCGCTCCCCGTCGAGACGGGCAGGTGCGCGCGGTACCACTCGCGTGCCTCGCGGCTCGTCTGCACGAAGTGGTCGGTGTAGGTGTCGAAGTGGCCGCCGGGGTGGACGACGAGGCGCTTCGGGCCGGCAGCGAGCTCGAATGCCTCGCACTGGATCTCAGCGAACGTGCATTGGTCTCGGGCGCCGACGATCATCAGTAGCGGCTTTGGCGCGAGGTTGACGAGCCATCCGGCAGAGTCCCACTCCATGAGGTGGGCGACCGACCGCAGTGTCACTTCGTTGCGCCACGTCGGATAGTTGCGCTCGGTTTCCGCAATGAAGTCCGCCGGCATCGCCGGCGGTAGAGCGCAGAGCGCGGTGCGATCGCTGGTGAACACCGGGATGGTGGCGGGTGCTGCGCCGGCCAGCCGCGCCTCGCGGTCCTTCGCGATCAGTGGCAGGAGTTGCTCGCGCTCCTGGGTGCTGAACATCTGGCGTGAATTGCGCGGGCCTCGGACGTGCGGAATCTGCGCGACGACGCAGCTGACGCGTGGTTCACAGGCGGCGATGACGATCGCCAGGCCGCCGGCGAAGCTCGATCCCCAGATCCCGAACCCGCCGGTTGGATCGAACTCGGGCCGCGAGGCCGCGAAGCTGATCGCGTCGCGCCAGTCGGCGATCTGGCGGTAGGGGTCGACCTCGAGCCGGGGCGTGCCATCGGAGTCGCCGAACCCCCGGTGGTCGTAGACCAGCACCGAGTACCCCGCCGTCGCGAACACCGCTGCGTAGTGGTCGATCTGCTCCTTGACGCCCGAGAACCCGTGGCACATGACGATCCCGGGCGCGGGGTCCTCGCCGGCATGGAGATAGCCGCGCAGCAGGGTGCCGTCCTCGGTTCTGAACTCGACGTCGTGGCGCACGCTGACCCCTTGTGGTCATCGCGGCGCGCTTCAGGCGCGTCGCGCTCATGGTACGATGTCGCAACCGTACCAGAGACGAGCGACCGGGAGGCAGCATGAGCACAAGCGCCGGCACGGCTGACACAGCGACTGGGGGAGCCTCGGGGCTCCAGGCTTTCGTATACACGAGCCCGATGCACGAGTTCGACGGCGCTCGGGGAACCTTCTCCCCGACGACCTCCACGCTGATCGTGGGGCAGCGCGAGACGGTGCTGATCGACGCACAGTTCATGGCATCCGACGTTGCGGCGCTTGGAGACATGATCGAGGACTCCGGGAAGGAGCTGACGGCGATCTACATCACGCATGGGCACGCCGATCATCACTTCGGCCTGGGGCCGCTGCTCGAGCGGTTTCCCCGTGCCCGCGCGCTCGCCACGCCAGGCGTGATCGACTACATCACCGCTAACTCGGAGAACGAGACGGGCCTCTGGAAGATCATGTTCGGTGACCGCTTCGTGCGGCCGACCGTGATCCCGGAGCCGCTCGACGGTCACAAAATCGAGCTCGAGGACGCGGAGCTGCGGATCATCGAGGTCGGCCAGGGCGACATCCGGCCGAGCACCGTCGTGCACATCCCCGCGATCGGCACCGTCGTCCCGGGCGACGTCGTCTACAACCGGATCCATGTGATGCTGGCCCTGTCGACGCCGGATGAGTGGCAGCAGTGGCTGGCCAGCATCGATGCGGTCGAGGCGCTGTCGCCGCGCAGCATCATCGCCGGCCACAAGGCGCCCGGCGCCAGCGACGAGGACGTGCGCGGGATGCTCGACGGCACCCGCGCGTACATCCGCGACTTCG
>VAWY01000294.1 GCA_005888335.1 Actinomycetota bacterium
TTCACCCGCCTGGCCGGCGCCATCGAGGTGCTGTTTTGACTGCTGCTGATCTCCGGCGCGCTGCCGCAGGTGATCATCCTCATCGCCGGCATCCCGTTCAACGCGACGCTGTTCTTCTTCGGCAACACCGAGCTGATCGGCCACCTGCCGATCTACGGCGCGATGCTCGTCGTCCTCGTCTACGGGTCCGACCCGGTCCTGCGGCCCGCGGTCGTGACGCTGTGGCCGTGGCGCGTCCGGCGCGCCGCGCGGCGCGCGCGGCCCCAGCTCGCCACCGTATGAGCGTCGGGACCCTGACGCGCTTCGATCCGGCGATGGTCGAGGGCCTGGACGAGCCGGTCCGGCGATGCTTCACCCACGCGCTGCGCCCGGGCGCGCCGCTGAGCGCGGGCGTCCGCCTGCAGATGCGAGGGCGGATCAAGGTCAGCGCGTGGCTTCCGTTCCGCGCGACCTGGCACGGCGACGGGCGGTCGTTCCTCTGGTCCGCGCGCGTCGGCTGGGGACCGCTGAGCGTCCTGCGCGCCGTCGATCGCTTCGCCGACGGCGCCGGCAGCATGGACGTCCGCCTGTTCGGCCGCGTGCCAGTGATCCATGCCGACGACGCCGACACCGCGCGATCGGCGGCCGGACGCGCCGCGGTGGAGGCGGCGATCTGGGCGCCGGCGGCGCTGTTGCCCAGCCGCGGCGTGGAGTGGCGGGCCGAGCGCGAGGACGTGATCGTCGCGTCCTGGGACGTCCCGCCCGAGCGCCCCGAGGTCCGCCTCGAGCTCGATGCCGCCGGCGGCGTTCGCAGCTGCAGCGTCATGCGTGGGACAGCGGCGCGCACGGCCTCCGCGGGTACATCCCGTGCGGCGCCACCGTCGACGCCGAGCGCCGGTTCGGCGACCTCGTCCTCCCCAGCCGCGTGACGGTGGGATGGTGGTACGGGACGCCCCGCTGGGCGCCGTTCTTTGGCGCGCGGCTCCTCTCGGCGGAGAACTACGGATGCGCCCCCGCCTGACCGTGCCGATCCTTGAACGTGACATGTCGTTGCCTTCGCGTACCCCCAGCGGCCCGCACCACGTGATCGTCGCCGGCGGCGGCTTCGCCGCCGTCGAAGCGCTGCTCGCGCTGCGCGCCCTTGCCGAGGAGCGCGTGACGCTCGAGCTGATCGCCAGCGATCCGCTACTGCGCTATCGCCCGAGCGCCACCGGGGAGCCGTTCGGCGCCGACGAGGTGGTCGCCTTCGAGCTGGTGCAGCTAGCCGCCCGCGCGGGCGCCGCGTTCCGGCGCGACGCCGTCACCGCCGTCCTGCCGTCGCAGCGCGCGGTCCGGCTGGCCTCGGGACAGACGCGCGGCTACGACTCCCTCCTGCTCGCACTCGGCGCCCGGCGCCGCGCCGCCATCCCGGGAGCGCTGACGTTCCGCGACCAGCGCGACGTCCACCACGTCCGCCGCGTCCTCGACGAGCTGCGCGACGGGCGCCTCCGGCGGGTGGTCTTCGCCGCTCCGCTGGGCGTCGCGTGGACGCTGCCGCTCTACGAGCTGGCGGTCATGGCGGCGCGGCGTGTCGAGGAGGAAGGCGCCGACGCCTCGATCACGCTCGTCACGCCCGAGCGCCAGCCGCTCGAGGTCTTCGGGCGCCCGGGCAGCGAGGCGGTCAGCACGCTGCTGGCCGATCACGGCGTCCACGTCATCTGCGGCGCGCTGCCCCGCGCGGTGACCCGCGACGGGCTCGAGCTGCGCTACGGCGGCACCGTCGCCGCCGAGCGCGTGATCGCGGTCCCACAGCTCGCCGGGCCGCGCCTGGCGGGTGTGCCCGCGGATTGGAACGGGTTCATCGCCACCGACCGCGACAGCCGGGTGACCGACGTGCCCGGCATCTACGCGGCCGGCGACCTGACGACCTTCCCCGTCAAGCAGGGCGGGCTGGCCACCCAACAGGCCGATGCGGCGGCAGCGGCCATCGCCGCGGCGGCCGGCGCGCCGGTCCCCGACGAGCGAGCGCGGTACGTACTGCGCGCGCGCCTGCTCGGTGCCGACGCGCCGTTGTACCTGCGTGCCGAGCTCGACGATCGCGGCCAGCCGGTGGACGGCGGCGCGTCGGTCGACGATGAGCTTCCGTGGTGGCCCTCGGGCAAGGTCATCGGCCGCCACCTGAGCGGCTGCCTCGCCCAGCTCGCGCCCACCGGCGCGGCCGCCTGAGCGCTTCGGGTTTCCCGCAACGGGTCGCGTAGCCCGCCCCGTAGCCCGCGCGTAGGCGTGCGCCGATCCTCTGAGTAACGCGAAACCCGGAGGAACGAGCCATGTCCACCACGATCACCGAACAGGAGAGACCGGCCGCCGGCGCCGTCGACGCGCCGCTCTTGCCGGCCGAGTACCACGCCGCTGAGGGCTTCTCCGAGCCGCCCCGACCCGACGACCGTGCAAAGGTCTGGCGCGAGTGGATGATGGTGGGCCTCGGGCTGACCGCGCTCGTCGCCGTGCTCGGCACCGTCGTCGCCTTCGCCGCGCTGCTCATCCGCAACGACGGCAGCTCGTCGGCGGCAGCGCCCGTCCGCGCCGCGGCGCCCGCGGTGGCCGTCCCCGCGGCCGACAAGCCCGCGCCCACGCTCGCCGACGCGAAGGGCGTCAAGTTCGAGAAGTTCCACGCCGTCGACCCGACGCTCCCCGCCGTGCCGGCGGGCGCCGTCAAGAAGTTCACCGTCGACGTCATGCAGCACGTCACCCAGGTCGCCCCGGACCTCGCGCCCACCGAGGCGTGGACCTACGTGGTCAACGGCCGCGAGTACCGCGGGACCGCCGCCTCGGCGCCGATCGTCGTCGAGCAGGGCGACCGCGTGAAGGTCACCTTCGTCAACGGCGGCTCGAAGGCGATGGGCGTGACCATGCCGCACTCGATCGACTTCCACGCCGCCGAGGTCGCGCCGAGCCGCTACTACACCGACGTCGCGCCCGGCAAGCGGCTGACGATCAGCTTCGTCGCCAAGCACCCCGGCGTGTTCATGTACCACTGCGCCACCCAGCCGGTCCTCACGCACACCGCCAACGGGATGGCCGGGATGATGGTCGTCAAGCCCAAGGGCCTGCCGGCGGTCGACAAGGAGCTGTGGATGACGCAGTCCGAGTACTACCTCGGCGCGCCGGGCCAGGGCGCCGACGCGGCGAAGATGGCGGCCGAGAAGCCCGACGTCATCGCCTTCAACGGCTACGCCAACCAGTACAAGGCCAACCCGATCACGGTCCGGCCGGGCGAGCGCGTTCGGATGTACGTCCTCAACGCCGGCCCGAGCAAGTGGAGCGCCTTCCACGTCATCGGCACGGTCTTCGACCGCACCGTGGTCGAGGGCGCCGTCGGCCACGACAGCCAGACCGTCAACCTCGCGCCGTCGCAGGGCGGCTGGGTCGAGTTCACGCTCGACCAGAAGGGCAACTTCCCCTTCGTCACCCACGCCTTCGGCGACATGGTCCGCGGGGCGGCTGGGATGCTGCACACGCCCGGCGCGCCGCTGCCCAAGGCGCCCGCGGCGGCCAAGGCCACCGCGCCCGACGGCGTCGGCGTGACGCTCGGCGACATGTGGATCAAGTCCACCACGCCGTCGGTCAAGGCCGGCAAGGTGACCTTCAACGTCAAGAACGCCGGCGCCACGATGCACGGCCTGAGCATCGTGCCGGCTCCCGCGAAGGTCAGCGGCGGCTCCGTCGTCGAAAGCTCGACGGTCGCCCACGGTGCAACCCTCGCCGGCGGCCAGAGCGAGACGCTCAGCGCCAACCTCAAGCCGGGCCGCTACGAGCTCG
>VAWY01000295.1 GCA_005888335.1 Actinomycetota bacterium
AACAGCGTCAGCGCCCACACGGGGGCGACGATCTCGCCACCGGAGAAGTGCAGGAACACGACGAGGTTGACGACGACCGCCCGCACGCCGGAGATGCTCAGGGCGGCGAGGGTCGGGAAGCGCTTGAGGCGCAGCGGCGGCGAGGAGTACGCCGCGCCGACGAGTAGGCCGGTGAGCACGCCGGCGAGCTCGATCGGGCCCTGCGTGAGGGCCAGCACGACGGGCACCAGGCCCGCGACCGCGACGATCGCGCGGCCCTGGCCGCGGGTCAGCTCGCCGGCGGCCAGCGGCAGGAACGGCTTGTTGACGCGGTCGATCTCGACGTCTTCGAGCTGGTTGAGCCCGACGATGAAGACGTTGACGGTGAGCGCCGCGACGAGCGTCCACCACAGGTCGCTGACGGCTGGCGCCGGTCCGGGCAGCTCGCTCGCGGCGATCACGTAGAGCCCGGCGACGCTGAGCGCGGTCCCGATGATGGTGTGCGGGCGCGAGAAGCGCCACAGGACGCCGAACGGCGACGCGCGGGCGATCGCGATGGGGGGCGCGCCGATCACGCCTCCCGCGGCGCCCGCCGGCGGCGGCGGGCGCGGGCCAGGACGGCGATCGGGATGAACGCCGCGCCGGCCAGCGAGCCCAGCGCGAATCGCGCGGCGAAGAGCGCCCGGCGGCGCATCGTCATCGGCTCGTCGACGCGCTCGGCAACGGGCGCCGCCACGCCGGCGGCCGCGCGGTCACCCGTCTTCGTCCCGGCGACCGCCACCGCGTAGGCGCCGTGGTGCCACTCCGGCGCGAGCGGCGCGACGCGCACGTCCCCGAAGCCCGCCTGCTCGAACCAGGCGCGGTACTCGCCCTCGGTGGGGAAGAGCATCCACACGCGCGCGAGCGTCCTGGCAATTCGGTTGGGTGGCGGTACCGGCCCGACGACCAGCGCCACGCCGCCGGCGCGCAGCACGCGATGAGCCTCGGCGATCGCGCGCTGCGGGTCGGGCCAGTACTCGATGCTGCCCGCCGAGACGTAGCGGTCGAAGCTTGCGTCGGGAAAGGGGAGCGCCTCCGCGTCGCCGAGCAGCCGTCGGCACGGCGCCAGGGCCGGCCGGGCGCGCGAACGCGCGAGCTGGTGCGGGCTCTGGTCGAGCATGACGACGCGGCTCGCGTCGACGCGCGCGACGATCCCCTCCGTGGTAAAGCCCGTCCCGGCGCCGACATCGAGCGCGTCGAGCACGCGATCGTCGAAGCGGGCGAGCGCCAGGGCGGCGGCCCTCATCGCCTCCGTCCAGAACAGCGGGTTGACGCGGTCGTAGACGAGCGACAGGAAGCGGTAGAACCAGTACGCCTCCTTCTTGTGCTGAATCAGGCGCATCGCGCGCCGACCACCCTTGCACGTTCGCCTCGATCACTGGCTCGCCAACCCGGCCGTCTGCACGCACCACCGGCGCAGCGCGGCGGCTCCGCCCGACGCGCTCTGGCGCGCAGCCCGCGACGTCCGGCTGAACGACACGCACGTCCTGAAGCGATTGGTTCGCTGGCGCCTGCCCGGCACGCCGCCGGACGCGACGTTCGCCGAGATCTTCGCGCGCCATCCGTTCGTCGTGCTCGAGGAGGGCGACGACCATTCGCTCTCGGGCCTCTGCGGGCGGATCTGGACGCTGGCGCGTGACTATCCGGTCATCGAGAGCCCCGAGGCGTTCGCCGCATGGGACGAGCCGGGGACGGTGCGAGTCCTGCTCGGGCACTGGGTCGAGCCCGACGGCGACGGACGCTCCGAGCTCGTCAGCGAGGCACGCGTGCAGCCGGTCGACCGTCGCGGCGCGCTGCGGCTGCGCGTGCTCTGGGCGGTCATCGGACAGTTCGAGCGCCTGATCGGCACGGAGGCGCTGGCGATCGCCGCCCGCCGGGCCGAGTCAGCCGCGCTCGAGGCCGGCCAGTAGCGACTCGCCGGTGAACACCGTGCGTCTGCCGCGGCGGACGGCGAGCGTGAGGCGACCCGCGAGCGCCTGGCGCGAGCGCGGCTCGGTGGATCGCACGCCGGGCACCGGGACGGGCAGGGCATAGAGCTCGTGCGGTGCCGCCTCCCCCTCGAGCTCCACCATCCAGCGCGGCGAGCGTGCCTGCACGTGCCAGCCGCCGCCGACCGCGCGTACGTGAGCGAGGGGCGGCGCGAGGCGCAGCACCCGGGCGCCGAGGCGCACCACCACGGCGGTCGGCGCCACCGCGTGGCCGAGCAGGCGCAGCGGACCTCCGGCGAACGCGGCGGACACGTCGGGCGCGAAGAACGCGTGTCCCCACCACCAGTGCGGCGCGAACGCCGGACCCCAGTTCTTCTCGGCATAGCCGAGCGCGCCCTCCAGCCCGCTGCCCTCGACTCGCGCGCCCAGCAGGTGCGGGTGCCAGTACTGCGCCAGGCCGGGGACGACGTGCGCTGGCCCGAGCGCCCCAAAGGCCCGGTGCGGCCACCCGACCCGGTCGGCGAAGCGCACATCGAGGCGGGCGCCCTCACCGAGGTCGACGCGCAGCCGCTCGTCGTCGCCCTGGAGGACGGCGCCTGCCCTCACGCCGAGGCCGCGCCGGTCCGCGCTCGCCTCCGGGACGATCGCCGTGCGCAGCAGGCGCTCGGGATGGCGGGCCAGCGCAACGATCGCCCACCGCCCCTGCGGGCCGGCGCACACGCCGCACAGAACCATCACCACGCACCCGCGCGCCAGGTCGACGATCCGCCAGTAGTAGCCCTCCATTACCGCTCCGTGATCACGGCGCGGGTCGCCGAACGGCGGATCGGCGCCCAGGCGCCGGTAGGCCCCGAGGAGCACAGACAGGGTCAGTCCAGCCGCAGCGACCAGATCACGACGTCCTGGCGGGCGGCGAAGTGCAGCAGCGGTTGCTCGTCGGGCAGGTCGATGGCGTAGGGCGCGGTCATGGTGTTGACTTCGAACTCGCCGGCCGCGGGCTGGAGGGGCCAGGGCACGTGGTGGATGTCAGCGCGCAGCACACGCTGGCGCTCGTCGAGCGTGTAAAGGCAATAGCGCTCCGTGAGGAAGTACTCGAGCGTCGCGGGTCGCGCGTGGAAGACCGCGCCGGCGGGCCGGTAGCGCAGCGCAAGGGCGGCCTGCGGCGCGTTCCGCCGGCTGCGGTACGCGACCTCCCCGCCGTCGCGCTCGAGAGACATGTGCGCGCGGAAGTACGGCAGGCGGTACGTCCGCCTGGCGACGGCGACGGCGACGCCATTCGTGGCGTCGAGGCTCAGAAAGTAGATGCCGGGCTTACCCCCGACCGTGGTGTACGTGCGAACGTTGGTCTCCGGGAAGCGCGACAGCCGGGGGACGGGCGGTGTGCCCCGCGCGCGCAGCCCGCGGACCTCGAAGGGAACGATCCCGAGCCACGCGCCGCCGTCGAAGGTGTCGAGCGGCAGCGCTGCCGGCACGACCGGTCGCAGAGCCTCGACCGGCAGCGACCAGTGCGCGAAAAGCACGTCGAGCCAGGTCTGGCCCTGAACCCAGGGCCGGTCCGGCACCGGCCATGGGCGGTGGCGCCGGTCGGCCAGCGCGCGGGCCTGCGTGGCGGCATCGGACGACGGGGCCAGGCGCGTAATGAGGGCGTCGCCGGTGCCGGCGGCGCGCTCGA
>VAWY01000115.1 GCA_005888335.1 Actinomycetota bacterium
TCTCGAAGTAGCGGGCGAGGAAGCCGGCCGGGTACCCGTAGCGCTCGCTCGCCTCGTACGCCAGCTGCTCCGGCTCCGCGCGCGCGAGCCGGACCGACGCGACGAGCGCGTCCTCGAGCTCCGGCAGGCCCTCCGGCGGCGGATCGGGACAGGCCCAGACGGCGAAGACCATCGGCAGGCCCGTCCGCTCGAGCCACAGGTGGCCGAGGTCGTAGTGCGGCGTCGGGTCCTCGAACGCGCTGCGCAGCGCGGCGTCCCCGATCAGGAGCTTCGCATCGGCCTCCTCGCCGAGCGGCACGTGCTCGGCCTCCGGCAGCAGCACCTTCGTCAGGACGACCGAAGTCGCGCTCTCCGGCGTGACGGCAACGGTACGGACGCGCTCGAGCGGCGTCTTCGAGACCAGCTGGATCGACTCGACGGCGCCCTGCGAGGAGACGCACAGGCGCGGGAGGATCCGCAGCCGCTCGGCGTGGCGCGCGTACTCGATCGACGAGATCGGCGCGAGGTCGCACTCACCGGCGAGGAGCGCGCGGTTCAGGTCCGTCGGCACGCCGCTGACCTCCTCGAACGGCGCGTCGACCCGGTAGAAGACCGGCGCCATGTTCACGTAGGCGATGCGCCCGAGCCGGATCACGCGCCGCGCCCCTCTTTCTGGCACACGCGTCTAACCTCGGGTCCCGACCCGCCCCCCTGCTCACGCCCGAGCGTATCGCCCAAAAGCGCACGCGTGTGTGACGAGCCGTGCCGGAATTGGAACATCGGCGCGAACCCGCTCGCCGCGATCCCAGCCGCGGCCCCCGCGCGCCGACGCCCGGCCGTCACGCGGCCCACCGCCTGAGCTCGTTGTAGAGCGTGTCGCGCTGCACGGGGACGCGGCCCGCGGCCCGCACGAAGCGGACGAGCTCCTCCACCTTCTGCTCGGTCGCCGTCTGCGCTCCCGCGGCGTGGAAGATCTCCTCCCGCACGACCGTGCCCTGGACGTCGTTCGCCCCGAAATGCAGGGCCACCTGGGCCATGGGCATCCCCATCATGATCCAGTAGGCCTTGATGTTCGGCACGTTGTCGAGCATGAGTCGCGACAGCGCGATCATCTTCAGGTCGTCCGCGCCGGTCGTGTGCCGCCACCCGCGCCGCTCGAAGACCGTGTTCTCGGGGTGGAACGCGAGCGGGATGAACGCGAGGAAGCCGCCGGTCTCGTCCTGCTGGGCCCGCAGGCGAAGCAGGTGGTCGACCCGCTCCTCGTACGTCTCGACATGACCGTAGAGCATCGTGCAGTGCGTCGGGATCCCGAGGCCGTGGGCCGTCCGGTGCGTGTGGAACCAGAGCTCCGGCGACTCCTTCCCGGGCGCGATCAGCTTCCTGACGCGGTCGGCGAAGATCTCCGCGCCGCCGCCCGGGAGCGACCCGAGCCCGGCGTCGCGCAGCTCGGTGAGCACGCGCTCGTGCGAGAGCCCGGAGAGCGTCGTCATGTGGTGGATCTCGCTCGCCGTGTAGAGCTTCAGGTGCACGTCCGGCATCGCCTCGTGCAGCGCGCGGGTCGTGTCGAGGTAGAAGTCGAAGCCGACGTGCGGGTTCTCGCCGTTCACCATGTGGATCTCGGTGAAGCCGGCGACCTCTCGCTGACGCAGCGCGTCCTTGACGAGCTCCGGCGTCGTGATCGTGTAGGCGCCTGCCTGCTTCTGCGTCATCGCGAAGGCGCAGAACTTGCACTTCACGCGGCAAACGTTCGTCTGGTTCAAGTACAGGTTCTGGACGAAGTAGACGTCGTCGGTGCCGCCGCGGGTCCGCCGCGCGAGGTCGGCCAGCTCGCCGAGCGCGAGCAGGTCGTCGGACTCGGCGATGACGACGCCGTCCTCGAAGTCGAGTCGCTCGCCCGACTCGACCTTCTCGCGGACGACCTCGAGCGCGTCGAGCGCGACGGCCATCAGGAGTCGCGCTCCACGACCGCGTCGGTCAGCGTTTCGAGCTCCTCCCGCCCAAGCTCGCCGTTCAGGCGCGCGCGCGCCCGCAGCGCGTACGCCCGCGCCAGCTCGCGCGAACGCGTCAGGGCAGACGTCGCCGCGACGCGGACGAGCGCGCCGTCGAGCGGCCCGCCCGCGAGCGCGCGGCGCACTACCTCGTCCTCGCGAGCGGCGAGCAGGAGCGGGAGCGTCGGCGTGCCCTCGCGCAGGTCGGTGCCTGCGACCTTGCCGGTCTCGATCGTCTCACCGGAGCAGTCGAGGATGTCGTCCGTGATCTGGAACGCGATCCCGAGGGCGAGCCCGAACGCGCCCAGGCCGCCGCGGCCGAGCCCGCACGCGGCCTCGAAGAGCTTCCCCGTCTTGAGGGCGCACCGTTCGAGGTAGGCGTCGATGGACGTGTCCGGGTCATGCCGTTGGCGGCGCTGCAGCGCCTCGCCGCGGGCGAGACAGAGGACGGCGTCGGCAAGCAGCGCGACGTCGTTCGGATCACCCGCGCCCGCGAGCTCGGCGAACGCACGCGCGAAGAGGTAGTCGCCGGCCGCGCGAGCCGCATCCGGACCGAACTCCTGCCACGCGGAGGCGCGGCCGCGCCGGAAGGCGGCGCCGTCGATCAGGTCGTCGTGGACGAGCGTCGCCATGTGGACGAGCTCGACGGCCACGCCGGCGGCGACGTTGGCCGGCTCGCTCGGCGGCGTGGCGAGGAAGACGAGCAGCGGACGGAGGCGCTTGCCCCCGGCCGCGAGCGCTTCGGCACCGACCGCGGAGACGACGCCGCCGTGCGCGCCGACCGCGGCGTCGAGGCGCTCCTCCAGCTCGTCGAGATACGCGTCGAGACCGGGCGTAGTGCGGATGGAGGCGAGAGCGGTCACGCGGCCTCGCCCGTATGCAGCGCCACGATCCCGCCCGCGAGGAAGCGGTACCGGATCGTCGCGAAGCCGGCCTCGTCGAGCAGGGCGGCGAGGCTCTCGGCGTCCGGGAACCGGCGGACGGACGCAGGGAGATAGGTGTACGCCGACCCGCCCGGCAGCGCCTTGCCGAGCAGGGGCACGAGCCGGTCGAACCAGAGGCGGTAGAAGTGCCGCAGCGGGCCGCGCGGCGTCGTGATCTCGAGGATCGCGAGCCTCCCGCCCTGCCGGAGGACGCGCCGCAGCTCCGCGAGCGCACGTCCGAGGTCGGCCACGTTCCGGACGCCGAAGCCGACGGTCGCCGCGTCGAAGGAGCCGTCCTCGAACGGAAGCTCGAGCAGGTCGCCGCGCACCCACTCGATCGCGTCGGACTTGCGGCGCGCGCGTTCGAGCATCGGTGCCGAGAAGTCGAGGCCGGTCACCCGTCCGCCCGCCTCGTGCGCAGCGAGCGCGAGGTCGCCGGTGCCGCAGCAGGCGTCGAGGACGCGATCGCCCGGGCGCACGACCTTCGCCGCCGTGAGCGCACGCCACCGCTGGTCGAGCCCGGCGGTCATCACGCGGTTCATCGCGTCGTAGACCGGCGCGATCCGGTCGAACATCGACTCGACCGCGCTCGGCGGCAGCGTTCCGGTCTCGACGCTCACGACGTGATCCTTCCGGTTCCGTTGCCGGATGCCTCGGCCGTCAGCACCAAGCGAGGCAAGGACGCAGGGAGCATTCGGGCTGACTGCCCGGATGCGACTGAGGACGCGGCATCGCGCCGTGTGCTGGCGGACGAGGCGCCGGTAGACGGGGCCGGAAGGATCACGGCTGCCCCCAGCGTGGCGCGAGGGCGTTCTCGACGCCGAGCTGGTCGAGACACCGCGCGACGACGAAGTCGACGAGGTCGTCCACTCGGTCGGCTCCGTGGTAGAAGCCGGGCGCGGCAAACAGGATCACGGCGCCCGCCTGCCGCAGCCGGAGCATGTTCTCGAGGTGGATCGTCGAAAGCGGCGTCTCGCGCGGGACGAGCACGAGCCGGCGGCCCTCCTTGAGCGCCACGCTCGCCGCGCGGTGGATCAGGTTCGACATCGCCCCGCTCGCGACCGTCCCGAGCGTGCCCATCGAGCAGGGGCAGATCACGTACGCGTCCACCTTCGCCGAGCCGCTCGCGTACGGCGAGCTCCAGTCTTGCTCGTGGTAGAGGGTGGCCGCGCCGCCCGCGTGCTCGAGGAACCGCGCGAGCGTCTCGTCCGAGGAGAGGTGCGGGTTCCGGTAGAGCTCGGTTGCGAGCACCTCGACGCCTGCGCGGGAGGCGCAGACCCCGATCTCGCAGTCGGCCGCCGCGAGCGCCTCGAGCAGCCGAGCGGCATACGGAGCGCCGGAGGCGCCCGTTATGCCGACGAAGACGCGCATGGCCCGCCCGCTAGTGCGGGCCTTTCGACGCGGCGAGGAATGCCGCGATCTGGGCGATCTGCGCCTTGCTGTAGGTCTGGCCGTAGATCGGCATGATGTTGTTGCTGAACTTGCGCGGATTCGAGACGTACTGCGCGAAGAACGACGCCTGCTGCCCCTTGCCGATCGCCGACAGGTCGGGCGCGCCGAAATTCGAGCCGCCGGTGCCGAGGTAGGTATGGCAGTTCTCGCAGCCGACGGTCGCGAAGAGCCTCGCGCCGGCAAGGGCCTGCTTGTTGTTCTCGAAGCCCTGCCGCTTCGCCCAGGTCGGGACGGCTGCGAGCGTCTCGCTCCCGAGCGACTCGCGCGCGGTAGCGCCCTTGAACGTGAGGACGCCCATCGAGAGCACGGTCAGGATCGCGGCCACGACGGCGACGGGCCGGCGAAGGACCCTTCGCTCGCGCCGCCGGTCGAGGAAGGGAAGGGCGAGCAGGAGGACGAGCGCGACCGTCGGGATGCCGACGGTGCCGAGGATGACCGTGTCCGGCCACTTGAAGATCCGGAGGAGGTAGAAGAGGAAGTAGAAGTACCAGTCCGGGCGCGGGACGAAGTTCGTCGTCCCCGGGTCGGCGGGCTCGGCGTAGAGCGGCCCCAATAGGCCCGGCTTGTTCGGATCCTCCCCGGCCGTGACCTTCCAGATCACGGCGAGCCCGATGATCACGCCGACGACGACGAGGCTCATCACCGTGTCGTGGAACATCGCGTACGGGTAGAACGGCTTCCCGCGCTCCTTGACGTCCTCCTTGTAGCGCTGGTGCTGCGCTCGGCGCTCGTCGAGCTCCCTGCTCACCGCGGAATCCCTCCGCGGGCTCCGGGCTGGAGGAGGCCGCGCCTGGCGTCGGACGGCGGCTCGGGCTCCGCGCGCTCGGCGCCGGCGGCCTCCTTCGACCACGGCGGCGAGGTCACGCCGAGCCGGACGACGAGGTAGAGGTGCAGCCCGATCAGGCCGGCGATCGCACCTGGGAGAAGCAGCATGTGGATCGAGTAGAACCTGGCGATCGTGTCCGGGCCGATCTCGGCGCCGCCCCGAAGGAACTGCGCAAGGAACGGGCCGAGGAACGGCGCCGTGCCGTTGATGTTGATCCCGACGACCGTCGCCCAGTAGGCCGTCTGGTCCCAGGGGAGCAGGTAGCCCGTGAAGCCCTCGCCGAGGCCCATGGCGAGGAGCAGGACGCCGACGATCCAGTTCAGCTCGCGCGGGTACTTGTACGCGCCGAACAGGAAGACGCGGCCCATGTGCAGGAACATCAGGATGATGAAGACGCTCGCGCCCCAGCGGTGCATCCCGCGGACGAGCCAGCCGAGCGTGACGTCGTTCGTGATGTGCTGGATCGACTGGTAGGCCGTCCTCGGATCGGGCTTGTAGAACATCGCCAGGATCACGCCGGTGACGGCCTGGACGATGAACGCGGTCAGGGTCGCCGACCCGAGCGTCTGCATCCAGTTCGTGTCCGCGGGGACCTTCCGGAAGAGGAAGTAGCGGATCCCGCCGACGAGCCCCGAGCGCTCCTCGAGCCAGTCGATCGGATAGAAGAGCATCTGCTCGAGCTGCTGGCGGCGCGGAGATTTGCGGCGGCGGGGCATCAGGCCACTAGTGCGGCGGCTGGAGCGGGTAGAGCCACGACTCGATGCCGTGGACGTGGTCGCCCGGGTTGGTGAGCGGGTAGCGCTGGATCTTCGCGTTCGCGCCCGTGCCGTCCACGTGCCCGACGCTGTACGCCTTGAGCAGCACGAGGTGGCCGTCGCGGATCAGGTAGTCGTACCGGTCGAGGCCGCGCACGGGCGGCCCGGCAGTGCGGTTCCCTTCCTTGTCGTACTGGCCGCCGTGGCAGGGGCAGCCGAAGCCGGCCGGAAGCGTGGGAGTGAGCGTGACCTCCCCGGCGCTCTTCGTCGTCGTGCTCTTTTTCTGGCTGTCGAAGACCGGGCCGTTGGGCTGGACCGGGCAGCCGAGGTGAGCGCAGCGGTTCGAGATGATCGTGAAGCTCGGCCCGCCCGTCGAGTCGCCGTTGTTCCGGATGTACGCGGTCCGACGGCTGACCGCGCCTTCAGCAGGATCGGTGAAGAAGGTCGTGATGACGAACTTGCCGAGCGGGAAGTTCGCGATCGGGCCGAGGTCGAGGTCGCCGCGATGCTGGTGGAGGAACGCCTCCGCGATCGCCGGGCCCAGCACCGGGACGGTGACGAGCCCGCCGATCACCCCTCCGAGGCCGAGCGTGGCGCCCTCGAGGAACCGGCTGCGCGGGAAGCGCTCGAGCTCGCCCGGCTCGGGCTCCGGCATCCCCGCCTCGCCCCAGTGCGCCGGGGGCGCCGCAGCGCGCCGCCGGCGGCGCGACGGGCGCCGCTCGGGCTCGACCTCGGAAACGGCGCCGCGGAAGCCGCGCGTCGCGTCGCGCGCCCAGAGGAAGCCGAAGACGATGATGATCGCGACCCCGATAGGCACGATCAGGAGCGGCCTGACGATCAGCCCGACGAGGACGCAGGCGACGCCGATCGCGAAGCCGACCGGCCAGAGGCTCGGGGGCGGGAGATGCGGCTTGTCGTCCCCGTGCAGGGGTTCCACTTCGTTACGCCTCTCCTTCGCTAGCCAAGGGCATTCAACTTGGACTTTGTGGCGCCTGTCAACGACGTAACTATCGGCGCAAGATGCTTTGCATTCCCCGCCAGTTGGGCTAGTCCCTTCGTGTTTCTCGGGAGAGGGAAACTAACAACCGCCGGCGACTCCCGCCGTTCGATGCCGCGGAGCCGAGCTCGATCCCGTATTCGGCCCACCGACGGTCGACGAGCGCGCGCACCTCGTCCGACATCCGGATCTCCTCGGGCCACGGACGCGTCCCCTCGGCCGGGCCCTTGGCGGTCGCGTCGATCCCGAGCTTGCCGCCCTGGAACTGGAGCGTCGGCGCGTGGTCGAGGTGGTCGAGCGGCCCCTCGGAGAGGAGGACGTCGCGCTTCGGGTCGACGTTCGCGCAGACGTAGAAGAAGACCTGCTCGTAGTCGTGGACGTCGACCCACTCGTCGACGACGACCACCGACTTCGACAGCGAGAGCATCCCGAGGCCCCAAATCGCGTGCATGACCTTCTTCGCGTGGCCCGGGAAGCTCTTTCGGATCGAGACGATCACGCAGTTGTGGAACGCGCCGGCGACGGGCAGGTCGTAGTCGACGATCTCGGGCACGCTCATCCGCACGGCGGGGAGGAAGATCCGCTCGGTCGCCTTGCCGAGCCACGCGTCCTCCTGCGGCGGCTTCCCGACCACGATCGACGGATAGATCGCGTCGCGCCGCATCGTCACCGCGGTCAGGTGGAAGATCGGGAAGGGCTCGGGTGGCGTGTAGAAGCCCGTGTGGTCGCCGAACGGCCCTTCGTCGCCGACCTCGTCCTTCTCGATGTAGCCCTCCAGGACGATCTCGGCATTAGCCGGCACCTCGAGGTCGATCGTCTTCGCCTGCACGACCTCGACCGGCTCGCCCCGCAGGAAGCCCGCGAGCATCAGCTCGTCGATGTGCTTCGGGAGCGGCGCCGAGGCCGAGTAGGTGGTCACGGGATCGAGGCCGAGCGCGACGGCCACGGGGATCCGGCCCTCGGTCGCGAGGTAGTCCGCCCGGCCGTCCTTGTGGATCTGCCAGTGCATGAACGTCGTCCGGTCGTCGATCACCTGCATCCGGTACATCCCGACGTTGCGGGAGCCGGTCCTCGGGTCGCGCGTGATCACGGCCGGGAGCGTGATGAACGGCGCGGGGTCGCCCGGCCAGCAGCGCTGGATCGGGAGGCCCTCGAGGCTCGGCTCCTCGAGCACGATCTCCTGGCTCGGCGCCCGCCGGACGGTCTGGGGCCGGGAATCGGCGATCGACTTGAGCTTCTTCAGGCCCCGAACCTTGTCGACGAGGCCTTCCGGCGGCTGCATCTCGAGGACGTCCTGGAGCTTCGCGGCGACCGCGTCGAGGCTCGGCGCGTCGAACGCCAGGCACATGCGCCGCTCGGTCCCGAACTGATTGATGAGCAGCGGATGGGTCGCGTTCTTCGGGTGCTCGAAGAGGAGCGCCGGCCCGCCGGCCTTCACGGTCCGGTCGACGATCTCCGTCGCCTCCAGGTCTGGATCCACCTCGGCGCTCACCCGCACGAGCTCGCCCTCGCGCTCGAGGAGGGCGATCCACGAGCGGAGATCCGCCGGAGGCGCCATGGCGGCAAGTCTACGGCGCTGGAACTCGGCTGCGATTCGCGCTGTACTTTGTGCCGTGGCAGCGCTCGCGGCCCTCTTCGCCTCCGCCGCCCTCGCGGCCGGCTATCCGCCGCCGTCGAGCCAGGGGCTCCGGCCGGGAAGCTACGCCTGGATCTGCGGCGATCCCTCGGAGGGGCCGGTCGCCGACGAGGCGATCTGCCGGAAGCACGCTCCCCGGCGACTCCGCCGCCCGCTTCGCATCCCGAGGCTCGACCCCGGGGCGCAGTGTCCACGGTCGAGCGCCGCGCGCGTGTCGCCGCAGTTCGGGATCGCGCTCGGGCGCGGGCCGGCGTACCCGGTTCCCTTCCCGGGCGGGATCTACCACTTCAACGGCGGCCGCGTCGAGGGCGGCTGGATGTACGCCAAGGTGCTCTGGATCGTCGCGCCGGGCTATCTAGGCCCGCTCCTCGTCCGCGGCCGGCAGCTCGACGGCACGAACTGGCTCGGATTCGAGGGCGGCGCCCGGCCGTTCGCCGACCTCCAGATCCCGCCGGTCGGCGCGGACTTCCGCGGCTGGCGCGACACGGCGAGCTACACCCGCTTCCGCGGCCCAGGCTGTTACGGCTACCAGATCGACGGAACCACCTTCAGCCGGGTGATCGTCTTCAGCGCCGAGCCGTAGCGTGCTCTAGCGGCGCCGGCGGTGCCTGAGCCAGTGGGTCGTCTCGCCGAGGGCGATCACGCCCACGAACACCAGGCCGACGATCAGCATGGCCGTGATGACCTTCTTGCCCTCGGTGGCGGCATCCTCGGCGGCGAGGGGCAGCAGGTAGGCGAGGAGGCTCATGGCGCGGCGACTCTAACCAAAGCGCCGGGCGTGAGCTTCGAGTGCGCGCTCCACCGCCGTCGGCCCTGCGGCAGTCCGGGCGAGCTCCAGGAGCGGCGCGGGATCGCTCTCTCCGCGAAGCGCTTCCCGCGCGGCCGCGAGCTCGCCCGCCCCGATGAGCGCCGCCGTCGCCGCCCAGAGGGGCCCGTCGCCCTCCGCGCCCTCCGCCCGCAGGTAGGCGCACAGCGAGACGAGCTCCGCGAGGTCGACGACCGCCGTGACCTCACCGTGGACGGCGATCCGCACGAGCCCGTGCGCGTAGAGGTAGTCGCCGAGCAGGAGCGTGCTGTCCGCATCGGGCGGCGCGAAGAGCCGCGGCCGCCCGAAGTGGAGGAGGTACGCCTCGTAGATCGTCTCGAGCCCGAGCGCGTAGCGCGCCTCGCCGAGCGGGGAGAAGACCGACTCGCGCTCCTGCTCTGCCGGAGGGCGGAGCGCGGCCGCCCAGAGGGCGCTCTCGCGAGCAGCCTCCGCGGCGATCGTGTCCCAGAGCTCAACCGCCGGCGAGCTCTGCAACGGCCTCCACCGTCCGGTCGACGTCGTCGTCCGAATGCGCCATCGAGACGAACATCGCCTCGAACTGCGACGGAGCGACGTAGATCCCGCGCCCGAGCAGGTGCCGGAAGACCTCGCCGTAGCGGTCGCTGTCGCTCGCGGACGCGTCCTCGAAGTCCCGGACAGGCCCCTCGCGGCAGAAGAGCGTCAGCATCGCACCCACCCGCTGCACCCGCCCGAACGGCGCGAGACCGTTCTCGAGCCGGGCGCCGAGGCGCTCTAGCTCGGCGTAGACGGCCGGATCGCGGAGCCGCGGCAGAACGGCGAGCCCGGCCGCGGTCGCGAGCGGATTCCCCGAGAGCGTGCCCGCCTGATAGACATCGCCAGCGGGCGCGAGCCGCTCCATCAGGTCAGCCCGGCCGCCGAAGGCCGCGAGCGGAAGGCCCCCGCCGACGATCTTCCCGAGGATCGTCAGGTCCGGCGTCACGCCGAAGCGCTCCTGCGCGCCGCCCCGCGCGACGCGGAAGCCGGTGATCACCTCGTCGAAGACGAGCAGCGCCCCGCTCGCGTCGCAGAGGTCGCACAGCGCGTCGAGGAAGCCCGGCTCGGGCGGAACGACGCCCATGTTCCCGGCAACCGGCTCGACGAGGATGCACGCGAGCCCTTCGCCGTATGTCGCGACCGCGGCCGCCACTCCGTCGACGTCGTTGTACGCGCAGACGATCGTGTCCCGCGCGACCGCCGTCGGCACGCCCGGCGTCGCCGGGATCCCGAGCGTCGCGATCCCGGAGCCGGCGTTCGCGAGCAGCGCGTCGACGTGCCCGTGGTAGCAGCCGGCGAACTTCAGCACCCGGTCGCGGCGAGTCGCCGCGCGGGCGAGCCGGATCGCGCTCATCGCCGCCTCGGTCCCCGACGAGACGAGCCGCACCTGGTCGACCGACGGCACCGCGTCGACGATCTCCGCGGCGAGCTCGACCTCGCGCTCGGTCGGCGCGCCGAAGCTCGTGCCGTCGAGGGCCGCCGCTTGCACCGCCTCGACGGTCTCCCGATCCGCGTGCCCGAAGAGGAGCGGCCCCCACGAGAGCACCCAGTCGAGGTAGCGGTTTCCGTCCACGTCCTCGAGGTACGCGCCCTTCCCCCGCCGGACGAAGAACGGCTCGTCGAGCCCGACCGCGCGCATCGCCCTCACTGGCGAGTTGACGCCGCCGGGGATCAGCTCGAGTGCGCGCCGGTAGAGGTCCGAGGGGGACCTCACAACCAAGCCGCGAGCTCCTTCGTCCAGTACGAGATCACGAGGTCGGCGCCGGCACGCTTGATCGCAGCGAGCGACTCGAGCGCGGCCGCGCGCTCGTCGAGATGGCCCGCCGCGGCGGCGGCCTTGACCATCGCGTACTCGCCCGAGACGTTGTACGCCCCGACAGGCGCGTCGAAGCGGTCGCGGGCGGCGCGGATCACGTCGAGGTACGGGAGCGCCGGCTTGACCATCACGGCGTCGGCGCCCTCGGCCAAGTCGAGCTCGCACTCGCGGAGGGCCTCGCGTACGTTCGCCGGGTCCATCTGGTACCCGCGCCGGTCGCCGAACGCGGGCGCGGAGTCGGCGGCCTCGCGGAAGGGCCCGTAGAAGGCGGACGCGTACTTCGCGGAGTACGCGAGGATCGGCGTCTCGGGCAGCGCCTCGCGGATCGCGCCCACGCGGCCGTCCATCATGTCGCTCGGCGCCACGACGTCGGCGCCGGCTTCGACGTGGCTCACGGCAGTGCGGACGAGCAGCTCGAGCGACTCGTCGTTCGCCACCTCGCCGTCGCGCACGACCCCGCAGTGGCCGTGCGAGGTGTACTCGCACAGGCAGACGTCGGTCAGGAGGACGAGCTCGGGGAAGCGCGGCCGCAGCTCGCGGAGGGCGCGCTGGACGATCCCGTCGTCGTCCCACGCGCCGGTCGCGTCCTCGTCCTTCTCCTCCGGGATCCCGAAGAGGATGACCGCACCGACGCCGAGGCGAACGAGGTCGTCGACCTCGCCGACGACGCCTTCGAGCGAGTGCCGCCCGAGCGCCGGCAGCGCGTCGTTCACGAGCGGCTCGGGCGCAACGAAGAGCGGCATGACGAAGTCGTCGAGGTGCAAGCGGGTCTCGCGCACGAGCCCGCGCAGCCCGGGCGTGCGGCGGAGGCGGCGAAGCCTTGTCGCGGGAAACGCGCTCACCGCGTGAAGGTTACGCCCTGGTCGCGGGGCCGCCGAGGTGCAATCCTCGTCACATGACCACGGTCACCGTCGACCAGACCGGAGTCTTGGTGGTGGGCGGAAGCAAGCTCTTCCCGATCGGGTTCTCGGAGCCGCCGCCCATCCACGGGAAGACGCCGGCCGGAATCGACGCGCTCCAGGAGCTGAAGGCGGCGGGCGGGAACTTCATCCGCATCGGCCCGGGCGACTTCCGCGGCCTTCCGCCGGCGGCGCAGACGTGGAATCCGGCCGCGAGCCAGACGCTGATCGACCAGCAGCTCCAGATCATCCAGAACCGCCTCGACGACGCCGAGCAGCACGGGATCCACTGCTGGCTCTACCTCGGCCAGCGCGTGCCGAACTTCCCACAGCAGAACGGCTCCGCCGAGGAAGCGCTCCTCAGCCAGATCACGACCCGGTTCCGCGAGCACGACGGCCTCGGCGCCTACAAAGGGGTCGACGAGCCGAACAACCCGCCGGCGCACCCGACGAGCCCGCAGGGGCTGATCTGGGCCTACGACAAGCTCTCGGGCCAGCTGGACCCGGACCACCCGATGGTGATCGTGCAGGCGCCGGTCGGGACGCAGGCGGGCGCCGCGAAGTACCGCCCGGCCTTCGACGTCACGGGCGTCGACGTGTTCGCGGCGAATGGTCGCCGCCGCGAGCGGGGGAACCAGGCCGGCGTCGGCCTGGACGACGTTGCAGATCGCGTGGAACGGAACCGTGATGGCGAACGCCGACAACCGTCGGCACACCATCCGGTGCTTCCCGTCGCTGGACGAGGAGCGCTTCATGGCCTACTACTCGATCGTCTGCGGCGCGCGGGGGCTCATGTTCTTCGGCGGCCACCTGGCGCAGGTGTGCAGTCCCGAGGACAAGTCGCTCGGCTGGAACTGGTCGTTCTGGCGGCACGCGCTGAAGCCGGTCGTGAGCGAGCTCGGCTCGGCCGCGCTGAACCCGGCGCTGCTCGTGCCGAACGCGACCGACCCGATCCAGATGACGGTCGTGAAGCCGGCAGGGCTCGCGAACGACGTCGAGGTCGTCGCGCGCCGGGCCGCCGGCGCCTTCTACCTCATTGCCGCGCGGACCGGCGCGTCCGGCGTGCGGACGATCCGGTTCAGCGGCCTACCCGCCGAGACGGCTCCTGGCGGGAGGGCGCTGTTCGAGTGGGCGCAGGAGCCGCTGCCGCCGCCGATCGGCCGCGGCGCGCAGCATCCGCGCCCGATCGCGGTGACGAACGGCGCGTTCCAGGACCTCTTCCGGCCCTACGACGTGCATGTCTACCGGTTCCCGGCCGACCCGCCCCTGCCGCCGCCCTAAGGCGCCGACTCGGCGGCGCCGACCATCAGGACGTGCGGGCTTTGCCCGTGCGTCCGTCTGAAACGACCGGTCGACACACTGGAGCTCATTTCGAAACCGGCTCTTAGGCAGCGCTCAGCGCGCGCCGAGCTTGCAGTAGCTCTTCGCGCGGTAGACGCGCGACGCGTATGGGTCGCCCCGGTTCTTCAGCACTGCCGAGACGATCACCCGCAGGCGCGGCGCTCCGATGCCGACGCCGAGGTTGCTGCCGACGATCTTCCCCGCTTCGTCCGTGATCGGGTTGACGTGGATCCGGATCGGCGCGTTCGCGGCGCAGCGGAACGAGATCGTCTTGCGGATCTCGGGACCCAGGCCGCCGTCGGCAAACCCCTTCGGCTCGGCGACCCGCTTGCACTCGGAGCCGAGCGACCTGGCGCTGAACGACGCGGAGGCGAGGACCTTGTTGTCCCCGCTCGTGACGACGACGCGGCGCTTCGGGTCGAACGAGATCGAGAAGCTCGACGTCGAGCAGGCGACCGTTCCCGTCCCGACGCTCGCGCTGCTCCCGAAGCCGACCGCGAGGGCGGCGACCGCGACGACGGCAGCGGTCAGTCGGAGCATTTGACCCGAGTGTAGCGCTCCCCGTCAGGCGAGCAAGCGACGTGCGCCAAGCCGTGCGGCAGCGGCGAAGACCGCCCCGAGCCCCGCCAGCCAGAGGCCCTCGCGCGCGACCGCAGACCAAGGTCGCGCGTCGTAGAGCGCAGCCCCGAAGAAGCGGACCGCGTGCGTGAACGGCAGCGCGTCGCTCACGTAGCCGGCAGCGGGAACGACCTCGCGGGGCACGAGGCCGAGGAAGACGATCGGAAGGACGACGAGCAGCGAGACGAGCGAGGCCGTCCGCGACTCGCGAGCGACCGCGCCGAGCAGTGTGCCGAGGCCGCCGAGGCTCGCTCCCGCCAGGAGGAGACCCGCCGCGAGGAGCGGCAGCCGCGACCAGGGCTCGCCGCCCGTGACGTTGCCGGCCTGGATGATCAGTCCGAAGGCGAGCGCGATCGCGAACCCGACGAGGAGCGCCACGAGCGCCGCAAGGAGGATCTTCGCCCAGACGAGCTCGCCGAGCCCGACGAGCCCCCTCGCGAGCCGCCCGATCACGTTCTCGTCGCGCTCGGCCGCGAGGGCGCCTGCCGCGAGCACGAGGGTCAGGAACGTGATCGTGAGCGCGAGCGCGTAGGCCTGCACCTGGGCCGAGAGCGCCCACGTCCGGCCGCGCTCGGGCGCCTGGACGAGCTCGATCGGATTCGCCGTTGCCCGCAGCGCGTCGTCGGTCTGCGCGAGCGCGAGCCGGGCGTCGCCGACGAACCGCCGGATCCGGTCGAGGTGCGGGTCGGGCGGCAGCTGCCGGAGCTCCTGCTCGGTCCCGTCCAGCCCGAGGATCTGGAACTTGCGCCCGAGGAAGCTGCCGTCGCCGCCGTGGAGGATCAGCCGGACGTAGCGGAGGTTGGACTCGATGTACGCGGTCTGGAGCTCGCGGTTCAGCGAGTAGACGAGCGCCTGCACCTGCTGCGTCACACGCGGCGAGATGCCGCCGTGGGTCGTCTCGAGCAGAAGCCGCGGGCTGCGGACCATGGCGCGGAGGTCGGCGACGAAGCCGCGCGGCACCGTGACGGTGGCGACGACCTTGCCGGTGCGCAGCTCCCGCGCCGCCTCCTCACGTGAGAGCCGGACGAGCTTCACGTCGTGGCTGACCCGCGCGATCGTCCGGTCGACGTGGAAGCGGTGGCCGCCGAGCACGATCACGGGCGGCAGGTTGTCCTCGTCCACGAACGCCACGCGGGGCTTCGAGTTCGCGTAGCCGGCGACGAGCCCGACGAGGCCCGCGATCACGAGCGGGTACGCGAGCAGGACGGCGAGGAGGAACGGCGAGCGGCGCAGCACGCGCAGGTCCTTCCGGAGGAGGAGAAGCGCGTTCACGCGCCTCACCGCGTTTCGCTCTCGCCCGGCGGAGCCGGGCTCCGCGAAAGGCTGACGCCGCTGTCGGCACGATGCTCTCCGGGGCCGTGGTCTCTCGCACTGTCCCCTCCGGCCTCGCACCGCCAGCGGCGGCTCAGGAACGTGAACATCACGCGAAGAGGTCGATCGCGGGCTCGCGCTCGTAGTCGGCGACCGAGCCGTCGAAGACGACGCTCCCGTCGCGGAGCGCGACGACCCGGTTGGCGTGTCGCTCGAGCTCGTCGACGTTCTGCGTCGCGAAGACGATCGCTCCGCCGCGCTCACGGAGCGCGTCCACGCGGCTCCAGAGGCGCCGTCGCTGGCCCGGATCGAGCGACGCAGTCGGCTCGTCGAGCAGGAGGACGTGCGGATCACCGAGAAGCGCGATCGCGAGGTTGAGCCGCTGCCTGTTCCCGACGGAGAGGCTCCCGCTCGCGCGCCCGTCGCCGGGCAGCTCGAAGGCCGCGAGCAGCCGGTCGGCGGCGCGCGCCGGATCGGCCTCTCCCTCGAGCCGCGCGAAGAGCTCGATATTCTCGCGCGCGCTGAGCCTCCCGTAGTGCGCCGGCCGCTGCGGCACCCAGCCGACGCGGGCGCCTTCGCGGCGCTCGACGACGCCCTCGCTCGGCTGGAGCGCTCCGGCGAGCAACGCGAGCAGCGTCGACTTGCCGGCGCCGTTCGGGCCGACGAGCGCGAGCGTCTCGGCGTCGCCGACCTCGAGATCGGTGGGGGCGAGCGCCGTCTGCGCGCCGAAGCGCCTCGCCGCGCCGCGGGCCGAGAGGACGGGCTGTCCGGACGTCACCGCTTCGCCGCGGCCGGCGGGACGTGCGGAGGCTCCGCCCGCTCGACGGGCGCAACGGGGGCCGGGGCGGAAGCAGGCCCTGTCGGAGGCTCCTCGATCTCGACCTCGACCGGAACCGGCCCGGCGCCTGCCCACGGCTCGAGCGCGATCCGGTCGGAGAAGAACTCCCAGATCGCGCGGATCGCCGCGAGGAGCGGCAGCGCGACGAAGACTCCCGGTAGTCCGTAGACCTCGCCGCCTGCGAGCAGCCCGAAGATGACGAGCAGCGGGTGCAGGCGGAGGGCGCTCCCCATCACGTTCGGGACGACCACGTGTCCCTCGACCTGGTGGACGACGAGGAAGAGGATCGCGACCCAGACTGCGGCAAGCGGGTGGACGACGAGCGCGTAGACGAGCGGCGGCACCGCGCCGAGCCACGGTCCGAGGTACGGGATCAGCTCCATCAGCGCGACCCAGGTCCCGAAGAGGAGCGCGTAGCGGTCGGCGCCGGGAACGAGGCCGACCGCGCCGAGCACCCACAGCCCGAGGCCGGCACTGGTGCCGATGATCAGCGACAGGAGCGCCTGGCCCTTCACGTAGCCCGCGAGCGCCGCCTCGATCCGCGGGAGCAGCGCCGGGGATCCCGGACGCGGCGGGAAGCGCCGGTCGATCGCCGACGCGAGCCGGGGCATGTCGAGCAGCATGTAGATCGAGATCACGACGATCAGCACGCCGCTGAAGAGGAGCTGGAAGACCGAGATCGCGGCGCCCTCGGCCCAGTTGATCGCCTTGGACGTGTACTTCTGCGCGTCCTTCGTGCCGAAGTTGTTCAGGAAGTCGTGGCCCTGGCGGCGGATCTGGATCCGCTTCAGGTGGTGCCGGTCGAGCCAGAGCTGGAGCCGGTCGAGGTCCCGCTCGGCGTGGGTTTGCGGCGGCTGTCCGTGCTCCTTCGTAAAGTACGAGTCCACGCGCGTCGAGGCCGATCGGGTCTGGTTCACGACGACGGTCGCGAGCGCGAGGATCGCCATGGCGACTGCAGCGGCGAAGCTCAGGTACACGATCGCGACAGCGAAGCCGCGAGGGATCCAGACCCGCCCGAGCGCACGCACGAGCGGGTTCAAGAGCAGGGCGACGAGGGCCGCGACGAGGAAGATGAAGACGACGTGACGGACCGCCCCCGCCACGATCCAGCCAAGCGCAAGGAGCAGCGGCAGACCGACGAGCTGGATCCACCGCGGGATCTCGATCTTCGCCGCCCCGCCGGGCATGACGGCCATCGTACCGTCACCACTCTCAGGCCCCCTCGCCCGCCCGCATGGGACTGGTCCTTCGTGGAGGACGGAGCGCTCGCGCTCGACCGTCACGAGGTCTGGGAGGAACCCCCGATTTCGCCTAGGCCCAGGCTGTCACAAGCTCCCCCGGTCGGCACCGAGTTGCGAGGCCGGGAGCCGTTCGTTAGCGTGCGGCCGATGGCCTCCCGCGCCTCCGAGCAAATCGAGGCTGCTCGGCGTGCCCGACGAACACGCTCCAGGGCGCCCAGGGCGCGGCGGTTCGCAGGCCTCGCCGTGATCGCATGCATCGTCGTCGCGACGACGCTCGTCACCGCCTTCGGCTCCTCGAAGAAGGCAGGCGACGCGCTCTCGGTCTTGGCGCCGGTCGGCCGGCTCGTCCCGGCCTCGCCGCCCCGGCCACAGATCGTGGCCGTGCACGGCGCCCTTCGGATCCAGCTCCCCGTCGCGCAGGCGGCGCTGACGGCGATCGGCTACCACGCGACCAGCGACGGCGCCGTCGGTCTCCAGCCCGTCGGCCGGCGCGGCAACGAAGGGTTCCTGAGCCACCTCTTCCATCGCGTCTTCGGCGGCGGCCACTCGGGGGTCGTCTACTACCAGCTCGGCGGCGGCCCGGGCCCTCCGACGGCCTCGCTCGACGTCGGCGCCGCGACCGGGACGGACGTCTACGCGCCCGTGGACGGCACCGTCGTCGGGCTCACCGACTACGTCGTCAGCGGCCGGGTCTTCGGCGTCCGCATAGACGTCCAGCCGACGAACGCGCCGTCGATGGTCGTCTCGGTCGCGCCCGTCCATCCCGATCCGAGCCTCACGGTCGGGTCCTCGCTCGCCGCGTCGCGATCGAAGATCGGCAGCGTGGTCGACCTGTCGGGCGTCGAGCGGCTCGCGCTGGCGCGCTACACGCGGGACGCCGGCAACCACGTCTCGATCGTCGTGAGGCCGAGCCCGGGCGCCCAGCTCGCGCTTCCCTGAAGCTCCTCTTCGTCGCGGACGTCTTCGGTGCGCCCGGCCGGCGCGCGCTGGAGGAACGCCTGCCCGGGCTGCGCGAGGAGCGCGGGATCGACTTCTGCGTCGTGAACGGCGAGAACGTGGCGGACGGGGCCGGCATCACGCCGCGGCTCGCGGATCGCATCCTCGCCGCCGGCGCCGACGCGATCACCCTCGGGAACCACGTCTGGCGCAGGACCGAGATCGGGCCGTACCTCGAGACCTCGGACCGGATCGTCCGCCCAGCGAACCTCGCGCGCGGCACGCCCGGACGCGGGCTCACGGTCCTCCCGGCGGCCGGCGGCGCTCCGGTCGCGGTCGTGAACCTCATGGGCTGGCTCTTCCTCCAGGTGGCGACCCACCCGTTCGAGGTCGTGGACGCGCTCGTCGACGAGGCGCGCGCCCGGGCCACGGTCGTGCTGGTCGACGTCCACGCCGAGGCGACCAGCGAGAAGATCGCGCTCGCACGCTGGCTCGCCGGCCGCGTGACGGCGGTGATCGGCACGCACACGCACGTCCAGACCGCCGACGCGCGCGTCCTCCCCGGCGGCACCGCGGCGATCACCGACGCCGGGATGACCGGGCCGCACGACTCCGTGATCGGCGTCGCAGCCGACCTGGCGATTCGGCGGATGCGGACGGGTATGCCGGTCCGGTTCTCGCCGGGCGAGGGCGACGTCCGGATCGAGGGCGTCGTCGTCGAGTGCGACGAGGACGGCCGAGCGACGAGCTGCGAGGCCCTACGCGTCGCGGTGGGCCCTAAACCCCCTTTGTAACTCATCGGGCGGCTCGAGCGCTCTCGACGGCCAGAGGAGCACCGCGAGCAGGACCAGCAGGATCGCGTCGCGCGAAGCGACGAGAATCGTCTCGCGGGTGTGGAAGCCGTAGACGAGCCACCAGTACCGGCTCGGGAACCACAGCTGGGTGAGAACGAGCGCGCCCGCGAGGAGGGTCGAGGCGGCAAGGCCGCGCCGGCCGCGCACCAGCGGGACGAGCGGCACGAGCCAGATCAGGAATTGCGGCGAGAGCACCTTCCCGAGCGCGACGAAGGCGCAGACGGCCGCGGCGCTCGCGGTCACGAGCCGGTCCCGCGACCCGCTGTCGCCGCGCCAGAACCAGGCCCAGACCCCGGCGATCGTGCCGACCTGGAGGACGGTGAGCACGCGACCGGTGTCGTGCGGGATCGCGCCGACGAGGTTCTGCGAGCCGAAGCTCGACCGCAGCGTCAGGTGCAGTCCGCCGACGTGGTGCGCGACGATGAGGGCGGCGGCGCCGACGCTCTCGATCTGGAGCGGCCGCGTCGTCTGCCGCACGACGCTGGCCCAGACGCCGTGCGGCGCGAGCACGAGGAACGGTACGAACACCGCGGCGACGACGAGCGCGCAGACGCCGGCGCAAACGAGCGCCTCCCGCGCGCCGCGACGACGCCAGACGTGGACGAGGAAGATCGGAACGAGGACGGCCGGATAGACCTTCGCGGCGATCCCAAGCCCGAGCACGCCGAGCCCGAGCCGGTTCCGCCCGCGGAGCACCGCCGCGAGCGCGCCGACCGTCAGCGCGGCCGGCCACAGGTCGAAGCGCGTCAGCACCACCGCGCCGAGCGCGAGCGGCGCGAGCGCCGCGAACGCGAGCGCCGCCCCCAGCCGCTGCGGCGCGGCGCGCAGCGAGCGGAGAGCAGAGGCCATGCCGAGGAGCGCGAAGAACGGCAGCGCGGCCGGCGGATACTCGACGGCGAAGTCGCGATAGGGAACGAGGCCGCGCTCCATCGCGTTGCCGTAGTCGCGGTAGAGGGGAAGGTCGCTGATCTCGGCGTGCAAGAAGAAGTCGTGGTGCAGGCCCCACCAAGTAGCGAGGAAGACCCCGGCCGCGACGAGCGCCGCGAGTGCCGCAGGCCGGCCGTCAGCCGGCCGTGACCAGCTCGCCGACGGAGCGTCCACTCGGCTCCTGCTCCTCCACCGTCACCGCCACCGCCACCGGAGCCAGGAGCGCGAACGCGACGAACGGGAAGAACCACGGGATGTAGAGGTAGAACCAGTGCGTCAGCACGAGCTCGAAGCCTATGAGGAGCGCTCCCGTGAGGGCGGCGAGCTGAAGGGGAGACTTGCGACGGGGGAAGAACGCAGCGGCGACCGCGCCGACGACGAGCACCGCCTCGAGCCCCTGCTGCACGCGATGGAGGTCCGGGATCCCCTTCGCGTGGTACTGCCGCCAGTCCCAGAGCGAGAACGGCGACTCGCGGTCGATCTGCGACTTGATCGTCCGAACGTAGAACACCTTCACGGCGTGGAAGAAGTTGGGCTCGAAGAGGAGGACGGAGAACGCGAGCACCGTCGCCACGGCGAACCCGCCGGCGAAGAAGGCCGCCGACCGGCGGCTCCAGCTCTCGCGCCAGTCGGGGTACGTCATCCACAGGGGCGCGACGACGAGCGAGACGAACTTCGTCCACCCCGAGAGGGCGAGGAAGAACCCACGCTTGAACGCCGAGCTCGCGAGCCAGAAGCCGAAGATCAGGAAGGCCGGCACGATCGCGTCGTTCGTGTTCGAGCTGGACACGTACTGCGTGAACGGGTAGGCGGTCCAGGCGAACGCGAGCGTCGCCCCGAGCCGCGCGCCGCCGAAGCGGAGCCCGACGAGCCCGAGGCCGACGATGCAGAGCAGGTCGAAGAGGATCGCCGTCGCGTGCGCCGTCGGCAGCGAGTCCCACTTCCCGCTCCAGCCGAAGACGAGGTAGGCCGGGATGTAGGACTCGTACGAGACGGGACCGTACGTGTCCGCCTGCGGGTTCGCGGACTCGCAGCGGCCGTTCGTCTGGATCCGCTCGCGGATCTCGCCCTCCGCGTTGGCCGGACCGCACGGCTTCAGGTTGTCCTCGACCGGGAAGTGGCCCCAGGGCGCGTGGTGCTCCTTGACGATCCGCTCGGCGCCGATCGGCCCCGCGTAGCCGACGTCGATCACGTTCGAGGCCTCGACGTTCAGCCCCACGCGGAAGCCCGCGAGGAAGACCGTGGCGGCGACGAGCACCCAAACCGGCCAGAAGGGTCGGGTCGCGGTGCCGCGGCCGTGGATCCCGATCCAGATCGAGCGGCCGAGCAGGTAGACCAGCGGCGGATACGCGAGCGGGACGCTCGTGAAGATGTCGCCGCGGTTGAAGTACCAGAGCGACGCTGTGAAGAAGAGGAGCGCGAGCAGATCGAGGTTCCGCAGGCTGCTCAGGCGGCGCAGGTCGGCCAGGCCGAGGAAGAAGACCGCGCAGAAGCCAAGCCAGATCCAGTGGTTGTTGATCTTCGTGCCGCCGAACGCGCCCGGCCCGCCCCGGGCCATCCCCCACGCGACCTGGGCGCCGGTGAAGGCCTGGGTCACGGCTGCACTGGCGTCGTCGACCGTGACCCGCGCCACCTCGCCCGCCCGGGCCGAGTAGACGTGGACGGTCCAGTTGAGCGACTTCGGGTCGTAGCTCGCGTCGTAGCTGATCACCCGCGGGTAGTGCTTGAGCCAGGCAGCGACCTTCGGGAACCGCAGGGCGATGTCGCTCGCCTTCTTCTTCGAGAGGTGCGGCGACGTGTCCGGCGGGGCGAACTCGGTCTGGACGAGGTGGCCCTTCGAGTCGTAGACCGCGCTCGTCGGGGTCGGGGCCGCAACCGCCGCCGGGGCGAGCACGAGCGCGGCGAGAGCTACGACGGCCGCCCTGCGCATCAGCGGCGGCGGAACGACCAGAGCTTGTTGCCGACGAAGTTGAGGGGCGTGACGAGCACGATCGCGAGCGCCTGGGCGACGATCTTCCCGAGGCCGAGCGCGACGAGGACGCGCAGGCAGATCAGGTTCGCGCCGAGCGCCAGCGCGGACACGACGAGGAAGCGCAGTCCCTGGTAGGCGAAGTGGCCGCGCTGGCCGCGGAAGGTCCAGTGGCGGTTCAGCAGGTAGTTGTTCGTGACCGCGACCGCGAACGAGCAGACGGCTGCGGCGAGGTAGTGGAGTCCCGCCCAGCGCAGGAGGATCGCGTAGACGGCGAGGTTGACGACGTACCCGCTCGCGCCGACGCAGCAGAACTTCGCGAGCTGGACCCAGTTGTGCCGGGCCCGGAGCGCACGGTGCGCGCGGGACCGGTCCGGGGTGGGGGCGGCGACGACGCGCGTGCGCTCCATCGCGGGCGAGGGTACCGGCTCCGGCGCCTACGCCGCGGGTGCCCGGCGCTCCCGGATCGTCACCGTCGCGTCCACGGGGACCCGGCGCTCGCGTCGATCGCGCCCTCGCAAGGCTGGCCGAAAGGGTCACCCCCCGGGGTCTGACCCCGGCCGTGCGCCCCGGCGACGACCGCGGCCCACTCCGTCGAGACGCTTGCTCATCCAGCCTCGAATCCCTCCTCGCCGACGAGCGGGACGAACCGGCACGGGACGGAGCGGAGGACGGCCGGGCCTTCCGGGCTGCGGACGACCACCTGCAGCTCCTGCGCCCGGCGCGTGCCGACGGGTAGGACGAGCCGGCCGCGGGCCTCGAGCTGCTCGTACAGCGTCGCCGGGAGCTCGGGAACCGCCGCCGCGACGGCGATCGCCTGGAAGGGAGCGCGGTCGGGCACGCCGAGCGTGCCGTCGCCGACGCGCACCTCCACCCGCTCGTAGCCGGCGGCCGCGAGGCTCTCGCGGGCCGACCGCGCGAGCTCCGTTAGGCGCTCGATCGTGACGACCTCCGCAGCGAGCTCGGCGAGCACCGCCGCCTGATAGCCGGAGCCGGTGCCGACGTCGAGCACGCGCTCGTCGCCGCGGAGGGTGAGCGCCTCGCAGATCCGGGCGACCATGTACGGCTGGGAGATCGTCTGTCCGTAGCCGATCGGGAGGGCCGCGTCGTCGTACGCTCGGGAGCGCAGCTCCGCGGGCACGAAGAGCTCGCGCGGGACTCGCTCCATCGCGCGAAGCACCCGCTCGTCCTCGATGTCTCGGCCACGCAGCTGCCTCTCCACCATCAGCCGGCGGAGGGTCGCTGGGTCTTCAGGCGGCGCGCTGGAGAACACGCGCGTAGGGCGGCGGCTCGACGCCGAAGTGGGTCAGCACCGCGGGAGCGATCTCGGAAATCGACGACGGCTGCCACTCGAGGCCGACGGTGAGCATCGGGACGGTCGAGTCCGCGGCTGCGAGCGAGCCATGGCTCCCGCCGCCGACGTGGTGGCGGCCCCCGAGGTCGAGGAACTCGAAGTCCGGAGCCGCCGACACCAGGACGTCGCCGGCGTTGGGATTGCGGAGCGCGGCCCAGGCACGGGCAAGGGCGTCCGGGCCGTCGAGGATCGACCCGTCGCCGTTCGCCGACCAACCGTCGTTCGAGAACGAGAAACGGAGCTCCGCGCCCTCGCGGCGCGCGACCGCTTCGTCCTCCTCGAGGAAGAGCACCACCTCGCAGGCGCGATCGCCGTCGAGCCGCTGCGCGAGCTGCCGCGCGTCCTCGCCGGCGTCCTCGAGGCGATAGACCATGCCGGCGCGGTTCGAGGCGGTCACGACGACTCCGGCGGCGGACGCGAACCGCTCTGCGAGCGACACCGCCTCGGTCACCTGCGTCTGCCCGTGGTCGGCGCAGAGGACGACGGCATACCGCTCGAGGAATGCGTCCGCGCCCCCGGCGGCGTCCATCAGCGCGCCGATCGCCTCGTCCGACCGCGCGAGCGCCTCGTGAGCCCCGTCGGGGCCGCTCGCGTGGGAGGCGAAGTCGTAGTCGGGCAGGTAGCAGACGAAGAGGTCGAAGCCATCGCGCGTCACGAGCCACCGCCCGACCGCCGCGGCGTAGGCGTCGACCGAGCCGAGCACGCGCCCCTTGACGGCCATGGGGGCGCCGGTCACGTCCGACTCGAACAGGTTGTAGAAGAAGAAGCGCTGCGGCCCGTAGGCCGGGCGAGCGAGACCGGGCAGGAGCGAGCGGTGGCGCGTTCGGCCGCGATAGCAGGTCACGTTCACGGCGGCCGCGGTCAGGCCGGCGTCCTCGAGCGCCTCGTAGATCGTCACCGCGTCCGAAGGACGAGCCGTACTCGACGAGCCTGCGCTCGCCGCGGTGCCACCAGACGAGGTGCGGGATCCGGTGGACGTCCGGGCCCGCTCCCGTGGCGATCGTCGAGAGGCAGACGGGCGTGAGCGAGGGAAACGTCGAGACGGCCCGGCTGTAGCGGCCGTGCTCGGCGAGGTAGGCGAGCGCCGGCGTCCGCCGCTCGACCGCCGCCTCGAACATCGCGGCCGTCAGCCCGTCGATGACGACGAGGACAAGCTTTTTAGTCTCTGGCAAGGATGCGGAGTCCCGCATACCGCTCGCCGCCTCGACGCCTGAGCCGCGCGGCGAGCGCGGGTACCGCCAGCGCCTCGACGTAGCCGAGGGCCGGAACCCAGGCGAGCGCCGCGACGACCAGCGCACCGAGTCCGATGAACGCCGCGGTGCCGAAGCGCGTGCCGCCGCGGCGGAGCGCGCCGCCGACGATCTGGGCGGCTCCGGCGACGCCGAGCGGACCGCCGACCGCGCCCCCGATTGCCTCGTCCCATTCGCCGAGCGCGAGCCCGATCAGGATCCCCGCTGCGGCAGCACACAGCATCGCCGCGCCCCCGACACCCAGGCCCGCACAGACCCCGATCCAGTACCAGTCCCCCATCGCCGGCCAGTGTAGTCGGGAGCGTCGCACGGCCGTTTGGTCGGCCCGTTTGCAGGGAATACGCGAGCTTTCCACTCCCCCGCCCCTCGTGGAGGTACCGACGTGATCGACGACGCCCGGCCCCTGCTCGTCTTCTTCTTCTCGGAACGCTCCGGCCCCGCGCGACGGATGGACAGCCTGCTCGCGCACCTCGAGCGCAAGGAGCGGGAGCGGATGCGCCTCCGGCGCGTCGACGTCGACCGGAGGCCTGACCTCGCCGAGCGCTTCCGCATCTCCGAGGTGCCGACCCTCGCCCTGGTGAAGGACCGCCGGGTCGTCGCCCGCCTCGACGGCCGCGTGTCGAGTCCGCGGATCGAGGCGATGCTCGACCTGCACTTGCCGGCGCTCGAAGCGGCTTAAACGGCCTACGGCCTAACCCGCGCAGACTCCGCGCGCCGTTCCGGCGCGCTCCGCTGCACGCTGGGTGGTCCTCCGACCGCCGCTACGACGCTTCCAGGCGGGCGATCACGCTCAGGGCGAAAGCGGCAGCGCGAGCGCCGTCCACGGATCACGATCTCGCCGTCGCGGACGACGGGGCGCGGGCCGATTCGGTGGACGCCGAGGATCGCGACCTCCGGGAAGTTCACGAGCGGGGTGACGAAGATGCCGCCGAGCTTGCCCGCGCTCGTTACCGTGAACGTCGAGCCACGCAGTTCCTCGGGCTTGAGCGTGCCGGCTCGCGCGGCGTCGGCGAGCCGCCGCACCTCCGCCTCGAGCTCCTCGACCGACGCGCTGTCGCAGCCGCGGACGACGGGGACGACGAGGCCCTGGTCGGTCTGGACGGCGACCCCGAGGTCGTAGCGGTCGAGGTAGACGATCTCGTCCCCCTCGAGGCGCGCGTTCAGCTCCGGAAACTCCTGGAGCGAGGCGGCGCAGGCCTTGAGGACGAGCGGGACGAGGCGGTCGAGGTCGACGCCGGTGAAGTCGCACTCCTCGGCGTAGGTGACGGCCGGCACCTCGCGATGGGCGCGCGTCAAGTGCTCGGCGATCTGGCGGCGGACGCCGCGGAGCGGATCGCGCCGGCCCTCTCCGGCGTCGGCAGGCCCGGCCGCCCTACGGACGTCCTCCTCCGTCACGCGGCCGCCGGGCCCGGTCGCCTCCACAGCCGCGAGGTCGACCCCGAGCTCCTGCGCGATCCGCCGGACGAGCGGGGTGGCACGCACCGTCGCGGCCGGTTCAGCCGGCTCGGCTGCGCCGTCTTCCCCGATCACGACGAGCACGGTTCCGACCGGGACGACCTTCCCCTCGGCGACGAGGATCCGCGCGATCCGTCCGGCCGCGGGCGAGGGGATCTCGACGGTGGTCTTGTCGGTCTGCACCTCGAGCAGCGGATCGTCCTCGCTGACCTCCTGTCCCTCGGAGACGAGCCAGCGGGCGACCTCGCCCTCGGTCAGACCTTCACCGAGGTCCGGGAGCTTGAACTCGTACGCCACAGTCAGATTCTTATCGCGTCGTCGCGAAGCACCGCGTGGACACCGCGCACGCCGTTCACGATCTGCGTCACGCGCAGGTCGACGACGACGCTCGCGAGCGCGAGCGCGTCGTGCCGGTCGAGCCCGAGCTCACGGCCCATCAGCTCGAGCATCCCCTCGAGAGCCGCGTCGGCGGCGAGGTCGAGGCTCGCGTCGAGGCCGAACGTGATCCAGGCATCCGCGGTGCGCGCGATTGGCAGCTCGAGCGGCAGGTCGTCGCGCAAGCCGAGCGTGAGCTCGACGTGCTCGAGCGGGCACTCGATCCCGACGCCACCGACCTCCCCGTCGCCCTGGCGAGCGTGGCCGTCGCCGGCCGAGAAGAGGGCGCCGTCGACCGGCACCGGCAGGTAGAGCGTCGATCCGGCGACGAGCTCCTTGCAGTCGAGGTTGCCGCCCCAGCGGCGCGGCGGGATCGTCGAGTGGATCCCCGCCTCGGGCGGCGGCATCCCGAGCACGCCGAGGAACGGGCTCAGCTCGACCCCGCGGCCCGCCGTGTCCCTGCGTCGGCGTGACGCCCCAGGACCCGGGCCGGACCGCGTCGATCCGGACCGCGAGCGTCTGTCCCGCCCGAGCGCCTCGCACGGCGATCGGCCCGGCGAGCGCGTGGCCGGCGTCCAGCAGCTCCCGCCGCTCGAAGCGCTCGTCGGCGGTCTGCCACCAGCCCGCGTTCGGCGTTGCGATGCGCACGGTGTCGCCGGAGTCGATCTCCAAGACGGGCGGAAGGTCGCGCGAGAAGTGCCCGTGCAGCGTGCGCCGCTCGAGGGGAAGGTCGTGCGTCGCCATCAGGATCTCGGCCTGCCGATCCAGGCATCCTTCGGCGCGAGCAGCACGCGGAGCCCGACGCGCCGCCCGTCCTCGCGCCACTCCCAGAGGGACACGGCCTGGAGCGCCTCGGCGCGGACGCGCCGCGCGACGTCGGCGGGAACGTAGCCGGCCTGGACCCGCCGCTCGAGGTCCCAGATCCCGATCGCGTAGGGGTCGACCTCGTTGTCCGGCTCGGGCACGAGCGCGACGCGCTTGCCTGGCGCGAAGCCGTCGTCCTGGAGCGCGTCCGCGCGGTACGAGGTCCCCGCGACACGGACGACGTCGAGCCGCGGATCCTCCCAGCGGACGACCTCGTCGGTGGCCGCGTCGCGGAGCCGGTAGCCCGAGCCCGTCCGCTCGAGCCAGAGCCGGAGCCGCTCGCCGGCCGGCGGCATCAGAACGCGAGCAGCTTGCGGACCGCCGCCGCGACGCGCTCGGCCGAGGGCATGTACGCGTCCTCGATCTGCCAGTACGGGTAGGGAACGTCGTAGCCGGTTACGCGGAGGACAGGTCCCCGAAGGTCGAGGATCGCTTTCTCGGCGAGCACGGCCGCCACCTCGGCGGCGTACCCACACGTCCGCGGCGCCTCCTGCACGACCACGACCCGCCCCGTCTTCGCGGCGGACGCGAGCAGCGCCTCCTCGTCGAGCGGCTTCAGCGTCCTGAGATCGAGCACCTCCGCGCTCGCCTCGCCCTCGAGCGCGTCCGCGGCGGCCTCGGCCACGGGCACCATCGCCCCGTAGGCGACGAGCGTGACGTCCTCGCCGGCCCGAGCGACGCGAGCCTTCCCGAGTGGGGTTACGTGCTCGCCGTCCGGCACCTCGCCCCGCATCGTCCGGTAGTGAAGCTTCGGCTCGAAGACGACGACGGGGTCCGGGTCGCGGATCGCGGCAGCGAGAAGCCCCTTCGCGTCGGCGGGAGTCGACGGGATCGCGACCTTCACCCCCGGCGTGTGGACGTAGTACGTCTCGGGCGAGTCGTCATGCAGCTCGGGCGCGCGAACGCCGCCGCCGTACGGCATCCGGATCGTGACCGGGAACTCCATCTTCCCGCCCGTCCGCCAGCGATAGCGACCGACGTGCGTGATCAGCTGGTCGAGGCACGGGTAGCTGAACGCGTCGTACTGCATCTCGCAGACGGGCCGCCAGCCGGCCATGCAGAGGCCCACGGCGGCGCCGAGGATGCCGGCCTCGGCGAGCGGCGTGTCGAAGCAGCGGTCGGGCCCGAACCGGTCGCGGAGGCCGGCCGTAGCGCGGAAGACGCCGCCGGCGCGACCGACGTCCTCGCCGAGCACCATCACGTTCGGGTCGCGCTCGAGCTCCGTGTGGAGGGCGTCGTTGACGGCCTCGACGAGCGTCAGCGAAGCCACGAGCCGAACCCTCCCTTGTAACTCAACTGACAAGCACGTGGATCGAGGCTTGAGTTACTTGGCATCTGAGCCCTCCAGGATGGCTCGGAGCTCCGCCAGGTCTGCCGCGAACGCGGCCGGCGGATCGACGAGGGCGTGCTCGAAGAGGAGCGCCGGGTCCGGCGGAGCCTCGGCCTCGGCCGCGGCGATCCCGGCGCGCATGGCCTCCGCCGCCTCGGCACGGATCTCCGCCGCCGCAGCGTCATCGAGGAGCCCCAGCCGGCGCAAGTAGCCGTCGAAGCGGCCGACGCACTCGCGCTCCCGCTCCTGTTCGACCCGCTCGAGGTCGACGTAGGCGCGCGGGTCGTCGGCGGTCGCGTGCGGCGCCGCGCGGTAGTGCACCGCCTCGACGAACGTCGGCCCCTCGCCCGCACGCGCCCGCGCGACCGCCTCTCGCGTCGCCTCGTAGACGGCGAGCACGTCGAGGCCGTCGACCCGCACGCCGGGAATCCCGTACCCGACCGCCTTGTCCGCGAGTGTCTCCGCCCGCGTCTGCGCCTCGAGCGGCGTCGAGATCGCCCAATGGTTGTTGTTGCAGAGGAGGACGAGGGGCGCCCCGGTTACCGCGGCGAAGTTCACGCCTTCGTGGAACGAGCCCTCCGAGGTGGCGCCGTCGCCGAAGTAGACGATCGCGCACGCGCTCTCGCCGCGCAGCTTCTTGCCCCAGGCGAGGCCGGCCGCGTGCGGGACGTGAGTGCCGATCGGGACGCAGATCGAGGCGACGTTGTAGTCGGCGGGGTTCCACCAACCCGACGGGTGGCCGCGCCACCACTGGAGCACCGTCGCCGGCGGCATCCCACGCAGGAGGCCGATCGCCGACTCGCGGTAGCTCGGGAAGATCCAGTCCTCGTCGGCCAGGGCGTGAACGGACCCGGCTTGGATGGCCTCGTGGTTCCAGAACATCGCGTAGGTGCCGATGCGCCCCTGGCGGTGGTAGACGACCGAGCGCTCGTCGTAGGTCCGCAGCAGGACGAGCGAGCGGAAGAGCTCGAGCAGGTCGCTCTCGTCGAGCCCCTCGACCTCTCCGTCGGGCACCGACTCCCCGTCCCCGATCACGCGCCGCAGATCTCGCTCGGCGGGAAGAACCTGCGCCATTGCAGCGGCGAGCGTACCTGAGAAGTAGCCTCGCGAGGATGCGCGCGTGGCGGTTCGTCCTCCTCGTCTGGGCCGCCTCGCGGGCCTTCTTCTTCGTGGTCGGCGCGCTCGGGCATGCATACGTCCTGGGGGCCCAGCCCGGCGGCTCCCCGCGCGAGCCCGGCGGCATCCTCAACTACTGGGCGCACTGGGACGGCGGCTGGTACTGCGCGATCGCCCAGCACGGTTACTTCAACCCGCCCTCGACCTCGTTCTTCCCCCTTTATCCGATCCTGATCTGGCTCGGGACGCACGTGGCCGGCGGCACCGCGTTCTGGGGGGTCGCGATCTCGACCCTCTCGCTCCTCGCCGCGCTCTTCTTCTGCTACCGGATCGCGGAGGACCTCTACGACGCGCGGGTCGCGCGCGCGACGACGCTCGCGCTCGCCTTCTTCCCGTCCGCGTTCTTCCTCAACTCGGTCTACACCGAGTCGCTCTTCCTCATGCTGACGAGCGGCGCGATCTGGGCGCTTCGCTGCCGCCGGAACCTGCTCCTCGCGGGGGCGTTCGCCTACTTCGCGACCGCAACCCGGAACGTCGGCGTCTTGCTCGCCGTCCCGCTCGCCTACGAGTGGCTCAGGAACCGGCGCGAGCTCGGCTACGGCAGCCTCGTCGGCCTGTTCGTCGTCCCGGGCGGACTCGCCGCGTACATGGTCTACCTCTGGAAGGGCCTCGGCGACCCGCTCTATTTCGCGGTCGCGCAGCGTGAGACGTGGGGGCGCGCGCTCACGAACCCGCTGAAGACGATCCACAAGGCCTGGACGACCGGGGTCTTCGGGGCGCGCTATGCCTTCCACCCGCACGCGATCTTCGGGAACAACGGCGCGGAGCCGGCCTTCAAGGCCTCCGACACGTTCAACCTCATCCTGCTCGGGCTGCTCGTGGCGCTGCTCGTGGTCGGGATATCCCGGCTTCCGCCCGACCTCTGGACGTACTCGTTCCTCGTGATGCTGGCGCCGTTCCTGACGCCGAGCCCGTACTGGGCCCTGACGAGCTTCAACCGCTACCTGCTCGCGCCGTTCCCGCTCTTCATCGTGCTCGGGTGGCTCCTGACGCGTGTGCGCTGGACGCTCGCACCGTGGCTCGCCGCGAGCGCTGCCTTCGGCGTCTACCTCACGCTCCTCTTCACGACCTGGCGCTGGGTCGCGTAGTCGACCTTCCCCCACCGCTCGCTCGAGCCATGGCCGCGTAGCCCCTTCGAACCGCGTCCGGGGTCAGACCCCGGAAGTGGCCCGAGCGGACGGTGGCGCCCCGCCAGGAGCCATTTCGCGGAGGCAGATCCTCACGCGACCGGCCGCATCTCTCCACACCGGGGTCAGACCCCGAAAGAGGCCCGACCGACGGGTCGAGCCATGTCCGCCTAGGTCCTTCCGGCCGCGTCCGGGGTCAGACCCCGAGAATGGCCCGAACGGACGGTGGCACCCCGCCAGGAGCCGCTTCGCGGCGGCGGGTCCCCGGCAATTCGAGCCGCAATTCTCCACACCGGGGTCAGACCCCGGACGTGCCCTAGGGACGGCTGGCGTGCCGAGTCAGACGAGCACGCGGACCGCAGCTCGCTCGCACTCGAAGCTCGCCTGTGTCACGTCGCCGAGATCCTCGCCGTCGACCTGGAGCGGGAGCGGCCGGTCGCAGCGGATCGCGATCCGGTCGACGTCGTGGAGCACGAGGATCCGCGGGTCGTCCAGCTGGCCGCGGCCCGTCGCGATGTACTTGACGATCCGCGGAACGTCCACCGGCCGGATCGACCGCGGCGCGATCAGGTCGAGGCCGCCTTCGAACGTCGCCTCAGGCGCCACGTGCAGTGGAACCGAGCCGACGAACGTGTGCGGGTCCGTGTTCCCGACGAACGCGAACGCGGCGCGGCCGAGCCCCTCGATCTCGAGCGCCGGCCGGAACCGGCCACGGTTCTCCACGAGGAGGCGCAACACGGTCGCGACGAACGCGGCGTCGCCCGGGCGGCCCGCGCGCGAGCGATTCGCCTCGATCCGGCGCACGAGCTCGGCGTCGAACCCGATCCCGGCGTTGAAGCCGAAACGGCGGCCGTTCGCGCGACCGAGCGAGATCGTCCGCGTGCGGCCGCGCTCGAACGCCTCCGCCAGCTGCTCGGCCGCCTCGACCGGGTCGCGCGGCAGGCCCAGCGCGCGCGGCATCACGCTCGTCCCGCCGCCGGGGATGCAGCCGAGCGGAGGCGCCTCCGGGCCGAGGCCGTTCAGCGCCTCGTTGAAGCCGCCGTCGCCGGAGTAGACGAAGATCGCGTCGGCGTACTCGGCTGCCTCGCGCGCGAGCTCGGTCGCGTGGCCCGGCCGCTCGGTCAAGAAGGTCGTCACCTCGGCGTTGCGCCCGAGCGCGCGTTCGACGAGCGCGATCCGGTGCTCGTCGACCCCGGTCGCGAACGGATTCACGATCAGGACGGCCTGCGCCTGCCGCCGACTCACCGGATCGTCACGCCGCCGCTCAAGAGCCGCCCTGCACGCCGGTAGCCGCTGGCTAGGGAGATCGAGAACGTGTCGCGCACGCGCCCCTTGCCGCCGTCGGCGACGACCGCGGTGAAGCTCGTCGTCGCCGATCCGAGGCTCCCGGTGCCCGAGATCTGGGCCCGCCGCCGCGTGATCATCCGCACCCTCATGATCTTCGTCGATGCAAAGCGGACGCCGGCGGCCGTGTCCACGTAGGTCAAGGTGCCGGTCTTCTGCTGGAAGACGTCGACCTTGAACCGCCCGCCGCCGCGGATCTTGCCCGCGCCGACGATGTGGCGGCCCTTGTTCGTCGTCTTCCCGATCCGCTCGGCAAGCTTGTAGTCGAACGGCGCCGTCGAGTCGAGGTCGATCCCGCCGGCGAGCGTAAGACCCGTGACGCCGTATAGCAGGTCGCCCTCGACGGGGACACCGGCGCCGAAGCCGCCTTCGAGCCGCACTTGCACCGTGACGGTGTTGCCCTCGAGCGAGCCGGTCGCGGTCGCCGCGGGCGGATACGTGCAGGCGCCGCCGGAGCAGGTCTCGGAGCCGCCGAAGAACGCCGGCGTAGTCTCGGCTTGCGCGCCGAGGTAGAGGACGCGGTACGCCGGCTCGCCCCGCGCGCCGGTCGAGAGGACGCGGAAGCGGGCGAGCCAGACGGTCCCCGGCTCGGCGTCCGCGGCGACGCCTCCGACCGTGATTCGCGCACGCAGGAGTGTCGGCTTGTCCTGGCTCAGCTCGACGCCCGTGATGTCGGCGGCGGCCGGCGCTGCGTCTCCGAAGGGGTCCGCCACCGGATTCTTCGGCTGCGGCTCGACGATCGCGCTCCCGGGGAGGTTCGGGCCGCTCAGCTGCCGGACGGAGACGAGCTGCCCGGAATGCGTCTGGTCGGTCGTGTCCGGGAGGACGACGAGGAAGGCTGAGATCCCCCGCCGCGATGCGCCCGAAGTGGACGGGCTTCCCCGTTACCCGCTGCTGGGTGACCGCGGGGGAGCCTGTGTCGGCCTTCGCGACGAACGCGGCGTACCCGTACCAGCGGTAGTCGGTCGCCGCGGCCGGATTCGCCGCGAAGGCGGGCATCTGCCGCGCGCCGAGTGCCGAGTCCGCACCGAGCCACGCGATCGCGAGCACGCCGGGCGCGCCCGCGACTGCCGTCGGAAGCGCGCTCGACCGAGCCGCGCCGGTGTTCACGCGCACCGGCCCGATCCAGCCGACGCCGCCGTTCGGCGACCCGGCGTAGAAGACGTCGTGGTCGGCCGCGTCGGCCCAGACGGCGTAGATCGTGCCCGCGCGGTCGACGGCCGCCGACGGCAGGAGCGCCGCGACCGAGCCGCCGCCGGGCGACCGGGGCGCAAGGAACGTGCGGAAGACGAGCCCAGAGCGCTGGCCCGGCGGGACCGGGCCTGCGATCATCGCCACCTGAGACCCGGCCGCGCACGGCAGGTAGAGCACCCGCCGCGAGGGGTCGAACACGAGGGCGCCGCAGCGGCCGGTTGCGATCGCCTGGCCACCGGCCGCGTCGGCGTAGCCGAGACCGCCGCGCGACGAGAAGAGGTACGCGCCGCCGCCGTGGTGCACGACGAGGAAGGCGGTGTCGTCGGCGCTCGAGCCGGTCGCGCCGCGGTCGACGACGAGCGAGAGCCGGTCGTCGAGCGGTTGCGAGACGGAGAAGGCGTCGCTGTCCCAGTTCGACCCTCCGTCGGTTGAGACCGCGGTCCCGACGGTTGCCGGTCCGATCACGGCCGCCGCGTACAGGACGCCGCCGTCGCCGACTGCCACGTCGACGTCGCCCGTCGGCGTGAGCGTCGTCGGCCAGAGCGCGCGGAAGCTCATCCCGCCGTCCGTCGACCGGCGGACGAACGAGCTGCGACCCGGCGCGAACGACGAGAGCCAGAGGCCGCCCGCCCCGTCCCAGGCCACGTTCGGTTGGATCGACGAGGCGAGCGGGTCGACCGGCGCAGCCGACCCGAACGTAAGCCCGCCGGCCGCGCTCGCTCCCCCTCCGAGCACGCACGGGACCGCGACGAGCACGGCGGCAAGGAGGAGCGCACGCATTGCCCGCGCCAACCTAGCTGACGGCAGAATTAGCAGCGCTTAGGCCGAGGCCAGCGGGGGAAGCGGATCCCGTTCACGACCGCCTGCGCGCGGCGCAGCATCGCGGCCGTGGGCCGCAGCCGGTTCACGTCGACCCGGAGATCGACGTTGTACGACTCGTCCATCCTGCCGAAGACGCGGTACTCGAGCACGCGCGGCGTACCCTCGAGCCGGTCGCTCGTCGTCTTCGGCAGGTGCAGCGGGAGCCGCCGGATCGCCGGGGAATCCGGCCAGTGCGGGACACTTCCGCAGAGATTCGCGGGCTGGTCCGCCGACCGGCGGATGAGGTGCACGGTGACGGCGATGCCGTTCGGCGGAATGCGCAGCGCCCAGCCGAGGGCGTACCGCCTGAAGCTGAACGCCGCGCTCTCGACGTCCGCGCCGCGACGCGTGAGCACGCCGAAGTCGTCGTCGGAGAAGTGCCAGCCGGCGGGCCGGTACGCGAACCTCGCTGCGTGGACGACGATCGGCTTCGGCGGGGGAGCGTCGACGAACACGCTCGTCGTACGCCGGCCAGCGCCTCTCGGGTCCGGCTACCCCGGCGTCGCGTAGCCGCGCATGCCATCGACGAGGAGGGCGTAGAAGCGGTCGGCGAGCTCGTCCGTCGGACGCCCCGGCTGCAGCCACGTGTACGCCCAGTTCACGGCCGAAAGGGCCAGGAGGGCGGCGGTCGCCTCGTCCAGATCGGTCCGGAGCTCTCCGAGGTCGCGGCCCTCGCGGAAGAGGGCGCGGAAGCGCTCCTCGTAGCGCCGGCGCTCGGCGACGATCTCCTCGCGCCGGTCGCCCTGGAGGTAGCGCCACTCGCGCACGAAGACCGTCGCGACGTCGAGCTGCTCCGCGACGACGCGCAGGTGGCCGCGCAGCGCGCGACGGATCTTCTCGGTCGCGGGCAGCTCGTCGGGAATCGCGTCGAGCGCGGCGTGGAAGGCGGCGGCGCCGTCGCGCATCGTCTCGTAGAGCAGGTCCTGCTTCGACTCGATGTGCGCGTAGAGCGACCCCTTCTGGACGCCCATCGCCTCTGCGAGGTCGCCGATCGACGTGCCGTGATAGCCCTTCTCCGCGAAGAGCCGCGCGGCCTGTCGCGTCAGCTCGGAGCGTCGCGGCGAGCTCACTGGACGCAGAACCCGTTGCCCTCCGGGTCCTTCATCACCGTCCACGTCTCCTCGACCGGCGCGACCCGTTGAGACTTCGTCTCGACGACCGTCGCGCCGAGCCCGACGAGTCGCTCGACCTCCGCTTCGCGCGTCTTCGGCCGACGCCGGAAGAGGAGCCGCGGCCCCCTGCCGTCCGGTGGCACGAGCATCGCCCACGCCGTCGGGTCGAGCTCGCCCCGCTCGATCGCGGCGTCGATCTCGCGCAGGAACTCCTCCGGGAACTCGGGCCGTCCGTAGCCGAGCGCCGCCTCCCAGAACTCTGCCAACCGCACCGGCTCGTCACATGCGAACGTGATGTTCTGGATCGTCGCCACCCGGTTAGACTAGACCCTAACGATCGTTCGGTTGGGAGGTCGGACGAATGGCTCAGCGCGAAGACGAGTTCCTCGAGTACGTGCAGTCCGGCGGGCAGGTCGAGACCGGCGACTGGATGCCGGACGACTACCGGGCCAAGCTGATCAAGTTCATCGAGATGCACGGCAACTCCGAGCTGATGGGCGTCTTGCCCGAGCGCGAGTGGATCCTCCGGGCGCCGACCCTGCAGCGCAAGCTCGCGCTGACCGCGAAGGTGCAGGACGAAGTCGGCCACGCCCAGCTCATCTACCGCGTCGTCGAGGACCTCGGGAAGCCGCGGGAGGCGTGCCTCGACGACCTCGTCTCCGGGAAGGCGAAGTTCCACAACGTCTTCCATTACCCGACGCGCACGTGGGGCGACGTCGGCGTGATCGCGTGGCTCGTCGACGCCGCCGCGATCATCAGCCAGAAGGCGCTCCTCAAGTGCTCGTACGCGCCCTACGCGCGGATCATGAAGAAGATCTGCTGGGAGGAGTCGTTCCACATCCTCCACGGGCGCGACGTCGTCCTGACGATGATGAACGGCACCGACGCCCAGCGGGAGCTCGTCCAGGAGGCGCTGACGCGCTGGTGGGGGCCGCTGATGCAGTTCCACGGCAACCCGATCGCGCGCGAAGAGGACCCGATGTTCGTCTGGCGGATCAAGAGCCAGGGGAACGAGGAGGCGCGGCAGCAGTTCCTCGACGGCTACGTGCCCCAGATCTGGGAGCTGGGCCTGACGGTCCCGGACCCGAAGCTCCGCAAGCGCGACGACGGCGTCTGGGAGTACACGGAACCCGACTGGGCCGAGCTGCGACACGTCGTCACCGGCCACGGCCCGAAGACCGCCGACCGGCTCGACCTACGGCGCGCGGCGCGGGAGCAATCCGCGTGGGTTCGGTCCGTCGTTCTCGCCGAAGCCGCATGACCGTCTTCGAGGTGTTCCGGCAGGAGCGGAAGGGCCAGCCGTTCCAGCACGCGGGCTCCATGTCTGCCCCGGACGCGGCCTTCGCGGAGGTGTATGCGCGCGAGCAGTACGGCCGGCGCGGCGAGTCGGTCGCGCTCTGGGTCGTCCCGCGCGAGTCGGTCCACGAGATCGACGAGTTCGTGGACGAGCTGGAGCGGAACTACCACCGCGTCGACGGCTACTCGCTTAAGGCGAAGCTGGCAGAAGCACGTGAACGAGCGCGCCCGACGTCTGCTTGAGCTCGCGGACGACGAGCTCGTCCTCGGATGGCGCGACTCCGAGTGGACGGGCATCGCGCCGAGCCTCGAGGAGGACGTCGCCTTCTCGTCGATCTCGCAGAACGAGATCGGCCACGCACGGGCGCTCTACGAGCTGGCGGCGCAGGAGCTCGGCACGACGGCGGACGAGCTCGCGTTCGACAGGCAGCCGGAGGAGTACCTCTCCGCTCCGCTCGTCGAGCTCCGCAGGCTCGAGTGGGCGCGGACGATCGCGCGGCACTACCTCTACGAGACGGCGGACGCGGTCCGCATCGAGGCGCTGCGCACGAGCGACGACCCGGAGGTCGCCGGCCTGGCGGCGAAGATCGAGCGGGAGGAGGCTTACCACCTCATGCACGCCGAGCTGTGGATCGACCGCATGCTCGCGACCGACGAGGGCCGCGCGCGCCTCCAGGAGGCGGTCGAGGAGCTGTGGCCCTACGCGCTCGGGGTCCTCGACGACGAGCTGCGGCCGGTCTGGGTCGCGCGTGTGCGCGAGCGGCTCGGCTTCGAGCTCCCGGACGTCGAGCCCGTCACCCGGGGCCGGCACACGGAGGAGCTGCGCGAGCTGTGGGAGGAGATGACGAGCGTGCGCCGGTCGGCGCCCGCCAGCGCGCAATGGTGACGCCGCTCCTCGACTGGGCCCGCCGGCTCCAGGCGATCGCGCAGACGGGCCTCGCGTACGGCGAGCCGTCGCAATACGACCGCGACCGCTACGCCGAGGTGCGGCGGATCGCCGCCGAGATGGTCTCGAGCAACGGCGCCGCATCCGAGTTGGAAGAGGTCTTCGCAGCAGAGCTTGGACACGCGACGCCGAAGCTCGACGTGCGCGGCTGCGTCTTCCGCGACGACCGGGTCCTGCTGGTCAGCGAGCTCGCGGACGGCGGGCGCTGGACGCTGCCGGGCGGCTGGGTCGACGTCGGCGAGAGCCCGAGCGTCGCCGTCGCGCGCGAGGTGCTGGAGGAATCGGGCCTCACGGTACGCGCTTCGCGGCTGCTCGCCCTCTTCGACCGGAGCCGCCACGGACACGACCGCGACCGCCCCGGCCAGCAGCCGCACGTCTGGCACACGTGGAAGGTGTTCTTCCTCTGCGAGCTCGAGGACGACGAGCGGGCGCCGCTCGGCACCGAGACGGGCGCCGCCGAGTTCTTCCCGCGCGACGGCCTACCCGAGCTCTCCGTCGCCCGCGTCACACCCGTCCAGATCGAGCGGTTCTTCGAGCTCCGCGACCATCCGGAATGGCCGGCCGACTTCGACTGACCGAGGCCGACGTCTGGGAGGCCCTGGGCGAGGTCCCCGACCCGGAGATCCCCGTCGTCTCGATCGTCGACCTCGGCGTGATCCGCAAGGTCGACGTGGCGGATGATCGCGTTCGCGTCGAGCTCACGCCGACCTTCCTCGGCTGCCCTGCCCTCGACGCGATCCGAACGGCGATGGCCGCGCAGCTCGAGCGGCTCGGCGCCGAGCCCGAGATCGAGGTCGTCCTCGACGACTCGTGGTCGACCGACCGGATCACCCCGGAGGGGCGCGAGAAGCTTCGCGAGGCAGGCTTCGCGCCTCCGGCGCCCCGCGCGGCTGGGACGCCGAAGCTCGTCCAGCTCCAGTCGGCGGTGTTCCGCTGCCCGTACTGCGGCTCGACGGACACGACCCTCGAGAACATCTTCGGCCCGACCCCGTGCCGCTCGCTGCGCTACTGCCGAGCCTGCCGGCAGCCGTTCGAGCAGTTCAAGACGATCTAGGCGTCGCCGGCGCCGCGCGAATGGGCGGCGAGCCAGGCGGCGAAGAGGCCTGCAGGCGTCTCGAGCCAGGCCGCGAGCTCACGGTCGAAGAGCCCGACCTCCTCGCGGAGCTGGAAGACGACGAAGTCGAGCCGCCGCTCGTCGTCGCACTCGTGCTGCGCCCGCTCGGCGCGCGCGACCGACGCGCCGCACTCCGGGCAGGGAAGGTGGGTCGGTTGCGGAAAATCGAGCATCGCTGCCGAGGGGAGGTATCGGCAGCGGGACCGAAATCGAGAAGGGCTGCCCGCCTCGCAGGCAGCCCTTCCGCAGGTCAGGCAGGCGTCGCAGCCGGCACGACTCCCAGCTGCTGCATCAGCCCGAGCGCGTCCCAGTTGGTCCACGACTCGACGATCTTGCCCTCGGCGATCCGGTCGATCGTGATGCCCGTGACCGTCGCCTGCTTCCCGGTCGGCGCGATGCCCCAGAACTCGCCGGTGTTCGTGCCGACCGCGGTCCAGCGCGTGCAGACCGAGTCGCCCTCGGCGAGCTGCTCCTCGACCTTGATCGTCAGGTCGGGAAAGCCCGTGCGGTAGCCGGTCGCGGCGGCTTTCAGGCCCTCGGGCCCGCGTGTCGGCTCGGGCAGCGCGGGATCGTGGCCGATCGCCTCCGGCGCGAGGATCTCGTCCGCGGTCTCCAGCCGACCTCCGCTGAACACGTCTTCGATCAGGCGCCTCGACAGCTCCTTGTTCTGCTCGCTCATCTCACCCCTCCTCTCGCCATACCCCTCGCCGCGCCGCGCACGGAGCCACGTTGCGATCCCGACCCCGGTCGCCGCAGCCAGGGTCCACGCGGCGGCGATTAAGCGCCCTTTGCGCCTCGTCTTTTCTCCAGCCATAGCACCTCCATCGTCGACGAGCCGAGCCAATTCCTGCGCAACCTAGGCTACAAGACCTTGGCCGAATCCTTGTCCCGGGACACGGCGGCCAGCAACTGCGCCGCTAGAGTGCTTGTCTTGGCACGGATCGAGATCTTCTACTGCCCCGTCTGAGACGGTTACGACCGACGGGCCGCGAGTCTCGCGGCCGAGCTCAGCGCGGACGGGCACACGGCCGACGCGACAGAAGGGGAGAAGAGCCAGTTCGACGTGATCGCCGACGGACGGCTCCTCTTCTCGAAGCAGCGCGAGGGACGGTTTCCCGAAGCCGACGAGGTTCGGGAGCTCCTCGCGTCGTGAGACCCTCTGCTGCGGGCGCGGCGCTCCTCGCCGGCCTGCTCGCTGCGGGCTGCGGAGGGGGCGGGCGGCTGTCCAAGCAGGACTACGCCAAGCAAGCCGACGCGATCTGCAGCAAGTACAACCGGAAGATCGAGGCGCTCGGCCGGCCGAAGTCGGCCGCCCTCGCCGAGATCGCCCGGTTCGCCGACCAGGCGCTCGCGCTCGAGCGCAAGGGCAACGCCGAGCTCGCGGGTCTGAAGCCGCCGAAGAGCGAGGAGAAGACGGCGCAGGAGTGGGTCGTCCAGAACGACGTCGTCGCGAAGGCCGTGGGCGACCTCCGCGACGCCGCCAGGAAGAACGACCGGGTCGCGCTCGCCGCCGCACTCCAGCGCGGAAACAGCGCGAACAAGGTCGCGAACAAGCTAGCCCGTCAGCTCGGGCTGAGCGTCTGCCCTCGGGGCTGAGCTACCGCTTCGCGTACCCGGCGAAGCCTCCGAAGTCGACGCTCACGCACGGCTCGTCACCGACCACCCAGGCGTCGTGCCCCGGCTCGATCGCGACGATGTCCCCGGGGCCGCACTCGCCCTCCGTGCCGTCGCTCATCCGGATACCCATCCGACCGGAGATGCAGTAGAAGAGGTGCGTCGCCTGGCAGCTGTCGGTTCCGGCGATCGGCTGCACGTCCTCCGACCAGCGCCAGCCAGGCTCGAACGTCCCGTAGAGGATCGTCTTCCCGTCGACGTTCACGACGTCCGCGTGCCCGTGTGCAGCAAACGGACGCGTCTCGTCGGGCGAGCTCACGTTCTTGATCTCTAGTCCTGCCACACCGAACCTCCTCGTAGCTGACGGGCGATGCTCTCACTCCCGCGAGGGATCGACAACACATAGCACGATCGCTATCCTCCACATAGCAAAGTTGCTATCGAAGGAGGCACGATGACTTCGACCCGCGTCGATCTCGAGGAGATCCAGACCACACGTACCGAGAAGTTCCTGGCCTGGGTCCTGGCCGCGTTTCTCCTGATCGGCGGCCTCTGGATCTACCACCGCCTCGGACAGCAGCAGGACCGCTACGTCCCGGCAACCCCGACGGCGCAGGAGCGGGCGGCGCTCGACCGGCATCAGGCGGACCAGAACGAGGTGTTCAGGCTCCAGGGCACCGTGGCGCGCGACGAAGCCCAGCTCGTCCACGACCGCGAGGCGTACCGGACTGCGCTCGAGGCGAAGCAGCCTGCCGCGGGTCTTGCGCAGTCGTATCGACTTTCGGAGACGACGCTCGCATCCGACGAGCGCGCCCTCCAGCACACCCGCGAGACGGCGTCGGAATCGGCGCCGGCGGCCGCGCGGGCGGCGCGGGACCTCTCTGCCCGCACCGAGCACACGAACGAGCATGCCCGCCGGAACGCGTTCCTCGAGCGACTCCTCTACGTCCTGCTCTCGCTCGCGGGCGCCTTCGCGCTCCTGAACCGCCTGAGGCGGAGGCGCTCGCGGTACCTGCTCGTCGGGTTCGCCGCTGTCGGCACGGCGACGGCTCAGTCGCTTGCGATGGCTGGCGACTACACGACCGACTACGTCGACGTCGGGCGGAGCGGCCCGTACCTGCTCTCGATCGCCGGAATCGTGCTGACGCTGGTCGCGTTCGCCGGGCTCCAGCGCTACATGGCGAAGCGGGTGCCGGCACGGCGCGTTCGCAGGCACGAGTGCCCGTTCTGCGGATTCCCCGTCGGCGCGACCGACCACTGCGAGGGCTGCGGTCGGTCGGTCGTAGCGCCCTGCTCGCGTTGCAGCGGCCCACGGCGCGTCGGCACTCCGCACTGCGGGACCTGCGGAGCGGTCTAGTTAGGAACCGCTGAAGCGCGGCAGGCGCTTCTCGAGGAACGCGGCCACGCCCTCGCGGAAGTCGTCCGTCTGCGTCGCGACCGACTGGAGCTGGGCCTCCCGCTCGAGCTGCTCCTCGAGCGTGGCCGTCTCGGCATGGTCGAGCAGCCGCTTCGTCATCCCGATCGCACGTGTCGGCAGGGCGGCGAGCTCCGCGGCCAGCTCGGCCGCGCGCTCGGGCAGCCGGTCCACCTCGACCACCTCCGAGACGAGCCCCCACGCATGCGCCTCGGCGGCGGTGAGCTTCCGGCCCATCGCGAGCCACTCGAATGCGCGGGCGTAGCCGAGCAGCCGACGCGTAAAGAACGTCCCGCCCGAGTCCGGCACGAGCCCGATCGAGACGAACGCCGGCACGAAGCTCGCCGAGTCCGCGGCCAGGCGTAGGTCACAGGCGAGCGCGAGCGAGAGCCCCGCGCCCGCGGCCGGGCCGTTGACCGCCGCCAGCACGGGCTTCTCGAGCGACCGAACCGCGAGGATCGTCGGGTGGTAGCCGGCGCGGAGCCGGTCGCCGATGTCGCCCGGCGCCTCGCGGAACTCGGTCAGGTCCTGTCCGACGCAGAAGCCGCGGCCGGCGCCGGTGACTACGATCGCGCGTACCTCGTCGTCGCGAGCCGCCTCCTTCAGCGCCGCCTGCATTGCCCGGTGCATCGCGCCGTTGAAGGCGTTCAGCACGTCGGGGCGGTTCAGCGTGATCGTCTGGACGGCGCCGTCGCGCGAGCTCTCGACCTCAGACACGCGGCGAGTGTGCCACCTCCGCGAGCCTCCGTTCGAGGAACCGGCGCTCGAGCGGCTCGTCCGCGAGCAGGAGCGCCTCCCGATAGGACGCCGCAGCCTCGTCCAGCCGGCCGAGGCGCCGGAGCAGATCCGCTCGCGCCGAATGGAAGAGGTGATAGCCCTCGAGCCCCTCGATCCGCTCGACCAGCTCGAGGCCGCGCTCCGGCCCGTCGGCGAACGCAACCGCCACCGCGCGGTTCAGCTCGACGACAGGCGAAGGCTGGCGCGCCGCGAGGACGCCGTAGAGACACGCGATCTCGCGCCAGTCGGTCTCCGGCTCGGCGTGCAGCGCGGCGATCGCCGCCTGCACCTGGTACGGGCCGGCGTGCCGCTGCGCGAGCGCGCGGTCGAGCACCCGCCGGCCCTCGTCGATCTTCGCGGCGTCCCAGAGCGAACGATCCTGCTCTTCGAGCAGCACGAGCTCGGTGCCGGCCCGAGCATCGCGGCGCGAGTCCTGGAGCAGCATCAGCGCGAGCAGCCCAAGTGCCTCGGCCTCGTCGGGCATGAGCCGGGCGAGCAGCCGTCCGAGCCGGATCGCCTCGTCGCAGAGCTCTCCGCGCACGGGCGGCCCGTAACCCTCGTTGAAGATCAGGTAGAGGACGGCGAGGACGGCCCGCACCCGGTCCGGGAGCACGGAGTCGGGCGGCACTCGGAACGGGATCCCCGCCGCCCGGATCTTCCGCTTCGCGCGGACGAGCCGCTGGGCCATCGTCGCCTCGGGGACGAGGAAGGCGCGGGCGATCTCGGCCGTCTCGAGGCCGCCCAGCATCCGGAGCGTGAGCGCAACCTGGGCCTCGACCGAGAGCGCCGGGTGGCAGCACGCGAAGATCAGCGCGAGCCGCTCGTCCGGGATCGTCCAGTCGTCCACGTCCTCCTCCTCGCCGGGAACCTCGTGCAGACGCGCGAGGAGCTCGGTCTTGCGCGCGAGCACCCGGTCGCGCCGGATCCGGTCGATCGCACGGTTCCGCGCCGTCGCCACGAGCCACGCCGCCGTGTTGCGCGGCACCCCGTCGCGGGGCCACCGCTCGAGCGCCGTCGCCACGGCGTCCTGGAGGGCGTCCTCGGCGAGCTCGAGATCGCCGAGGACCGCCACCAGCGTGGCGAGGACGCGGCCACGTTCCTCGCGGAAGACGCGCGCGAGCTCGTCTATTCGCCGCCTCCAGACGTGTCCATGACGGGCCTGACCTCGATCGAGCCGACCTTCGCGGACGGGATCCTCGCCGCCCAGTCGAGCGCGTCATCGAGCGAGTCGACCTCGATCAGGTAGTAGCCGCCGAGCTGCTCCTTCGTCTCGGCGAACGGGCCGTCCGTGACGAGCCGGTCGCCGTTCCGGTCGCGGACCGTCGTCGCGGTCGACGTCGGTTGGAGCGCGTCGCCGGCTACGAACACGCCCTTCTGCCGCATGTCCTCGGTGTACGCACCGTACGCCTGGAAGATCTGGCCGCGCTGCGCCTCGTCCATCCCAGCCCAGGCCTGCTCGTCGTCGTAGATCAGGAGCATGTACTGCATCGTCGTCCTCCTTCTCGTCGGGTTCAGCATGACGACGAACGGGCTCCGCGCAAATCGACACAGGCGCGAACGTGCGAGCTACCTTGGCCGGGATGGGACTCACGCACGTCGATGCGCCCCTCGGGCCTGGCGAGCCGGACGAAGATCCGCTGGACGCGTACTCGCGCGCGGTCATCCAGGTCGCCGAGCGGCTCGCGCCGTCGGTCGCGAACCTGCGCGTGTCGCGGCGCGTCCGCGGGGGCAGGCGGCTCGACGGCGGCGGCAGCGCCGTCGTGATCACGCCGGACGGGTTCATGCTGACCTCGGCGCACGTCGTCGCGCAGACGGACGGACGCGGGCGCGCCTCCTTCGTGGACGGCCGCGAGGTCGACTTCTCCGTCGTCGGCGCCGACGCGCTGAGCGACCTCGCCGTGCTCCGGACCGAGACGCGCGAACTCGTCCCGGCCGAGCTCGGGCACGCCGAGCGGCTGCGGGTCGGCCAGCTCGTCGTCGCGATCGGCAATCCCAACGGCTTCGCGGGCTCGGTGACCGCGGGCGTCGTCTCGGCGCTCGGTCGCTCCCTCCCGACGCGCTCGGGTGCGAACGTCCGCATCGTCGACAACGTCATCCAGACCGACGCGGCGCTGAACCCGGGGAACTCCGGTGGCGCGCTCGCGGACGGGCTCGGCCGCGTGGTTGGCATCAACACGGCCGTGGCCGGTGTCGGGCTCGGCCTAGCGGTGCCGATCAACGTGGCCACGCGCAAGATCGTCGCCGCGCTGATGAGCGAGGGCCGGTTCCGCCGGGCCTACCTCGGCCTGGCCCTCGGCTCGCGGCCGCTGCCGCCGCGGATCGCGTCGCGCCTCGGTCGCCACGACTGCGTCGAGGTGGTGAGCGTCGTCGAAGCCTCGCCCGCGGCCGCCGCCGGCCTGCGGACGGAGGACCTGATCGTCGCGGTCGACGGTCAGCCGATCGAGAGCGTCGACGAGCTCCAGCGGCAGATGGTCGGAGAGCTGATCGGAGCCGACGTGCGACTGACGATCGAGCGCGAAGGCCGCGAGCTGGAGGTAACGCTCGTCCCGGACGAGCTCGACGGCTAGCGCGCAGCGTCTCACTGGCCGGCAGGCGCAAGGGGGCGCGAGGCAGGCGCCCCTTGACTCATCCCATAGGCTTGTGCGTGCGAAAGCCAGACCTATGGTCTGTGCATCGGCGAGCGACGTCGGCTAGCGCTTCTTGCCGGCGTCGCTTTCGCTTCTTACGCCAGGTTCCGTCCTTGTTCCGGTCTCGAGGCTGTTTGCCTCCGCCGGGCGACGGCACGTACGGCCCTGCTTGGGGCCCACGCGACGATCTGCCATTCCATCATCTGGTAGCCAGGCGAGAGCGGTGATTGACCCGCTTTTGGCGTCCTTTGCAGGGACTTGATGCACTCGCCAGGAGGGGGCTACGTACCGGCACCGACAAACTGCTGTTACTCCTCACTGCCCGCGATAGAGCAAAAGACCGCATAAGTCTTCTATCGAAACGAACTTGGTTAGGACATTTATCTACTTAACCTTTTTCGACGTATTTGCGAGCCGATCGCGAAAGCGCCAGAGATGACTCAATTCGCCGAGATCTGCGTTTCTTGGAATACCAAGTCGCAGAAAAGCCCTCTTGGGGGATGCGGTCCGCGCAGCACGAGTCGACAGCCCTCGTTCGAGGAACCTAGCGCCCTCCAAACTCGGGCTTGCGCTTCTCAGTGAAGGCCTCGAGGCCCTCCTTCGCGTCCGCCGAGGCGAACGCGAGGTAGAGGGCGCGACGCTCGTACTCGAGGCCCAGCGAGAGCGGCGCCTCGTACGCTCGGTCGACCGCTTCCTTCGCGAGCCGCGTGGCGACCGGGCCCTTCGACGCGATCTCGCGGGCGACCCGTTTCGCCTCCTCGAGCCAGGCTTCGCGCGCGACGACCCGGGCCACGAGGCCGGCGGCGAGCGCCTCTCGCGCGCTCAAGAACCGGCCGCTCAGGATCACGTCCATCGCGAGCGCCTTCCCGACCGCGCGGGTTAGGCGTTGCGTCCCGCCCGCGCCGGGGATGATCCCGAGGCCCGTCTCGGGCTGGCCGAACTGCGCCGTCTCCGAGGCGACGATCAGGTCGCACGACATCGCGAGCTCGCAGCCCCCGCCGAGGCAGAAGCCGGACACCGCGGCGACGAGCGGCGTCCAGAGCGCGCGGATCGCGTCCCAGCGTTCGACGCGGCGTGCGAAATAGAGCTCGATGGCGGAGGCTTGAGCCAGCTCGCCGATGTCGGCGCCCGCCGCGAACGCGCGCTCCGACCCGCCGAGCACGATGCAACGCACGGCGTCGTCCCGGTCCAGCTCCTGCAGCGCGGTCACGAGCTCGTCCATCAGCTCGTCGGAGAGCGCGTTCAGCTGCTTCGGACGGTTCAGCAGGACGACTGCGATCGAGTCGTCCCGCTCGACGATCACCTGCGGTTCAGGAATGCCTCCACCGCCTCCTTCGCCTCGTCGCCGAGCATCGAGAGCGCGAGCCAGTCGCGCGCGTGGCCGATCGTGTCGTGCCACGAGAGGTCGCGCCACCAGTTCAGCTGCTGCTTCGTGTAGCGGATCGTCTGCGGGAGCTTCGCGGCCAGCCGCTCGACGTAGTAGTCGACTGCCGAGTCGAGCTCCGCCGCCGGCACGGCCCGGTTCACGAGGCCCCACTCCTCAGCCTGCCGCGCCGGGATCTCGTCGCAGAGCAGCAGGATCTCGCGCGCGCGCCGGTCGCCGACGAGGATCGGGAGCCACTGGGTCGCGCCGCCGGCCGGGACGGACCCGTGCTCCGGACCGACGTGGCGGATGTACGCGTCGTCGACCATGACTGCCAGGTCGCACGCCATCTGCAGCTCGTTCCCCCCGCCGACCGCGATCCCGTTCACGCGCGCGACCGTCGGCTTGCCGATCTCGCGCAGCCGGTCGTGCATGTCCTTGAAGGCGCCGAACCACTTCCAGTAC
>VAWY01000291.1 GCA_005888335.1 Actinomycetota bacterium
CCTCCTCGCCTTCCCCGTCGCCGGCGGGCGCCTCGGCGCGGGCCGGGTCATCGCCCAGGGCACGCCCGAGCACCCCGACGGGCTCAAGGTCGACGTCGCCGGGCGCATCTACGCGTCGGCGTCGACGGGCGTGCGCATCCACGCGCCGGATGGCGCGCTCCTCGACGAGATCCACCTGCCAGGGACCGTGAACTTCTGCTTCGGCGGCCCCGGCCGCGACGTCCTGTTCATCACCACCGACACGGCGATCGTCGCCGCCGTACTCCACGCGAAGGGAGCATGACGCTCATGCGAGCTGTCCGCACCAAGAGGATCATCGACACTGCCGGCGCCGACGCGATCGTGCGCGCCGCCGAGGAGTTCGCGAGCGAGAAGGGCTACCGCGTGGTCATCGCGGTCGTCGACGCCTCGGGCGAGCTGCTCCAACTCGGCCGCACCGAGAACGCGCAGGTGGCCAGCTCGCGCGTCGCCGTTGACAAGGCGCGCACCGCGGCGATCTTCGTCCGCCCCAGCCGCGAGATCGAGCAGCAGGTCAGCGACGGCCGGCTCGGCGCGCTCGCGCTGCACGGCGCCCGCGCCCTGACCGGCGGCATCCCGCTCAAGGTCGGCGACGAGGTCGTCGGCGCGGTCGGGACGAGCGGCGAGACGCCCGACGAGGACGAATCCGTCTCGCTGCACGCGGCGCGGGTCGCGTTCTCGACGGCCGAGGTCCCGGCGCTCACCCAGGAGCTCGCCCGGGCGGCCGCCGAGGCGGCGGGGGCGGTCGCGGCGCAGCGCGGCGTGGCGCCGGTGGCGGCCGCCGTCGACGCGGGCGGCGAGCTCGTCTACCTGTGGCGTCCCGACGCGGCGCAGGTCGCCAGCGTGGGCGTCGCGACCGACAAGGCGCGCACGGCGGCGATCTACCGCCGGCCGAGCAAGGACTTCGAGGAGCAGGCGACGCACGGACGGCCCTCGGCGCTGCACCTCGCCCGCGCGGTGCCCCTCCAGGGCGGGATGCCGATCGTCGTCGACGGCCACGTCGTCGGCGGGCTGGGTGTCAGCGGCGCCTCGTCGGCGGACGAGGACCAGGAGCTTGCGGTCATCGGCGTCGAGGCGGCGCAGTCCGCGGTCCGCGCGTCGAACGGGCAGCGCGCCAACGGCGCGGCGTTCTTCGCGCGCGACGTCGTCGAGGCCAAGTTCGCCGAGGGCGGCCTGCTGCTCGACGAGCCGGCCTTCAAGATCGACGCCGGCCGGCGCGTGGCCCCCGGCGAGGTCGAGTACCACCAGCACGCGGTCGACGTCATGCGCGTCGTCGCCGGCACGGCGAAGGTCGTCACCGGCGGCGAGATGCGCGAGGCGCACGAGGTGGCGCCGGGCGAGGTCCGCGCCGAGCGCATCGAGGGAGGGACGACGCACGATCTCCACGAGGGCGACGTGCTGGCCATCCCCAACGGCGTGCCGCACCAGTTCACCGAGGTGTCGGATCCGTTCCTCTACTTCGTCGTGAAGGTCGCGGCATGAGCCCCGCGGCCGCCACCCTCCCGGGGCCGTCCGAGCTGCTGCCCGGGCGCCCGGACGCGGTCGTCGACCTGCAGACCGACGCCGGCGCCGCGCTGGTCGGCGGGCGCTGGCGCTACCGCGACGCCGAGATCCGCGAGATCGCGTTCACCGACGTGGCCGACCACCTCGGCCCCGGCGGCGCGCCGAACCGCACCTACGACGTGGCGCCACACGCCCATGCGCCGGACTTCGACGACTCGGACTGGGCGCAGCTGGCGCCCGCCGAGACCATGCGCCGGCTCGGCCACGGGCGCGTGTCGTTCAACTGGTATCGCATCGAGGTCACCATCCCCGAGCGCGTCGGCGACTTCGACCCCACGGGCTCGACGGTCGTCTTCGAGGTCGTCATCGACGACTACGCCGAGGTGTGGGTCGACGGCGAACTGCCGCTCGCCCTCGGGACCACCGGCGGCCAGGTCGTCGGCGGCTTCAACGCCCCCAACCGCGTCGTCCTGGGCCGCGACGTCAAGCCGGGCGACCGCTTCCAGATCGCCGTGTTCGGCATCAACGGGCCGATCTCGGCCTCGCCGCAGAACTACATCTGGATGCGCGACGCGACGCTTGACTTCTACGCGCCCGAGCGCGCGCGATTCGAGCAGGAGGCGCCGTACACCGTTGCGTCGCCCAACGGGCAGGGCGTGGTCCCGCCGAGCGCGCGCCTGGAGAAGGTCGCCGGCGGCTTCGAGTTCACCGAGGGTCCGGTGTGGTCGCCCGAGGGCGCGCTGCTCTTCAGCTCGCCGAACACCAACGTGATCTACCGCTGGACGCCGGACGGGCGGGTCAGCGTGTTCCGCCCGAAGAGCGGCTACAGCGGCGTCGACATCGGCCGCTTCGCGCAGCCGGGCTCCAACGGGCTGACGTTCGACGGCGAGGGCCGGCTGACGATCTGCCAGCACGGCAACCGGCGCGTGATCCGCGTCGAGCCGCACGGCAACATCACGGTGCTCGCCGACCGCTACGAGGGGCGGCGGCTGAACTCGCCGAACGACCTCGTCTACCGCTCGGACGGCACGCTGTACTTCACCGACCCGCCGTTCGGCCTGCCCGAGGCCTTCGACGACCCAGACAAGGATCTGCCCTTCAGCGGCGTGTTCCGTGTCAACGAACGAGAGGGCGTCGTGCTCGTCAGCGACGAGCTGAGCGGCCCCAACGGGCTGGCCTTCTCGCCCGACGAGCGCTACCTGTACGTCGGCGACTGGAACCTCGACCACAAGGTCGTCATGCGCTACGTGGTCGACGAGGCCGGCGACCTCTCGCACGGCACGGTGTTCTTCGACATGACCGCCGCGCCGGGCGAGGACGCCATCGACGGCGTCAAGGTCGACCAGGCCGGCAACGTCTACGCCTGCGGACCGGGCGGCGTGTGGATCATCGCGCCCGACGCGACGCACCTCGCCACGCTCGAGCTGCCCGAGGCCCCGCACAACCTCGCCTGGGGCGACGCCGACGGGCGCACGCTCTACATCACCGCGCTGACAAGCGTCTACCGGATCCGCCTGACCATCCCCGGCATCCGGCCCTGACAACGACATAGGAGCAGGACACGATGTCCCAAGGCCTCATC
>VAWY01000116.1 GCA_005888335.1 Actinomycetota bacterium
TCGACCGTCACGCTGCGCTACGAGAGCGCCGGACTCGGGCGCGTCGACCTCGCGCTGACCCTCGAGGGCGGGGCCGTCCGCGCCGTCGCCCACGTGCCCGCCGGCGAGGTCGCGCAGCGGCTGCGGTCGGCGAGCGGCGACCTGCGCGCGGCGCTCGCCGGGGCGCTCGGCCTTCCCGCGACCGTCGACGTCGTCGCCCACGCGGAGGTGCTCGATGTCTCGGCCTGACGCCGAGCGGCGCGCGGCCGCGCTGCGCTACGACGGCACCGGCGCGCCGAAGGTCGTCGCCGCGGGCCGCGGGGAGATCGCCCGTCGCATCATCGAGGAGGCCAGGGCCGCCGGCGTGCCGATCCGCGACGACGCGGCCCTGGCCGACGCGCTCGCCCGCCTCGAGCTGCAGGCCGAGATCCCCGAGGAGCTCTGGCTCGCCGTCGCGGAGACCCTCATCTGGGCCCACCGGGTCGACCTGCGCGACCTCGGCCGCCAGCTCGGTTGAACGTCGCGCGAACGACGTTCGCGCGACGGATCGACGAGGTCGATCCGCATCCGCAACGACGAGGGGCGCGGTCGCCCGCGCCCCTCGGCCCCGTCCCGTCCCGTCGGAAGTCGTCGGTCGCTAGGCGACCAGCTGGAAGAGCGTCTCGTCGTCGGCGAGCGCCCGGCGCAGCGTCTTCTTCATCTGGCCGTGGATCTGGCAGACGCGGCTCTCGGACACGCCGAGGACGTTGCCGATCTCGGCCAGCGTCAGGTTCTTGACGTAGAGCATCACGGCGACCTCGCGCTCGCGCGTCGGCAGGTTGGCGAAGGCGGCGCGGAACTTGCGCTTGGCCTCCTCGGCGGCCGAGGCGTGCTCGGGATCGACGCGCACGTCGCCCGAGGCGAGCGTGTCGATGCGCTCGATCGTCGTCTCGTCGTCGCTGAGGACGAGCGTGTTCAGCGAGGTCATGTCCGACGCGGTGATCTCGTCGCGGCGGCGGCGCAGCTCGGAGACCGTCGTGCCCATCGCCTCGGCGAGCTCGTCGGTGCTCGGGCGGCGGCGGTGCAGGGCGGTGAACGCGTCGGCCGCCTTCTCCATGTCGCGCTCCCAGCGGCGCACCGAGCGCGGCGCCCAGTCCTGGCGGCGCAGCTCGTCGAGGACGGCGCCGTGGATGCGCGTCCAGGCGTACTGCTCGAGCGTCGCGCCCTTGGCGGGGTCGTAGCGGTCGATGGAGACCATCAGGGCCTCCAGGCCGCAGGAGATGAAGTCCTCGACCTCGCAGCGGGCCGGCATCTCGCGGGCCTTCTTGTAGACGATGTACTTCACCAGCGGGGCGAAGGTGAGAACCAGGCGATCACGCAGCTTGCGATCGCCCGTGGCCTTGTACTGCTGCCAGAGCGCCAGCGTGTCCTCGGCGGACATGCGGCGGGCCGTGGCGGTCTTCATGGTGGACGTGGTCTCCTGTGGCGGGAGGGACGGACGGAACTGCGCCTCCTCTCGGCCATCGGTCCAGCTGCACTCAAGCCATCCCGGATGGATCTCGGACAGATGTCCAGAGCGTCGACTCCCCAGAAGTGGGGATGGCCGCACCCTCCGCCTCGCGGGCTACAGACGCGCGGCGCCCTGCCGATGACGCCGGACACCATGGCGCTGCGCCTCTCCAAGCCCCAGAACTCCCCCTCGCGCCCCGGCGCCGGCACCGCCGAGCTCGCCGAGCGCGCCCGCAAGCTGCTGGCCGCCGGCGACCTCGCCGGCTACCGCGCGCTCTTCGGCGACGCGGCCCGCGAGCCCGACGTCCACCGCCGCTACGCCGTCCGCAAGGAGCTCCTGCAGGCCGGCCTCGCCGCCCCGCGCGGCACCATCCAGCAGGTCGCCTCGGTCTTCGTCGCCGTGGCCACCGAGGGGCTGACGATCCTCGACGAGCAGCCGAGCGAGCCGCTCCTGCTCAACCTGACCGGCATCGCCCTCTACGAGCTGGGCGCGCTCGCCGGCGCCAAGGCGCTCTTCCAGGCCGCGCGCCGGCTCGATCCGGACCTCGCCCACGTCAAGCGCAACCTCGACGAGATCGCCCGCCGGCGCCGCCACGGCGTCGTCCCGCGCCTGCCGGGCGCGGTCATCGCGGCGCTGCGCAGCCTCGAGGCCGACGCCAAGCGCGTGGCCGGCCGCGCCCGCCCCGCCGAGGGCCTGACGATCTCGCTCTGCATGATCGTGCGCGACGAGGAGTCGATGCTCCCGCGCTGCCTGGAGGCCGTCGCCGGCCACCTCGACGAGATCGTCATCGTCGACACCGGCTCGACCGACGGCACGATCGAGATCGCCCGGTCGTTCGGCGCCACGGTCGTGGAGGCCGAGTGGACCGGCGATTTCGCCGCGGCGCGCAACATCTCCTTCGAGGCCGCGACGAGCGACTGGATCGTCTACCTCGACGCCGACGAGGTCATGGGCGAGGGGCAGGCCGCGCGCCTGCGCGAGCTCACCGGCCGCGTCTGGCGCGAGGCGTTCTTCCTCGTCGAGACCAACCACACCGGCGACCTCGAGGACGGCACGTCCGTCCACCACAACGCCCTGCGCGTCTTCCGCAACCGGCCCGAGTACCGCTTCGAGGGCCGCATCCACGAGCAGATCGCCCACCGCCTGCCGGGCTACCTGGCCGAGCGCATCGAGACCACCGACATCCGCATGGAGCACTTCGGCTACCTCGGGGTCGTGCGCGAGGAGAAGGACAAGAGCCGGCGCAACCTCGAGCTGCTCCAGCGCCAGCTCGAGGAGCACGGCGAGACGCCGTTCCTGCACTTCAACCTCGGGTCCGAGCACGGCGCCCTGGGCGAGTCGCAGCTCGCGCTCGAGCACTTCCGCAAGGCCTGGTCGGGCGTCACCGCCGAGGGCAACGTGCGCTCGTTCGGGTTCGCTCCCTCGCTCGCCTCGCGCCTCGCCACCGCGCTGCGCCTGGCCGGTGACATCGCCGCGCTCGAGCGCCACGTAGACGAGGCGCTGGCGATCTTCCCGAACTTCACCGACCTCGTCTTCGAGATCGGCCTCGCCCACCTGCACGCGGGCCACCGTCCGCGCGCGCGCGAGCTCTTCGCGCGCTGCGTGGAGATGGGCGACGCCCCGAGCCTCTACTCGGCCACCGTGGGCTGCGGCAGCTACTCCGCGCTGGGCGCGCTCGGCGAGGTCGAGCGCGCGATGGGCCGGCTCGACGCGGCGGAGGACGCGCTGCGCCGCGCCATGGCCGCCAACCCGCGCTTTCTGGCCGGTGTCGAGCCGCTCGCGCAGGTCCTGCTCGACCGCGGCGTCCCCGCCGACGAGGTCGCGGCCGAGGTCCACGCGGTGGCCGGCGAGGACACGCCCGCCCTGCGCTTCCTGCTCGCCGTCCCGCTCTACGAGTCGGGCGCGGCCGAGGCGGCCGAGCGCGAGCTGCGCGTCGTCCTCGAGCGCCAGCCGCACGCGGCGCCGGCGCGTGTCGCGCTGGCCGAGGCGCTGCTCTCGCAGCGCCGCTACGCCGAGGCGGCCGAGGTCGCCGCAGGAGTGGCGCCCGAATCGCCGGCCGCCCCCGCGGCCGCCCAGAGCGAGCTCTTCGGGCGGCTGGCCGGCGGCGAGCCGCCGGCCGCGCTCGATGCCGCGTTCGCCCGCGCCCGCGCAGCCGGCCTGGGCGGTGAGCCGCTCACGCTCTTCGCGGCCTGGCGCGCCCTGCTCGAGGGCGACCGGCCGCACCCGACGCTGCCGGCCGGCGCCGGCGAGCTGCTCTTCGCGATCTTCGAGGCGCTGCTGCGCGTGCAGGACGTCGACGCGTTCGTCGCGCTGCTGCCGCTGCTCGACCGGACCCCGGTCGGCGGGCGCGAGCGCTACGAGCGCATGGCGCAGCTCTACCTGCGCCGCGGGTTCGTCGACTCGGCGGCCGACGAGTGGGCTGCCGCGTGCGAGGAGCACGGGCCCGACGCGTCCGCGCTCGCCGGCCTGGCCGCCGTGGCGGTCATCCGCGACGAGCGCGGCGACGCCGAGCTGTTCGCCCGCGCCGCGCAGGAGCTCGAGCCCTCCCACGCCGGCGCCGCCCGCGTCCTCGAGCGGCTCGGGCTGTAGGGCGCCTCGAACAGATGGCCGTCCGCTACGTCCGGGGCTCAGTCCAGCGCCGTGGCGGCCGACCATTCGAGGGACGGCGATCCATGGAGGGATCGCTGACCATCCAGGAAGGAGCCACCATGAGCTTCGACGTGGGTCGCCCCGACCGGGCGACCGTGTCGCAACTGAACCCTCGCCCTCGCTCGGCCGCGCCCGCGCAGGACACCGGTGGCTTCGCCCAGGTCTACGACCTCGCCAAGGTCCGCCGCGGCGCTCCCGAGGTGCCGATGGCCGTGTGGGACGAGGTCGACCGTGCTGCGGCGATCGCCGCGGATCTCGAGGACGCCGGCCGCACGATCCGCTTCACCGAGCCCGCCGAGGGCGGGCGCGTGCGGGCCGAGCTGTGCGACGAGGCGGGGCGCGTCGTGCGCCCGATCTCGCTCGGCGAGATCGTCAGCATCGGTTCCACCGAGCCGCCGACGGCGGCGTAACGAGGAGCTTTTCGTCCCATGGCCGGAATCCAGCTGAGCGGGCTCTCGTCCGGGCTCGACACCGAGAGCCTCATCCAGGGCCTGATGTCCGTCGAGCGCGCGCCGCGCGCGCGCATCACGCTGCGGCAGTCCGCGCTGCACGCGCGCCAGGAGGGCCTGCAGGCGGTCGAGGACAAGCTCAAGGCGCTCAAGCTGGCCTCGGACGACCTCGGGTCGTTCCTGACGTGGAACCCGGTCCAGACGGCCACCAGCAACGACACGACCAAGGGCACGGCGCGCATCCTCGCCGGCGCCGCCCCGGGGACCTACAACGTCAACGTCACGCAGCTGGCCACCGCCGAGCAGCGCACGTACACCTACACGCCCAAGGGCAGCACCCAGAACTACACGCTGAACGGCAAGACGTTCACGATCAACCCGAACGAGGGCCTCGACAGCCTGGTCTCGCGGCTCAACACGGACTCGTCGTACAACGTCTACGCCGTCAACTCGGGCGGCAACCTCGTGCTGACGTCGCGCACGACCGGCACGGCGGGCGCCATCACGATGAGCGGCGGCGGCGGCAACGTGCTCACCGAGCAGACCGCGCTGGCGCGCGTCGCCAAGGATGCGGCCTACACGATCGACGGGGCGTCGTACACCTCGTCGTCGAACACCATCTCGTCGAGCAGCGGCGCCACGGGCTTCGTGACGGGCGTCGAGATGACGCTCGTCGGCACCGGCTCGTTCGCGGCCACCGTCTCGCCGCCGCAGGTCGACAAGGCCGCGGTCACCGCCAAGGTCAAGGCCTTCGTCGACGCCTACAACGCGGCCGTCGACCTCATGCAGGCCAAGGTCGGCGAGAAGCGGGTGCCCAACGCGCAGACCGACGCCGACGCGCGCAAGGGCGCGCTGTGGGGCGACGACACCGTCACCGGCGTCATGCAGCAGATGCGCACGACGATCAGCACCTTCATGCAGTCGGGCAACGCGTCGACGATGGACGAGCTGGCCGAGATCGGCATCTCGACGGGCGCCCCCTCGGGCACCGGGACCTTCAGCCAGGACAGCGTCAACGGCAAGCTGGTGCTCGACACCACGAAGCTGAACGCCGCGCTGGACAGCGACCCGACCTCGGTGCAGCGGATGCTCGGCGGCGTGAGCGGCACGGACGGCTTCTCGCAGGCCTTCGGCAAGGCGCTCACGCCGTATACGCAGACCGCCGGCCTCTTCGACAGCACCGAGGACTCGATCGGCAGCGAGCTGTCCATGCTGGACGACTCGCTCAAGCGCATGGACGACCGCCTCGCGATGAAGGAGGACTCCCTGCGCAGGATGTTCACCAACCTCGAGGTCGCGCTGCAGAAGACCAAGTCGCAGGGCGCCGAGATGCTGGCCAAGCTGGGCGTCTCGAACGACGGCTGAGACGGCCTCAACCTGCGGGACGGCCGTCCGATCACCGGAGGGTCCGACCCCCTGAGGAGGCCTTGACTTGAACCCCTACGCCAGCCCGCAGGCGTACCGGGAGAGCAGCGTGCTCACCGCGTCGCCCGAGCAGCTCGTCGTCATGCTGTACGACGGGGCCGGGCGATTCCTGCGCCAGGCCGAGGCCGCCCTCGGCGAAGGAGCGGTCGAGCATGCGCACGACCGCATGAACCGCGGCGAGGCGATCGTCGACGAGCTCCTCGCCACCCTCGACATGGACCAGGGGCAGATCGCCGAGCGCCTCCAGGCCATCTACGTCTACTGCAAGCGCTGCCTCATCGAGGCCCGCCTGGAGCGCGACGCCTCGAAGGTGCGGCTCGTCGTCCGCCTGCTCACCGAGCTGCGCGAGGCGTGGGCCCAGGTGGCGGCGGGCGTCGCGTGACGCCGCCGTCGGGGCACGCCCAGCGGCTCGTCGCGCTCGCCGAGGAGGAGCTCGCGCTCCTCGCGGCCGGGCGCGTCGACGCGCTGGCCGAGCTGCAGGAGCGCCGCGACGCGGCGCTCGCCGGGCTTCCGGCCGAGCTCGCCCCGGCCGACCGCAGCGTCGTCGCGCACGCGCACGAGCTGCAGGTGCAGGTCGCCGCGCTGCTCGAGCGCGCCCTGTCCGAGACGGCCGCCGAGCTCGGTCGCGTGGAGCGCGGGCACGCCGCCGTGCGCGGCTACGCCAGCTCCCTCAAGCGGGCCTGAGCCGAACCGATCACCCCACCGGGACCACTAGTGGAGATCTTCGACACCACCCAGCTCGCCCTCGGCGCAGCGCTCCGCGGCGCCAACGCGCGGCAGGCCGCGCTCGCCGGCAACCTCGCGAACGTCGACACGCCGGGCTACGTCCGCCGCGACGTCGACTTCCACGCCACGCTTCAGGGCGCCCTCGGCGCCGGGGCGGACCCGTCGAGCGCCGGCTTCACCGCCGAGGCCGACACCGCGGCGCCGGTGCGCGCCGACGGCAACTCCGTCGACGTCGACGCCGAGAACAGCGCGCTCGCGCAGAACGCGCTGGAGTACGACGCGCTGGCGCGGGTCGCCACCGCGCGCGTGGACATCCTCAAGAGCGCGATGGGCGTCGGCTGATGGGCCTCTTCGACGCGCTCGGCATCTCCGGCAGCGGGCTCAGCGCCCAGCGCCTGCGCATGGACGTCACGGCCGAGAACCTGGCCAACGCCCAGTCGATCGGCTACAAGCGCAAGGACGTCGTCCTGCGCGAGACCGGCAACAACGGCTTCGGCGGCGTGCTGCGCGGCGCGATGGCGGGCTCGCCGGCGGGCTCGGGCGTCGAGGTCCAGCAGATCGCGACGGACCCGACGCAGGGCCGCCGCGTCTACGACCCGGGCAACCCCGCTGCGGACGCTCGCGGCTACGTGACCATGCCCAACGTCAACCCGGTCACCGAGATGGTCGACCTCATCGACGCCTCGCGCGCCTACGAGGCGAACGTGACCGCGATGCAGGCGGCCAAGCAGATGTTCTCCAAGACCCTCGACCTGCTGCGCTGATGCCGATCGACCCGACGATGCTCGCGCGGGGCGCGGAGTGGCAGATCGGTCCGGTGGAGCCGGGCGCCGCCGGCGGCGCCCAGGGCGCGACCGCGCCGGGCGGTGGCTTCGGCTCCTTCCTCGCCGGCAAGATCGGCGAGCTCGACGCGCTGCAGGGCCAGGCCGCCCAGAGCGCGCAGGCCCTCGCCACCGGCCAGGCCAGCGATCCCTCCGCGGTGGTCATGGCGGTCGAGAAGGCGCGGCTGTCGATGCAGCTGGCCTCGCAGATCCGCACCAAGGCCGTCGAGGCCGTCAACGACATCTTCCACACCCAGGTCTAGCCCATGAGCCTCCTGCAGTCGATGAGCACCCGCGGCAAGCTGCTGCTCGGCGCCTCGATCCTCGGCATCGCCGTCGTCGCGTTCCTGCTGATCCGGGTCGCCACCAACCCGACGTACACGACGCTGACGGCCGGGGTCGACCCCGCCCAGACCGGGAAGATCACCCAGGCGCTCGACGCGCAGGGCATCCCGAACCAGCCGGGCAACGGCGGGACGTCGATCCAGGTCCCCAGCGGCGAGATCTCGCACGCCCGCATCGCGCTGGCCAGCGCCGGCCTGAGCACCACCGGCGCGGGCACCGACGGGTGGGCGCAGTTCGACAAGCAGAAGCTCGGCGCCAGCGACTTCCAGCAGAAGGTCGCCTACCAGCGCGCGCTCGAGGCGCAGATCGCCCAGACGATCGGCCAGGTTTCCGGCGCGCAGGGCGCGACCGTCCAGCTGACGATGCCCCAGGACCAGCTCTTCGCCGACGAGCAGAAGCCGGCCACCGCCGCCGTCCTGCTCGGCGGCGGCGCCTCGACGCTCGACAACGGCGCGGTGCGCGGCATCGCCAACCTCGTCGCTTCCAGCGTGCCGAACCTCAAGGCGTCCAACGTGACGATCACCGACGGCTCGGGCCAGATGCTGTGGCCGACCGGCGACGCGGCGAACGGCGGCACGGTCTCCAAGCCGGCCGCGGAAGCCCGCTACGACGCGCAGATCTCGAGCGAGCTCAACGCGATCGTCGCCCAGACCGTGGGCGCCAACAAGGCGCAGGTCCGCGTCAAGAGCGACCTCAACGTCGACAGCACCCAGCGCGACGAGCTGCAGTACGACAAGAAGGGCACGCCGCTCGAGGTCACCAAGGACACCGAGCGCCTGCGCGGCACCGGCGGCGCGGCCGGCGGCGCGGCCGGCGCACAGGCGAACATCCCGACCTACGCGGCGTCCGGCGCCGGCGCCGGCGGCAACTCGAACTACCAGCGCCAGCAGGGCACGACCAAGTTCGGCGTCGGCAGGGTCGTCACCCACACGAAGGTCGCGCCCGGCGCGGTGCAGCGCCTGGACGTCGCGGTCCTGGTCGACCCGAGCGTGCCGCCGAAGACCGCCAAGGCCCTGCAGCAGGCGATCTCGAGCGCCGCCGGGATCAACACGCAGCGCGGCGACACGATCACGCTCAGCTCGGTGCCCTTCGCCAAGCAGCCCGCGGCGGCCAAGCCCGGCTCGCTGCCGGTCAACGTCCTCGCGTACGCGAAGTGGGCGGGTCTCGGTCTCGCCTCGCTGCTCTTCCTCTTCTTCGTGCGGCGCGCGCTGCGCCGCCGCGAGTCGGCCGACCTGATCGGCGAGCCGGTGTGGCTGCACCAGATCGAGTCGCCGCGCCCGGTCGGCGAGCTGGCGGCGGGCGAGGCGGGCACGCAGCCGTTGCTGACCTCGAACCCCAACCGCCGCCGCCAGCAGGTCGAGCAGGCCGTCCAGCGTGAGCCGGAGCGCGTCGTGCAGGCCCTGCGCGGCTGGATGGCCGAGGACGACGGGCGGTGAGCGGGGAGCTCGTGCCGGCGGAGGTCCGGCCGCCGAGGCCCTCCGGCCTCAAGGGCCGCCAGCGCGTCGCCGCCGCGCTCGTCGCGATGGGCCCCGAGAAGGCCGGCGAGATCCTCAAGCACCTGTCCGACGCCGAGGTCCAGGCGGTGTCCGCGGAGATGGCGCACCTGCGCCGCATCCCGCCGGATACCGCGGCCGCCGTCCTCGACGAGCTCGTCTACACCGTTCAGGCCGACGAGCAGGTCGCGATCGGCGGGCGCGAGTTCGCCCGCGCCGCGCTCGAGGCGTCGCTGGGCAAGACGCGCGCCGAGGAGGTGCTCGAGGCGCTCGACTCGCGCGACGGCGCCCGGCCGTTCTCGTTCCTGCGCAAGACGCCGCCCGACCAGATCGTCGCGTTCCTGTCCGAGGAGTCGCACCAGACGATCGCGCTGGTCGTGGCGAGCCTGCACTCGACCCTGGCCGCCCGCGTGCTTGCCTCACTGCCGCCCGAGAAGCAGACCGACGTCTCACTGCGCATCGCCACGCTCAGCGAGGCCAACCCCGACGTCATCCGCGAGCTCGAGACCGGCCTGCGCAACAAGCTGGCCAACGTGCTCGACACCGACCTGACCGACACCGGCGGGGTCGAGGCGCTGGCGGCGATCCTCAACAACGCGGGGCGCTCGACCGAGCGCAACGTGCTGCAGGCGATCGAGCGCACGCACGCGGACCTGGCCGACGAGATCCGCCAGCTGCTGTTCACGTTCGACGACATCGTCAACCTGCCCGACCGCGACGTGCAGCTCGTGCTGCGCGAGATCGACCAGAAGGACCTCGCCCTGGCGCTGCGCGGCGTCGGCGACGAGGTGCGCGAGAAGCTCATGGCGAACCTCTCTTCGCGTGCCGCGGAGCTCGTGCGCGACGACATGGAGACGATGGGCCCGCAGCCGAAGGCGGTCGTCGAGGAGGCGCAGAGCAACATCGTGGCCGCCGTGCGCCGGCTCGAGGACGCCGGCCAGATCACGCTCGCGCGCGGCGAGGAGACCGAGGTCGTATGACCGGCGCGTTCGCCTTCGACCAGCTCGCCCCCGCGCCGCGTCACGGCTCGGGCGGCGGCGCTGTCGCCGGGTACGGGCCGTCGCCGGAGGACGTCGCTCGCGCCCTCGAGGCCGCGCGCGCCGAGGGCTTCGCCGAGGGCCATGCCGCCGGCGCCGCCGAGGCGCACGCGCGCGTGGCGAGCGCCGAGGAGGCGCTGCGCGCCGCGGCGGCCGCGCTGGCCGCCGACCGCGAGCAGCTGGCCGATCGGGTCGAGCGCGCGGCGGTCGACCTGGCGCTGAGCGTCGCCGAGCAGGCGGTCGGCGCAGCCATCGCCGCCGACCCCGAGCTCGTTCTGGAGGCGGTTCGCGGCGCGCTGCGCCGGCTTGTCGAGCGCGAGCGCGTGCTCGTCCTCGTCCACCCCGACGACCTCGAGGTTGTGCGGGCGGGGCTGCAGCCGCTGATGGACGAGCTCGGCGGCGTCGGGCACTGGGAAGCGCAGGCCGAGCGGCGCGTGTCGCGCGGCGGGGCCGTCGTGCGCACCGCCGAGGGCGAGGTCGATGCGTCGGTCCAGGCCAAGCTCGAGCGCGCCCGTGAGGTGCTCGACGATGAGCTCCGTCGCTGACGCCGTCGGCGAGCGGCTGGGCCGGCTCGGCGAGGTCGTCGCTCGCAGTGACCTGCACCGGCGGCGCGGGCGCGTCAGCGACCTCATCGGACTGATCGTCGAGGCCAGCGGCCTGGAGGCCGAGGTCGGCGAGGTCTGCGAGGTCGAGGCCGGCCGCGCGCGCCCCAGCGTGCCGGCCGAGGTCGTCGGCTTTCGCGCGGGGCGCACGCTGCTGATGCCGCTGGGCGACCTGCACGGGCTCGCGCCCGGGCACGCGGTCACACCCACCGGGCGGCCGGTCTCCGTGCCGGTCGGCGTCGAGCTGCTCGGCCGCGTGGTCGACGCGCTCGGGCGCCCGCTCGACGGCGCGCCGCTGAAGGCACGCGAGCGCCGGCCGATCGAGGCGGCGCCGCCGGACCCGCTGAGCCGTGCGCGGATCACCGAGCAGGTCTCGCTCGGCGTGCGGGCGCTGGACGCGCTGGTCCCGTGCGGACGCGGCCAGCGCCTCGGCATCTTCGCCGGCTCGGGTGTCGGCAAGTCGTCGCTGCTGGGGATGATCGCCCGGTCGACGAGCGCCGACGTCAACGTCATCTGCCTGGTCGGCGAGCGCGGGCGCGAGGTGCGCGAGTTCATCGAGCGCGACCTCGGCGAGGAGGGGCTGTCGCGCTCGGTCGTCGTGGTGGCGACGTCCGACCAGCCGGCGCTGCTGCGCATCAAGGCCGCGCTCACGGCGACGACGATCGCCGAGGGCTTCCGCGAGCAGGGCGCCGACGTCATGCTGATGATGGACTCGGTGACGCGCTTCGCGATGGCCCAGCGCGAGGTCGGCCTGGCCATCGGCGAGCCGCCCGCCACCCGCGGCTACACGCCGAGCGTCTTCGCCATGCTCCCGCGGCTGCTCGAGCGCTCGGGCACGAGCACGGCGGGCTCGATCACCGGCCTGTACACGGTGCTGGTCGACGGCGACGACTTCAACGAGCCGATCGCCGACGCGGTCCGCTCGATCCTCGACGGCCACGTCGTCCTCACGCGCGAGCTCGCCCACGCCGGCCACTACCCGGCGATCGACGTGCTGCAGAGCGTGTCGCGGCTGGTCGGTGAGGTGCAGGACGCGCCGACGCGGGCCGCCGCGCAGGAGGTGCGGGGGCTGCTGGCCGCCTACCACGACAAGCGCGACCTCATCGCGATCGGCGCCTACGAGCGCGGGGCCGACCCGCGCACCGACCGGGCGATCGACGCGCGGCCGGCGCTCGAGGCCTTCCTGCGCCAGGGCGTGGAAGAGCCGGCGAGCGCCGCCGAGGCCGCCGCGCAGCTGCGCGGGCTCATGGGGGAGGCGCCGGCGCTGGAGATCGGCGACCTCGTCGCCGACGCGGCGATGCCGGCGGCGCGGACGGTCGACCACGACGCGCCGGTGGCGATGCCGAGCGCGATCCCGCCGCTGCATCTGCCAACGTGAAAGGGGCGCCGCGTGGCGCCCCTCTCGTCCTGCGTGCGGCTTTCGCCGCGGGTCAGCCGACGAAGTCCACGCCGTCGCCCGGCAGATCGCTGACGGGGATGGTGCGGCTGGTGGAGGCCTTGCTCCCGTTCCAGTTCTGCTCCGAGACGGTGAACGACGTCGGGTTGCCGTTGGCGTCGCGCTGCACGCTCTCGACGTAGGCGACGTGGCCCGTCGCCCCGCCGGCGCCCATGACGCCGCCCTGGAG
>VAWY01000026.1 GCA_005888335.1 Actinomycetota bacterium
AGCCCGACCTTCTGCGTGCCGGTGTACGTCCCCGGCGCCATGTCGGCGGTCAGCGTCGGGGCGACGAGGTCCTTGGTGACGGTCCGCGTGATGCCGGTCACGTCACCGCCGGCCGCGTTGAACGCCGGCGTGGCAGTGAGCGGCCCGTCGGCCAGCGTGTCGACCTGGGCCCTCGTGAAGCGCGCCGTCCAGCCCTGCTGATCGCCTCCGCCGCCGGACACGCCCTCGGCGGGGGCGGTCACCGCGGTCGTCCCGTCCGAGAGCGTGACGGTGCCAGCCGAAGCGTTCTGCGCGGCCAGGCCGCTCAGCTCGAGCGCGACGTCGCCGGCGGCCTTGCCACCCAGCGCGTCGATGTTGAGCGCGCTCACGCTGGTCGCACCGACGCCGCCGTTGGGCGCCGCGGGCGAGCCCTCGCAGCCGAGCGCTGGCCCCGGCGTGTCGCCGACGCCGTCCGCCATCTGCGTGTCGGCGGGCAGCGGGACGACGTGACCGAACCCGAAGAGCAGCACGTCGGCGCCGAGGATCGCCGTCGCCGGGTCGGCGGCGTTGCGGTTGCGCTCGATGACAAACGGTGCGCGGAAGACCGCCGTCCAGCCATTGGCGACGCCCGGCGTCCCGACGACCTGGTCCGGCATGGCGCGGAACCTGCTGGTGTTGCGGACCTCGCCGGAGCTGAGGTCGGCCAGCGGGATCGGCGTCCCGTCGGCGCGCTCGGCGATGCCCTTCATCGTGATCTCGCCGTTGGCCTGCAGAACGGGCCCCTGGTCGATCCGGATGTTGTCGACCTTGACCTCGTCCGTGCCGCCGTCGGCGGTGACGCGGATGATGTCGCCCGGGCGGATGTCGGGCGTGAAGCCCTCCCAGCAGTCGCCGGGCGCGGGGGCCCCCAGCGGGCCGTGGTTGACCTCGAGCGCGCCACCGTCGGGCGAGTCGTTCGAATTTGCGGTGACGCTGGCGATGGTGTGGCCGTTGCGCACGACGGCAACCGTCATGGGCGTCCCGACCGTGTAGCCGAAGGCGCCGATGAAGTCGATCGTGCTGAAGACGCTGATGTTGTGGCCGGCGCGTACGCCCGCGCCGGTGATCTCCGCCTCGGCCGGCGCGGCGAGCGCGAGCGCCCCAATGGCGGTGGCAGCAAGCCCTCGGCTCCAGCGACGGCCGGCGGCCGTCTTCGTGCGATGAGTCACGTCGCTCCTTTTGGACTGCCCGTCGTGAGCGATCGTGCCTTGCCGCATCCCCCTACGGGAAGCGGCAAAGCGGCACGATCCCGGTGCGCAGATGCGCCGTGGGGCGCTGCGCGTTTCTGAAAGCCCCAGGCCGCTGGCGTACCTGGAAGGCGACCTGCTGAACGATCGGAGCCCGGGCCGCCTCGTCGGCCACGGGCTCCTTGTCCTGGCGATCGACGGCGGGGTGCGCCTAGCGGATGCGCACCGTCCGCGAGCTCGTCACTCCGTAATGGTTGGTGTCCTGGCCCGCGGTCACCTGGATCTTGTAGGTACCGGCCCGAAGGGCACGGCGCGCCTTCTTGGTGCTGGGCAGGACCACGGTCAGGACGCCATCGCCGCCGACCTTGCGGACGGTCCGCGCGATCACGTGGCCGTTGCGCAGCAGGCGGGCCTTGATCACCTTGGCTCCTTCGGGGGCGAAGACGACCGCGTGGACCCCGCGGCGGCGCACCGAGCGCAGGCTCATGCGGCTGCTGACGGTCAGCGCGTCCAGTCGCAGCTTGGGCACCGTCACCGTGGGCGCGGGCGTGGTTGCGGTCCCGCTGCCCGGTGCGACGGTTCCGGTGCCGGTGAGGGGCACGCTGTGCGGGCTGCCGGCGGCGTCGCTGGCGATGTCCAGCGTTGCATTGCGGGGCCCCGACGCGCCGGGCAGGAACTTCAGACCGATCGTGCACGTGCCGCCGGGCGCGACCGGGCGGGTGCAGGCGTTCTTTGTGATCGCGAACTCGGCGGCGTTGTCACCGGAGATCGCGGCGCCGGAGACGTTCAGCGACACGGGACCGGTGTTGTCGACCGTCACGACGTTCTCGGGACCCGTGGTGCTGACGTTCTGGTTGAGGAAGTTCACGATGGCCGGCGAGGCGCTGAGCGCCGATTGCCCGCCGGTGCCGCTGAGCGCGACGGTGTGGGTCGCGCCGGCATCGGTCACGTCGAGGCTCGCGCTGAGCGCCCCCGCGCTGGCGGGGGTGAAGGTCACGGCGATCGTGCACGTCTGACCCGAGGCCAGCGTCGCGCCGGCGCAGGTGTCGGCCCCGATCGCGAAGCTCCCCGCATCCGGGCCGGAGATCGCCGTAGCGGTGATCGGCTGGCTTGGCGCGAGTCCGTTGTTCTTGATCGTCACGGTCCGGCTGACGGTCGCGCTGACTCGCTGGGTGCCGAAGTCGCCGCTCCCGGCGGCCACGAAGAAGATCGGCGCGGGTGCCCCGGCGAGCTTGCCCTCGACGGTGAACTGCGACGTCTGGATCCCGCCGAGCGGAAGGCCGGGCCCCTCCACGCGGACGAAGTTGTTCGTCGCGCCGACCACCGTATGCGGCGTCAGGCCGTTGCCGATGTAGCCCGCGGGCGGCGCGGACTCGGCGGGGTCCCACGTCAGGAAGGGGCCGATCTCGGTCCCCAGGGTGATGTCGCACGGCGTCGCGAAGCCGGCGAAGCAGCCGACCTCGTGGCGCGCCGCCGCGCGGAACCCGCCGACCATGTTGCCGTTGGCGTCCGTCGTCCACACCGCCGTGCCGTACGGGTAGGTGAACGTGTAGGCGCTGTTGGGCTGCATGCCGCTCATCGTCACCTGCACGCGGCCGAAGGTGACCTCGGTGTCGAGGAACGCCGCCTCGATCGCGAGCTCCATATTCACAGTCTGGCCCGCGGGACCGGTCAGATCGGCCCCGACCAGCGAATAGAACGCCTCATCGTTGGGGGCGACAGGCTCGAGGACCGGAGGGGAGATCGGGCATCCGGGATCGGCGATGCACAACTCCAGCCGCGTCCCGTTCGCGTCCTCATACCAGGCCGGGAAGCCGGTCTGCGGGTTCATCGTGCCGGTCAGCGAAAGAGCGGCCTGGGCCGGCGCGGCGAGCGCGCCGGCGGCCACCAGACCGGCCGCGAGCGCGACCAGCCGGCTCGACCGCGCCGCCCCTGTCGAGCGGCGGGACGCCGCGGTCAGCACAGACATAGGTGGGAGCCCTCCTGAGTGGTGATGCCTGGACGGCGCGACGGTCGAGCGCATCTGGCGACCAGTGCGAGCGCAAGGGGGGTCCGTCGAGCCACGACCGCAACTTTGCCGCCGGTGTCCGGCCCGAGACAGAGGGCTTCATGAAATCTTCATTGCCGTCGTGCAATGACTGCGCAAGAACGGCCGTGCGGGCGAAAGCCCTGCAAATCAGGACTTTCGCCCGCGGCGGGTGCGCGATCTTGCGCGATGTACCCAGGCCGTCTTGCGGCTTGGCGGGCTACGAGGCTGTCTAGGGGACGATCTCGTAGCGGGTCTGCATGCCCGCCGCGATGTGATCGTTGATGTGGCAGTGCAGCAGCCAGATGCCGGCGTCGTCGGGCTGCATGTCGGCGATCGCCATCCCGCCGGCGAGCAGCTGCAGGACGTCGGTGCGCATGCCCATGGTGGTCACCGTGTTGCCGTGGAAGTGCGGCGTGTGCAGGTCGACCTCGGTGCCGAGCGTCATCACGTACCAGCGGACGCGCTCACCGATCTTCGCCTTCATCATCGGGCCGTTGCCGTAGACGTAGCCGTTGATGGAGTGCATGAGGTTGCTCTCCTGGAAGTCCTCGTCGTCGACGTTGACCGTGGAGGGCTTGCCCGTGAAGTGCTCGACGTTGTAGTCCAGGTAGTGGCTCTGGTTCTCGTTCATCACCGAGTAGAAGGTGATGAACTCCTTGTCGATGCCGGCGACGCTGCCGTCCGCGCGGAGCGATCCGTCGGCGTAGACGATCATCGGGCCCACCAGGCCGCTGTTGGTGTCGGCGATCTCGTCGGTGTGCGAGTGGTACATCCACATCACCGAGTTGCCGTCGTGCGGTCCCGGGCCGGCGCGCGGTGGGACCTTGTAGACGTAGGTGTAGGTCGCGCCCGGCGGGACGGCGTCGTCGTCCTTGGCCGCGCCGCTCGTGCCGTCGTTGTAGGGCGCGCCCTCCGACGACTTGTCGTACAGCACGCCGTGCGTGTGGATGCTGTACGGCTTTGAGGCGTTGTTGCGAAAGACGACCTTGATCGTGTCGCCCACCTCGGCGCGGATGACCGGGCCGAGCAGGCCGGTGTGCTCCCACTTGGGGTCCTTCGGCTTCAGCGTGCTGAAGCTGGCGTCGGTGTACTCGCGGTACAGCGCCTTGCGGTACGTGCTGCCGATGCGGTCGTCGCCGTTCGCGACGAAGACGTTCTCCTCATCGGTGAACGGCTCGCCGCTGATCATGTCCTTGCCCTGCGGCGCGTAGTCCCAGTCGACCTCGTCGGCGGCGATGTAGTACGTGCGCGTCTGGACGGTGGCGCTGCGCGCGGCCGATACGCCGCCGCCGTCGCCGACCCCGAAGAACACGAGGAAGGCTCCAGCGAGCCCCACCATCCCGACCGCCGCGACCCGTGCGGCTGTCCTCCTCATCACATCACGCTCCTTCCAGTGTTTGCGGTGAACACGTCGATGACGCCCCCGCCTCGTGCGTGGGCTGCGTGTTCGCCGGAACGTGACCTGATGCTCTGCGCTCCGGTGTTACGCCGGGCGCTTCATGTCAGACCTGTCATCCAGGTCTCATGCGCCGTTCATCCCGGCGCGAAGCCGGGCAGGCGCAGGCGCACCGCGGTGCCCTTGCCGAGCACGCTGGCGACGTCGACCCTGCCGCCATGGGCCTCGACGATCGCCTTGACGATCGGCATGCCGAGGCCCGTGCCGCCGCCGGGGTGCGGCTGGCGCGCGAAGCGCTCGAAGATGCGCGGCAGCGCCTCGGGCGCGATGCCCGTGCCGGCGTCGATGACCTCGACGACCGCCTCGGCCCCGTCGTGCAAGCCGCGCACGACGATGCGGTCGCCCGGCTGCGTCGCCTTGATCGCGTTCTCGACGACGGCGTCGAGCGCGGCGAGCAGGCGCTCCTCGTCGGCGCGCACGCTGCCCGCCGCGGGGACCTCGCAGGCCCAGTCGCGGTCGGCGGCGGCCACGCTCCAGCGCCGGACGGTCGCGGCGACCAGGGAGGGCAGCGAGACCGGCCGCACGCTGGTGAAGCGGGGGTGCTCGGCGGAGGCGAGCACGAGCAGCCGGTCGGAGATGCGCGAGAGGCGCTGCAGCTCCTCGACGATGATGGCGACGTCCTGGCCGGCCTGGCCGTCCGCGGTCACGGCGAGCAGCTCGGCGTGCCCGCGCGCGACCGTGATCGGCGTGCGCAGCAGGTGCGAGGCGTCGCGGATGAACTCGCGCTCGCGCTCGGCGGCGGCGCGCACCTCGGCCGTCGCGACCTCGCGCCGGCGGGCGTGCCAGACCATGGCGACGAACATCGCGCTCATCAGCGGGACCTCGGTCATCTCGTCGATGCCGTGCCCGCTGTCGAGGGCCGCGCGCAGCAGCGCGTAGCCCGTGGCCACGCCGACGACGACGAGCACCGCGGCGGTCGCCCTCGGGCGCCACACGCGGAAGCCGTAGAGGATCGTCAGGCTGACCCAGACGAAGTGGAACGGGACGGTCTGCCAGCTCTGCAGGAGCAGCATGACCGCGACGTTGGCGGCGGCGAACGCCGCCCACGCCAGCTCAGGCCAGCGCTTGGCGACGAGGGAGCGAATACCCGGCATGGCGGACGGTCTCCACGACGGCGCGGCCCAGCTTCGCGCGGAGACGGCGGATGTAGACGTCGACGACGTTGGTGCCCGGATCGAAGCTGCAGCCCCAGACCTCCTCGAGCAGTTCGGCCCGGGTGCAGACCTCGCCCTCCTTGAGCGCGAGGTGCTTGAGCAGCAGGAACTCGCGCGAGGAGAGCGGCATGGGGCCGTCGCCGGCGTCGGCGGTGCGGCGGTGCGGGTCGAGCGTCAGACCGCCGGCGCGCAGCAGGCCGTCGGAGGTCTCCGGCCCGGGCTGGCGCAGGCGCGCCCAGACGCGGGCCACGAGCTCGGCGAGGGCGAACGGCTTGCTCAGGTAGTCGGCGGCGCCGAGCTCGAGGGCGCGGACCTTGGAGTCGACGTCCGAGAGCGCGGAGAGCACGAGCACGCGCTGCTGCGGGCGGGCCTCGATCGTCCCGCGCAGGACGCCCATGCCGTTGACGCCGGGCATGAGCAGGTCGAGCACGACGAGGTCGTAGCGCCCCGAGCGAGCCATCTCGAGTCCGCGCGCGCCGTCGGTCGCGCTGTCGACGGCGAGGCCGTTGGCGGACAGCGCGCGGGAGACGAAGTCGGCGATCTTCGGCTCGTCGTCGATGACGAGAACCCGTGGCATGGCTGTGGACATCGTCGGCAAGATCAGCGCACGGGTTAAGCGAAGATCGCGCACGGCGCTTGCACAAACCCGCAACGGACGCGAGAGTCGGCGCATGCGCCGCCCCCGGTCCGGCCCGTTCCTCGCGGTCGCGGCGGCCGCGCTTGTCCTGGCGGCGCCGGCCGCGGCGGCCGACCGGACGCTCACCGTCACGCCGGGCGCCCCGCAGTCGTGGACCTCGCGCGACGCCACCGGCAACAACCAGGCGTTCGACCCGCAGACCGGCACGCCGTGCAACCACGCCGGGCCGGCGAGCGAGTGCGACAGCACGCTGCTCAACGTCAACGTGCCCGCCTCGTTCTGGGACAACCAGGGCGGGGGCGTCGACATCAGCGCGACGGGCTTCACCCAGCCCAACGCCGACTTCGATGTCTACGTCTACCGCAGCAACGCGGCCGGAGCCCCGCTCCAGCTCGTCGCCGCCTCGGCGGGAGCCGCGGGCCAGGAGGAGCGCGCCGCGCTCCAGCAGCCGTCGGGCTTCTACCTCGTCGAGGTCGTCTACTTCAGCGTGACCAACGCCCACTTCACCGGCGGCGCGGCGTTCTTCTTCCGCAACAAGTTCCCGGCGGACGTCGACAGCCCCGCCGGCCTCGACAGCGCGCTCGCGAGCGACCCGGGCAAGGGCTTTCGCTCGCACTCCGAGCCGCACATCGCCCAGAGCCCGACGAACCCGAACCTGCTCGTCGCCGCGTCGAAGATGTACAACCGCGACCCGGACTCGCTGGCCGAGTACGAGTTCAAGATCGGGACCTACGTCTCGTTCGACGGCGGGGCGCACTGGAACGACCTGGGCCAGCTCGACACGTGCCCGCCGGGCGACGCACCGCCGGCCAGCTGGCCGAACAACCGCTGCTACCCCGACGAGGACCCCAACGTCGGCGGCACGGGACCGGAGGACGCCACAGACCCGCGCGGCCACACCGACTTCGGCGAGGAGTACATCACCTCGGACGTCTGGGTCCAGTTCGACGATGAGGGCAATGCGTACGCGATGGTCCTCGACTCGCCGCCGTTCCCGAGCGGCAACGGCTGGGGGATGTCGCTGCACCGCTGGGAGACCCCCTCCCCGGGCGACCTCGCGCCGGGCGGGCAGACCTGGAGCGACCGCATCCCGATCGACGCCCATCCGGAGGCGGCGACCGATCCGAGCTTCCCGCTGCTCGACGACAAGAACACGTTCGGCATCAACAACGCCGGGCCCGACGGCGACGGGCAGACCGGGACGATGGTCGCGTGCTGGACGCTCAACGACCTGACCCCCGGCGCGGTGCCGCAGACGATCGTGTGCAAGCGCTCGACCGACGGCGGGCGCACGTGGCCCGGCCAGCCGCAGGGGCTGTCGGGCGGCGAGGGCGGCGTCATCGGCGCCGACGTCATCCCTGACACGCGCGACCCCAACCTCTTCTACGTGGCCTGGCTGGACTACGCGCCGAGCGCCGCCGGCCAGCCCGACGAGATCCACGTCGCGCGCTCGACGGACGGCGGCCAGACGTGGTCGGCCCCGCGCGTCGCCGCGCAGCTGACCGGCGTCCCGAACATCTTCCCCCACGACGCGTTCCGCAATATCACGCTGCCGATCGGCGGCGTGGGGCCCAACGGCGAGCTCTACGTCACCTACGCCGACTACCGCCCGGCGCCGCAGGGCGGCGACGAGGACGGCCTCCAGGCCGACGTGATGGTCGTCAAGTCGACCGACGGCGGGCAGGCGTTCGCCGCGCCGGTCAAGGTCAACACCGACACGAGCAATGCCGACCAGTTCCAGCCCTACCTCGCGGTCACGCCGAAGGGGCAGGTCGACGTCTCGTTCTTCGACCGCCGCCTCGACGTGCCGCAGGCGGCCGGCCCCGGCGGACGCCCCCACCCCGGCAACTTCTTCATCGACACCTGGCTGGCGCGCTCGAACGACGCCGGCGCGTCGTTCGCCGACGCGCGCGTCTCGCACGACTCGTGGGATCCCTCGATCAACCCGCCGATCTCCGGCTCTGGCGAGTTCATCGGCGACTACCAGGGGATGGTGGCCGACGACTGCCGCGCGGTCCCGTTCGTCAACGACACCCACCTGGCCAACGCGGCGACGCGCGACCCCGACCTCGACGCCGGGGCGCCGCGCTCGCCGTTCCAGGAGGTCTTCGCCACGACCGTGCCCAACACGCCGGCGTTCGGCGGCAACGACGCGTGCCCGCCGCCCGCGCCGCCCGCCGCCCCGCCGGCCGCCCCGCCGCCGCCCGCCTCGACGTCGCGCACCTCCCTGCTCGGGCTCCTCAGCGGGCGCCGCCGCGTGCAGCGCAACGGCGTCTTCCGCGTGACGGTCAGCTGCCGGTCGTCGCGGTCGTGCCGGGTGACGCTGCGCCTCGTCGCGCGCCGTCCGCGCGGGGTGCGGACGCTCATCGCCGCGCGGACGTTCACGCTGCGGGCGCATACGCGCCGTCAGATCCGGATGCGCCTCGACGCCAGGGGCCGGCGGATGATCTCCCGTGCCGGGCGGCTCACCGTCACCGCGCGCGCGAGAGTGACCTCCGCGGGGCGCGCACAGAACGTCAGCCGGCTGATGGTGCTCGTCGGGCACCGGCGCCGGGTGGTCGTGCTGCGCGCGAAGCCGCTGGGTCCGTGATCTGACCGAACCTCCTCAAACCTCCAACCCGCCTCACCGGCGCCCGTTCCACAGGAGAGGCACGACAAGCAGACCCGCCGGTGCGCTGACGCGGGATTGCCGGTGGCCCGGCCGGGTAGGGGCGGGCCAGGAAACGCCCCGCTGCGGCAGCCCCCACGGCGCATGCACCGGGAACGGACGCTGCAAGGAGGAGAGGCAGCATGCCAAAGACAGGCACGAAGGACGGGACGTCTCGCCGGCGGCCCGAGCAGGCGGCCGACCTCGGCCCCACGGACGGCGCGCCGGAGGTTCAGGCCGAGCAGGAGGAGATCGACGACGTAGCGCCGCGCGAGGCGACGCCGACCGTGACCTCCGAGCTGCGCGACGCGGTACGCGAGGCGGCGATCGAAGTGCTCAGGCCTGTCGCGCGCAAGGCGACCACGTCGGCGGCGAAGTACGCGGTCACGCGCGGTCCGGACATGGTCAAGGACAAGGTCAAGCCGATGGTCAGCGAGGCCGGCGGCGCGGGCTCCCTCGTCAAGGGCGTCGTCTCGAAGGGCGGCGACGTGGCCGGCGGGATCACCGGCAAGCTCGGGCTCGCCGGCAAGGGCAAGAAGCGACGTGCCGCCGAGGCCACCGGACGCGGGCGGCGACTGCCCGTCCAGGAGGACATCGACGTCGGCGTGCCGATCGAGGTGGCCTACGCCCAGTGGACGCAGTTCGAGGAGTTCCCGCGCTTCATGCACCGCGTCGAGAAGCTCGAGCAGCGCGACGACACGACGCTGATGTGGCACGAGAACATCTGGGGCGTCCGCCGCTCGTGGGAGGCGGAGATCACCGAGCAGACCCCGTGCCGGCGGATCGCCTGGCGCAGCAAGGGCGGGCCGAACGTCGTGGGCGTCGTGACGTTCCACGAGCTCAGCGAGACGCTGACGCGCATCCAGGTCAACCTGGACTTCCAGCCGAAGGGGTTCTTCGAGAAGGCCGCCTCGGGGATGCGGCTGTCCCGGCGCGCGCTGAAGTCCGACCTCATGCGCTTCAAGGCCTTCATCGAGATGCGCGACGAGCCGACCGGCGCCTGGACCGGCCGCATCGAGGAGGGCGAGGTCGTCGAGGAGGGGCGCGCCCGCGGCCGCAAGCGGCGCGAGCCGGAGGAGCCCGAAGAGCGCGCAGAGCCCGAGGAGCGCGAGGACGAGGAGTTCGCCGACGAGGTCGACGAGGAGCCCGAGGCCGAGGTCGCCCCCGACGAGGAAGAGGACTACGAAGAGGAGGAAGACGAAGAGGAGCCGGCCGAGGCGAAGCCCGTGCGCCGGCGTCCGACCAGCGCACCCGCTCGCCGCAGGAGCAGGAGGTAGCTCATGGCCATGCAACCCGCGACCTCGGGCAGCAACGTCGAGCGCCCGGGCGCCGGGACCCTCTCCGACGTCATCACCACGATCCTGGACAAGGGCCTGGTCATCGACGTCTACGCCCGCGTGTCGCTCGTCGGGATCGAGCTGCTGCGGGCCGACGTGCGCGTCGTCGTCGCGAGCGTCGACACGTACCTGCGGTTCGCCGAGGCGGTGAACCGGCTGGAGCTCAGCACGTCCGAGCCGGCGGGACTGCCCGACCTCGTGGAGGGGATCGAGGAGGGCGGCTCCAAGAAGAAGACGAAGGGCGCGCTCGACGCGGCCTCGGAGAAGCTCGGCGAGGTGCTCGACACCGGCGACGACGAAGAGGAAGAGGAGGCGGTGGAGTCGCGGCCGCGGCGGCGGCGCGAGAAGGGAAGGACGAGCTCATGAGCGAGGATCGGGAAGGCACGTACGTCTACGGCGTCGTGCCCGCCGGCGTGAAGCTGGAGGGGCTCGACCGCAAGGGCGAAGGGATGCCGGAGGTCTGGCTCGTCGAGGTGGGCGACCTCGCGGCGGTCGTCAGCGACCTGCCGGCCGACGAGGAGACGGCCACGCGCGACCACGTGCTCGCGCATTCGCACGTGCTCGCGGCGATCGCGGAGACCACGACCGTCGTGCCGCTGCGCTTCGGGATGATCTTCCCGTCGGACGAGGCCATCCGCGACGACCTGCTGCAGGCGCGCCACGACGAGCTCACCCAGCTGCTCGAGCGCTTCGACGGCCGGGTCCAGATGACGCTCAAGGTCGCCTACGAGGAGGAGGCGGTGCTCCGCGAGATCCTCAAGTCCAACGAGGAGATCGCGCAGCTGCGCGAGGCCGTCCGCGGCAGCGCGAAGGAGCAGTCGCGCGACGCGCGCATCCGGCTCGGCGAGATGGTCAATGCGGCGATCGAGGAGCGCCGCGAGCGCGACGGCGCGGAGATCCTCGAGCAGCTGAAGTCCGTGAGCCTGGCGAGCCTCCCGCAGCCCGCGGAGAAGGAGCTCATGGTGCTCAACGTGCCGCTGCTCGTGGAGCGCAAGCAGCTCGACGCGTTCGAGGACGCGGTGGACGAGGTCGCGAAGGGCAAGGAGGAGCTGATGCGCTTCAAGCTCCTCGGCCCGATGCCGGCCTACCACTTCACGGACGTGGAGGAGCCCGCGTGGGCCTGATCAAGGAGCTGGTGCTCCTGCCGGTGGCACCGGTGCGCGGAGTCCTGTGGGTCTCCGAGCGCATCGCCGAGCAGGTCGAGCAGGAGCGCTACGCCCCCGGCGCCGCCGTCCAGCGGCTGGAGGATCTCGAGGCCAAGCGCGAGCGCGGCGAGGTCGATGAGGAGACGGCCAAGCAGCTCGAGGAGCAGGTCATCGAGGAGCAGCTCGACAGGACGGCCGCGCCGGGCGAGGAGGTGAGCGAGGGTGGCTGAGGAGGAGAAGCCCAAACGCAGGCGTCGCACGCGCGACGACCGCTCGGCGGGAGCGAAGGTGGCGCTGCGCGCGCGGCGCCAGCTCGGCGAGATCACCGGCCTGGAGCCCCAGGCCGTGACCTCGCTCGAGCGCCAGGACGACGGCACGTGGAGGGTCACCGTCGAGCTGCTCGAGCTCTCGCGGCTGCCCGAGACCGACGATCTGCTCGGCGCCTACGAGGTCGAGCTCGACGAGTCCGGCGACCTCCTCGGCTACCGGCGCGTGCGCCGCTACACGCGCAGCCAGACCAACGAGGTCGGCGCGCCCGGGGGTCAGTGACGATGGAGGAGCTCGAACGCGTGACGCCCGGCAACGGGATGGTGACGACCGGGACGGCCGGCGGCGTGGCGCCGCAGGCCGGCAACCTCGGCGACATCCTCGAGCGGGTCCTCGACAAGGGGATCGTCATCGCCGGCGACATCCAGATCAACCTGCTGGACATCGAGCTGCTGACGATCCGGCTGCGGCTGATCGTCGCGTCGGTCGACACGGCGCGCAGGATGGGGATCAACTGGTGGGAGAGCGACCCGAGGCTGAGCGCGGGCGCCGACAGCGGGGACGACAACCGCACGTTGCGCGCGCGCGTGGCGGAGTTGGAGCGCCGGCTCGGTGATGAGTGAGCCGCTCGCCCGCTATGTCTACTGCGTGACCGCGGCCGGGGCGGCGGCCGCCGCGCTCGAGGGCGTCGCCGGCGTCGATCCGCGCGTCGGCGTCGAGGCGCTGGACCACGCCGGACTGAGCGCGGTCGTCAGCTTCGTCTCGCCCGACCAGTTCGGCGCCGAGGCGCTCAAGCGCAACCTCGAGGACCTCGGCTGGCTCGAGCGCGCCGCACGCGCCCACCAGGCGGTCCTCGATCGCGCGCTCGCCGCGGACGCCGTCGTCCCGCTGCGCCTCTGCACGATCTTCGCCGACGACGCGCAGGTCCGGGAGATGCTCGAGCGCGAGCGCGGCGTGTTCCTGGACGCGCTCGAGCGCGTGCGCGGCCGGGCGGAATGGAGCGTCAAGGTGGTTGCCGATCCGGGCGCCGTCGAGGAGGCCGCGCGGGAGCGCAGCCCCGAGCTGGCGGCGCTGAGCGCGGACGCGGGCGGCGAGTCGCCGGGGCGCGCCTACCTGGCCCGCAAGAAGCTCGACCGGCTCCTGCAGGACGAGGCGCGCACGATGGCTGAGACGGCGGCGGCGGAGATCGACGCGCGGCTGCGCGAACAGGCCGTCGCCGCGACGCTGCTGCCGCCCCAGCATCCCGACCTCGCGGAGCGCCCTGGCGACATGCTGCTCAACGGCGCCTACCTGATCGAGCGCAGGCACGAGGCGGCGTTCACGGCGCTGGCCGGCGAGCTCGGCCGAAGACACCGCGAGCTCGGCCTCGATCTCGAGGTCAGCGGTCCGTGGGCGCCGTACAACTTCGTCGCCGCGGGGCCCCAGCGATGACCGACCGGCGCACGCAGCTGGCGGCGCAGCGGGACGTGGCGCTCGTGGACCTCGTCGACCGGCTCCTCGCGGGCGGGGTGGTGATCGTCGGCGACGTCACGCTGTCGCTCGCCGACATCGACCTGGTGCACCTCAGCCTGCAGCTCGTCGTGGGGTCGGTGCCCACGCTCGCCGGCGAGGCGGCGACGGAGGCCGGCGATGATCTACGCCTACGTGCTGTGTGACCCGGCGAGCGCGGCGCCCCCGCCGCGCCGCCGAGGCCTCGGCGACGCGCGGCTGCGGGTGGTGCGCAGCGGCGCGCTCGCAGCGGTCTACAGCCGGCATCGCACGCTGCGCCCCGAGCCCACGCGCGAAGCGCTGCTCGTCCATGAGCGCGTCGTCGAGGCGGTCATGGCGCGCGGCGCCGTCCTGCCGTTCCGCTTCGACACGGAGCTCGAGAGCGAGCGGGATCTGGCCGCTCGGCTGGCCGAGCGCCACGACGAGCTCGTGCGCGCGCTGAACCGCGTGCGCGGCCGCGTGGAGCTCGGCCTGCGCGTGATCGCGGAGCGGCGCGCCCCGGTGCTGCCGGACGGCGCAGAGCGCTCGGGCCGCGCCTACGTGCTGGGCCTGGTCGACGCGCACCGCCGCGCCGACCGGGCAGCTCACGAGCTGCACGAGCCGCTCGACGCGCTCGCCGTGGCCAGCACGGTCAGGGCGCCGGCGCGGCCGCCGGCGGTCCTCGCGGCGAGCTACCTCGTCGACGCGGGGCGCGTCGCCGCGTTCCGCTCGCGCGTCGACGAGCTGGCCGCCGGATGCGACGACGTGGACGTCGTCCTCACCGGCCCGTGGCCGCCGTACAACTTCGCCGGGCAGGCCGGGACGTGAGGATCGAGGCCGAGGATCGCGCGCACGTGGAGCGCGGGCTCGCGCAGCTCGTGCTCACGCTCGTCGAGCTGCTGCGCCAGCTCATGGAGCGCCAGGCCATCCGCCGCATCGAGGCGGGCGGGCTCAGCGACGACCAGATCGAGCGGCTGGGCGCGACGCTCATGGCGCTGGAAGAGCGCATGGAGGAGCTCAAGGAGCACTTCGAGCTCACCGACAGCGATCTCAACCTCAACCTGGGACCGCTCGGCCGGCTGCTGTGAGCCGCGCTGGGAGCACGCCGGCGGCGCGGCGAGGCAGGATGAGGGGCACGAGGCCTCCTGGGCCGAGGATTGGCTGCATCGCGGGCTCCAAACGCGCGGCCGGCGTGAATCTGGCGGCCGGCCGCAGGGTCGAGCCCACGCGACTGTGACGGAGATCACCGGCGCTTCGTGCGATCGCTGACAGTCGGCCGGTCGCGCCGCGGCGAGCATGCCGCCTCGTCGTCATTCGAACAGGAGGTGGAGATGTCAAGGCTCGATCGCGGCGCGCTGCGCCGCAGCGAGGTCCTCGCGGCGAGCGCGGGTGCGCTGCTGCTCATTGCGCTGTTCCTGCCCTGGTACGGGCTGACCGGCGAAGTCGAGGCGCTCGCGTCACGGTTCGGCGTCAGCACGAGCGCCAACGCCTGGCGGGCGTTCGGCGGCACGGACCTGCTGCTCTTCCTCGCGGCGGTGGCCGCCATCGGCCTGCCGCTGGCGCGCGCCGCGCGCTGGCCGCTCGCCCTGCGCGGACCCGCGGGCGCTCCGCTCGCCGCGGTCGGAGCGCTGGCGTCGCTGCTGGTGCTGGCCAGGCTCGTCGACCCGCCCGCCGGCGGCCTGGCCATCAAGTACGGAGCCATCCTCGGCCTGCTCTCGGCGGCCGGGATCCTCGCCGGCGGCATCGCGCTGCTGCGCGAGGAAGGCGTGGGCCTGCGCGAGGCGCTGGAGCGCTGGCGCACCGGCCCGCAGGGTGCGGCCGGCTGACGGACCGGCCGCGCAGATGGTTGGTTCCGCGGCCGTCGTGCCCGGATGGCCGTGGATCGCGGATGCCGGGCGCCGCACGCCGGACCGGAACAGTGCCAGCGGCACGGGCCGGTCTCGGCGGGTGGCGATCCGGCGCCGCGAGGCGCGGTCAGCCGGGTGCGAGGGTCGTGGAACCAGCCATCTACGGCGAGGAGTCGCCTCCGGCCTGGCTCGCGACGAGCTGGTGCCGGAGGCGCTCTCGCAGCTCGGCGAAGTGGCGCGCCTCCCAGGCGATGAGCGCCACGAGCACCGCCGCCACGATCGCCAGCGTGGCCAGCGCGGCGAGGTGGACCGCCGCCGGCACGAGCGCGACGAGCACGACTGCGCAGACGAGCCGCTGGCCGCTGAACCGGTGGACGTTGCGCGCCCGGAAGGCCACGTGGGCCAGCAGGTAGAGGGCGATGCCGCCGAGCATGGCCACCGCGGGCACGAGCTTCAGCGGGTCATCGACGTGGGCCAGCGTCTTCTTCAGGCCGACCGCGGAGAGCACGATGCCGGCGACCATCGGCAGGTGCAGGTACGAGTAGGAGTCGCGCGCGATCTCGTTGCGCTCGCGACCGGGCGCGGCGTGGGTCAGGCGCCGCTGCGCGACGAGGGCGACCACGTCGAAGTACATCCACCACAGCGCGCCGGCCACGACGATCCCGAGCACGGCCGCGACGACGACGCCGGCGTCGACGCCGGCCTGCGCGCCGACGCCGATCGCGACGATCGACTCGCCCAGCGCGATCAGCACGATCAGCCCGTGGCGCTCGGCGAAGTGGCCGGGCACGAGCTTCCAGCCCTCCGAGCCGAAGAAGAACGGCCCGGCCATGTCGAGCAGCAGGGCGAGCGCCCACAGCCCGCCCTGCGGCGCGCCGTCGGTCGACGAGGCCGCGAGGAGCAGGCCGGCGCCGATCGCCGTGCTGCCCGCGAGGCCGATCACCGAATGGCGCAGCGCCGGGTCGTCGCGGCTGGCCACAAGGAACAGCACGATGTGCGCGGCGCGCACGCCCGCGTAGGCGCAGGCGAACAGCAGCGCGGACCCGCCGAACGCGCGCGGGACGCACAGCGCGACGACGAGCAGCGCCGCCATCGCGGCGAACATCGCCAGGCGGACGGTCCCCTCCTCCGGGTCGACGACGCTGGTCAGCCAGGCGTAGCCGACCCACGACCACCACAGGACGCCGAGGACCAGCAGCCCCTTGGCCAGCCCCACCCACGTCGGCGAGGCCGACATCAGCGCCGTGCACTGGGTGATGGCCAGCACGAAGACCAGGTCGAAGAACAGCTCGAGCGGCGTGACCCGCTCCTCGTCGCGAAGCACCGCCGTGAGGTGCGGGGTGCGCAGGCGAGCGACCGTGCTCATCGCGTGGATCTTCGCACCGGTGCGCTATCACTCGCGGGCGATGTACCCACGCGCCTCATCACGGCGCACCGCCCCGCGCGCGGTGGTCGAGCTTCCCGTGACCCTGGTGCGGGGCCGCGGCAAGCCGATCTCGAGCCGCACCGTCGACGTGGGCCGGGGCGGGATGCGCGTCTGCAGCGAGCGGCCGCTCGGGATCGACGAGCTGCTGTCGTTCGACCTGCTCTGGCAGGACGCGCACCTCGAAGGCCGCGCGCGCGTCCTGCGCGAGGACGTCGGCTCGACCTACGCCCTGCGCTTCGAGCCGCTGGGCGCCCGGACGAGCGACGCGCTCGGCCGGCTGCTCGGGGGCGTCGGCCTCTAGAGGCCGACGAGCCGCTCGCTGAGCTCCCAGAGCCGGCGGCGCGCCTCGGCGTCATAGGCCTGGTCGTCGGCGCGCGCCTCGCGCAGGCCGTTGAAGTAGCGGCCGGTCACCCCGTCGAGCGCGGGATCGGCGATGAGCCGCTCGGTCGCCTCCGCGCCCTCCTCGATCGTGCTGATCGGGCGGGGGACGATCTTGGTCGGCATGTAGGTCGCCGGGTGCAGGCTCGTCGCGGTCACGCCGGCGCCGTCGCCGAGCCGGTCGGCGAGCTCGAAGGTGAACATGATCTGCGCGAGCTTGCTCTGGCAGTACGCGCGCGTCCCGTCGTAGCTGCGCTCGAGCATCACGTCGTCGAAGTCGATCGGCATCTGCCCGGCCGAGGCGACGTGCACGATCCGCGCAGGCGCCGAGCGGCGCAGGAGGTCGAGCAGCTCGCGGGTCAGCAGAAAGCCCGCCAGGTAGTTGACCGCGAAGCGCAGCTCGTAGCCGTCGTCGCTCTCGGCCCGCGCGCCGTCGCCCGGCACCCGGGTGCCGATGCCGGCGTTGCTCACCATGACGTCGAGGCGCTCGAAGCGCTCGCGGATGTCCGCGGCGAGACCGCGGACCTGAACGAGCGACGCGAGGTCGGCGAGCGCGAGCTCGACGCGGTCGTTGCCGGTCGTCGCGCGGATGGCCTCGACGGTCGCCTCGCCGCGCTCGCGGCTGCGGCCGTGCACGACGATCTGCGCGCCGCGGCGGGCGAGGTCCTCGGCGACCTGGCGGCCCAGGCCGTCGGTCGCCCCGGTGATCAGGATGGTCTGCTCCTCGAGCGCTCGCATGCGGGCAGGTTCGCACGCGGGCGCGGTTCAGCCCGGGTGCGGCCGGCGGTGGCGCCGGAACATCTCCTCGACCCAGATGAACCCCGGCCGCGCCCGCAGCGGCTCGCGGAACGCCGCGAGCCCGGCGGGGATGGGGTCCAGCAGCCACGGACCCTCGGGCGGCTGGACGAGCGGGTAGAACAGCGCCGCCGCGGTGAGGTCGGCGACGGTGAAGCGCCCGCCTACGAGGTAGCCGTCGCCGCCGAGGGCGGCCTCGAGGCTGTCCAGCGCGGCTAGGACCTTGGCGCGGGCCATGTCGGCCGCCTCGTCGCCGGCGACGCGGAAGCGCGCGCTCGTGAACGCCCGCCCGTAGGCCCCGCCGAGGCGGCGCAGCGGGCCGGGCAGCGCGCCGCCGACCGTGCGCGCGGCGAGCTCCCCGTAGCCGTCGCGCTCGCTGCGCAGCTCGTGGAAGACGAGCCGCCGGATGGCCGGGCCGAGCTCCTCGTCGTAGAAGGCCTCGAGCTCGAGCGCCGCGCGGCGCTCGCGCGGATCCTCGGGGTAGAGGGGCGGCGCGGGGAAGCGGCGCTCGAGGGCCGCGATGATCGCCGTCGAATCGCCGATGCGCTCGCCGTCGAGCTCGAGGACGGGGAGCGTCACCTGCCCGCCGCGCGTCAGCCACAGCGCGACGAGCATGTGCGGGCCGGCCGGCGGGGCGTGGCGGTCGTGCTCGATGCCCTTGTAGGCCAGCGCCCAGCGGGCCTTCTCGCTGTAGTGCGAGACGGGGATGTGCCACAGGGTCGGGCGCCCGGTCACCGCCCGCATACTGACTGGTCAGTCGGTAGACTTCAAGTCCGATGTCCGCTTCTGGTCGCCTCGACCGCCGCACGCGCCCGGCGCGCGCGCAGGCGCGCGACGGCCGCGAGGCGCTGCTCGAGGCCGCGGCGCGCGTCTTCGCCAGGCGCGGCTTCCGCGACGCTTCGGTCGACGACATCGCGCGCGAGGCGGGCTTCTCCAAGGGCGCGGTGTACTGGCACTTCACAGGCAAGGACGACCTCTTCTTCTCGCTCGTCGACGAACGTCTCGACCGCCCGGTCCGCGAGGCGATCGCGGTGCTCGAGTCCGCGCCACCCGGCGAGGACATGGCGCCGCGGGCGAGCGCTCTGTTCGCCGACCTGCTGCAGCGCCGGCGCGACCTGATGCTGCTCGACCGCGAGTACTGGTCCCTCGCCGTCCGCGACCCGCGCCTGCGCGTCCGCTACGCGGAGCGCCAGCGCGAACTGCGCCGCGCGCTGGCCGGCGCGCTCCGGGCACGCGTCGAGCATCTGGGGCAGCCCGTCGCCGACGTGCCGATGGAGGAGATCGCCGCAGCGCTGCTCGCCCTCGCCCACGGGCTCACGCACGACCGGCTCGTCGACGCCGACGCGGTGCCCGAGCACCTGCTCGGCCAGACCTTCGCGCTGATCTACGCTGGGCTCATCGCGCGGGCGGATCGCTGATCCGCGCGCTGCTCAACGCGCTGGTCTACTTCCCGGCCCGGGCGATCGCGCAGACGCCGGCCGCGGCGGGGCTCGCGTTCGAGGACCTCGAGATCGCCACCGAGGACGCCGAGCGCCTGCACGGCTGGTGGATCCCGGCGCCGCGACGTGCGGCCGGTCACGTCCTGCTCTGCCACGGCAACGCGGGCAACGTCGGCGACCGCGTCGAGAACGCGGCCCTGCTGACCGCCGCAGGGTTCGACGTGCTGCTCTTCGACTACCGCGGCTACGGGCGCAGCAGCGGGCGGCCGAGCGAGGAGGGCACCTACCGCGACGCACGTGCCGCGCGCGCCGCCCTGCTCGGCCGCGCCGGGGTCGACCCGCGCCGCGTGCTCTACCTCGGCGAGTCGCTCGGGGCGGCGGTCGCCCTGGCGCTCGCGCTGGAGGCGCCGCCCGCCGGCCTGGTCCTGCAGTCCGCGTTCACCGGCATCCGCGACATGGCGCGGCTGCACTACCCGTTCGTCCCGCGCTCGCTGGTGCCCGACGCCTATCCGACGCTGCGGCGCATCGGCGACCTGCGCGCGCCGCTGCTCGTCGTCCACGGCGACCGCGACAGCATCGTGCCGCTCATGTACGGCGAGGAGCTCTTCACGGCGGCGCCCGAGCCCAAGCGGCTGCGTGTCCTGCCCGGCGTCGGCCACAACGACCTGATCACGCTCGCCGGCGAGGCGTGGGCGGGCGCGATCGCATCGTGGGCGGCAGCGCTGTGGCGGGAAGGGTGACCGACGGCACCGCCAGGCGGAAGTCGGCCAGCGGCGGGCGGGCGCGGGCCTCGACGATCGACAGGCCGTGGGGCAGCGCGGGCAGCGCGACCGTGCGCCTGACCCGCAGCCGGCGCGGGAGTCCGACGCGATAGCGCCGCCAGCGCACGCCGCGCACCTCCACCTGCAGCCGGTGCTCGGCGACGATGAGCTCGCCGAAGACCGCGACGTCGCCGTACCGGTGGCGCGCCTCGATGTGCCCGGTCTCATCGGCGCTCAGGTTCCAGCCCGGAGCCCGCTCGTCGAGCCAGGCGACGAACGGCGCCAGCGGCGATCGGCCGGCGATCGAGATGTCGGAGGCGATCAGGCGCGGCGTGGGGAGCGGCTCGATGCGGACCGACCGGGCGACCGCCTCCATCGTCTCGATCGGCAGCCCGTCCCAGTCGACGTCGCGCAGGATGAGCCGGCCCTGGTAGCGATCGCCCGAGCGGCGCAGCCGGATCGCCTCGACGATCGCGTTCGCGCGGCGCCCGCCCACGATCAGCTCGACGCTGCGGCCCTTCACGTTGCGGATCAGCCCGTCGGCCACCTCGGCGAGGATCCGGATCTGCACGTCGGCGAGGCCCAGCGCGCCACCGAGCGCGGGCTCGGCCCACCACCGCTGGGCGTCGACCCAGAGGTCGAGCCACGACGCGCGGTCGCCCGGTCCGGCCACGGTCAGCCCGGCTTCCGCTCGCCGCGGGCGACGAGGACATCGCACGGGGCGTGATGGGCGACGTGGTTCCAGGCGCTGCCCAGACGCTCGGCGCTGCGCCCGTCGACCACGATGAGCCGTGCCTGCTCGGCGACGGCGGCGTCGAGCAGCGCCGCGGCGAGGTCGCCGCGCCGCAGCTCGGTCGTCACCGGCACGCCGTGGCCGCGCAGCTCGTCGGCGCACTCGTGCAGGCGCTCCTGAAGATGCTCGGAGGTCTCGAGCAGCAGGCGCTGGACGCCGACGACGTGCACCTCGGCGCCCGAGGCGCGCGCGAGGTCGCCGGCCAGGCGGATCGGCAGCGCCGCCTCGGGCGAGGTGGGCGCCGCCACGACGATCGCGTTGCGTGCCGCCATCGGGCGCGCCGGGCGCAGGCCGGCGGCCATGCGCTGCAGGAGGGTGACCGCCGGGCGCACGGTCCCGGCCGCCACGGCGCGCAGCAGGTAGCGCAGCGGCGGCGTGGCGCCCTCCTCGGCGGGCAGCGCGATCAGCAGCTCGACCTCCCGGCCGTGCGGTGTGACCGTCGTCCGCCCGAGCCGCCCCAGCGCGGCGATCGCCGCCGTGTTGTTGGCCAGGACGGGAGCGGCGAAGTAGCCGATGCCCTCCTCGCGGGCGCGCTCGACGAGCGCGTCGAGCAGGACGCTCGCCAGGCCGCGACCCTGCCACTCGTCGACGACGGCGATCGCCGGCTCGGCGACGTCGCCCTCCGTGCGCACGAAGCGCGCGACGGCGACGGCGTCGCGCTCGTCCTCGGGGTCGGCGAACGCGATCAGCGCCTCGTGGTCGCGGTGGTCGACCTCGGTGAGGTAGTCGAGCTGGCGCTCGGTCAGCTGGGCGACCGGCCCGAAGAACCGGCGGTAGCGCGACTCGTCGCTCAGCCGCTCGAAGGCTCCGACGAGGGCCAGCCGATCCTCGGGCTCGATGGGCCGGATGACCAGGCGGCCTCCATCCGGGAGGGACACGGCGCGGCTCACGGCCCAGACCTTAGGGTCCTACGGGTGCCGGTCACCGTCACCGCGCCGGGCCTGGCGCTCACGGAGTATGAGGTCTCGGTTCCTCTCGACCACGCGCGCCCGGACGGCGAGCGGATCACGGTCTTCGCGCGCGAGATCGCCGACCCCGACGGCCGCGAGCGCCCGTACCTCGTCTACCTGCAGGGCGGCCCGGGCTTCGAGTCGCCGCGCCCGACGCGGCATCCCAGCGGCCCCGGCTGGCTCGACCGCGCGCTCGAGGATTTCCGCGTGCTCATGCTCGACCAGCGGGGCACCGGGCGCTCGGCCCCGGTCGGCGCGCTGGACGGGCTGACCCCGGCCGAACAGGCCGAGCGCCTGACCCACTTCCGGGCCGACGCGATCGTCCGCGACGCCGAGTGGATCCGCCGCGAGCTCGGCGTCGAACGCTGGAGCGTTCTGGGCCAGAGCTTCGGCGGCCTGTGCGTCACGACGTATCTCTCGGCAGCGCCGGAGGGCCTGCGCGAGGCGTTCATCACCGGCGGGTTGCCCCCGCTCGGCGACCGCGTCGACGACGTCTACCGGGCGACGTACGCCCGCACGCTGGAGCGCAACCGGCGCTACTACGAGCGCTACCCCGGCGACCGCGCCCGAGTGCGCGCGCTGCACGAGCGGCTCGTCGCCGAGGACGTCCGCCTGCCCTCGGGCGACCGCCTGACCTCGCGCCGGCTGCGCCAGCTCGGCGACGCGCTCGGCATGAGCGACGGCGCCGAGAAGCTGCACTACCTCCTCGAGCTGCCGGCCGACTCGCCGGCGTTCCGTCACGACGTCGAGGCGGCCTCGCCGTTCTCCCGCAATCCGCTCTACGCGATCGTCCACGAGGCCTCATGGGCCGACGGCGCCGCGACGCGCTGGGCGGCGGAGCGCCTGCTGCCCGACGAGTTCCGCGAGACGCCCGAGCTCTTCACGGGCGAACACGTCTACCCGTGGATGTTCGAGGACTACGCGGCGCTCGCCCCGCTGCGCGAGGCCGCCGAGATCCTGGCTGAGCACGAGTGGCCGCGGCTCTACGACCCTGCCCGGCTGGCCGCCAACGAGGTGCCGGTCGCGGCGGCGATCTACGTCGAGGACATGTACGTCGAGCGCGCGTTCTCCGAGGAGACCGCGGCGCACATCCGCGGCCTGCGGGCCTGGATCACCAGCGAGTACGAGCACAACGGGCTGCGGGCGGACGGCGACCGCGTCCTCGGCCGGCTCATCGACCTGGCGCGGGGGAGGGCGTGATGGCCGAGGTGCACCTGCACGACCCGCAGACCCTCTATCGCCACTGGGAGGACGCCCAATGGAGCCCGTTCGCGATCGACCTCGCGCGAGACCGCGAGCAATGGCCGGCGATGGAGGACCGCTCGCTGGTGTCGTTCGTCCTTGGGTCGCTGATGGTGGCCGAGGAGCGCATCACGACCAAGTTCTCCGGCCTCGTCGGCGCCTACGACAGCGAGGAGGAGGCGACGTTCCTGGCCACGCAGCAGGTCGACGAGGCGCGCCACATGCAGTTCTACGCGCGCTTCCAGGACGAGGTCGTCGACGGGCGCGCGCAGATCGCCGCCCACGTCGAGCGGGCGCGCGAGCTGGTCTCCCCGGCGTTCCGGACGATCTTCGACGACCGGCTCGTCGCGGCGCACGACCGCCTCGTCGCCGATCCGCGCGACCGCGCGGCCAAGGTCGCCTTCGTGACGACCTACCACCTCGTCCTCGAGGCCACGCTCGGGCTGACGACGTTCGAGTTCACGACGCGCTTCCTCGACCGCGAGGGGCTGCTGCCCGGCTTCGTCGCCGGCTACACGAACATCCACCACGACGAGCAGCGCCACATCGGCTACGGGGTGTGGTTCCTGCGCGAGGCGGTCGCGGCCGGCGAGGCGATGGGCGACGTCGTGCGCGCGACAGTGCGCGAGCTGCTGCCCGCCGCGGCCGAGTCGCTGACGGTGCCCGAGGGCACCGACGCCGGCGCCCTCGGAGCGTCGACCGACGAGCTCCGCGCGTTCGCGCTCGGCGGCCTGACGCGCCGGCTGAAGATCATCGGGGTGCCGCTCGAGTCGCTCTGATCGCCAGCTCGTAGCCTCGTCGCGCAATGAGCGAGGAGCGGCGCACCAGCCCCGTCGAGCTCCTGTGGGACCTCGTCTTCGTCTTCGCCGTCACGCAGGTCACGACGCTGCTCGCCCACGACCTCTCGTGGGCGGGATTCGGCAAGGCGATGCTCGTCCTCGCGCTCGTCTGGTGGGCGTGGTCGGCCTTCGTGTGGGCGGCCAACGCCCAGGACACGGAGTCGGCGACGCTGAGGGCGATCCTCTTCGCGGCGACGCTGCTGATCTTCATCGCGGGCCTCGCGCTGCCCGAGGCGTTCGGCGACGAGGCGACGCTCTTCGCGGTCACGTACGCCGGCGTGCGCTTCATGCACCTCGGCCTGTACGCCGACGCGTCGCGCAAGGGCAACGCGTCGCTCGCCGCGATCGCCGGCTTCGCGCTCACCGTCACGATCGGCATGGCGCTGCTGATCGCGGGCTCGCTGGCCGGCGGGTCGCTGCGCGTCGCGCTGTGGGCGGCCGCCGCGGCGATCGACTACGCCGGCCCGGCCTGGCTCACGCGCGAGCGCCTGCGCGGCCTGCAGCGCGTCGCCGTCGCCCACTTCGCCGAGCGCTACAGCCTGTTCGTGATCATCTGCCTCGGGGAGTCGGTCGTGGCGATCGGCGTCGGTGCCGGCGGGCGCCCGATCGACGGCGCGGTGGTGACCGCGGTGTCGCTGGCGCTGCTCATCACGCTCGAGCTGTGGTGGACGTACTTCGACAGCTCCGCGGCGAGCGCAGAGGAGCGCCTGCGCAGCCACGACGATCCGGTCCTGGCCGCCGCCGACGCCTACAGCTATCTCCACCTGGTGCTGGTCGCGGGGATCATCGTCTTCGCCGTCGGGATCAAGATCGCGGTCCACGACGTCGCCGAGCCGCTCCACGCGGCCGCGCGCCTCGCGCTGTGCGGCGGCGTCGCGGCCTACCTCGCCGGGCACGCCGCGTTCCGCGCGCGGCTGATGGGCGCGCTCAGCGGCGGCAAGCTCGTGGCTGCCGCCGCTGTCCTCGCCGTCTTCGCGCTGGGCGGGGAGCTGCCCGCCTGGGCGGTCGCCGGCGCGGTGACCGCGGTGCTCGCCGTCCTGTGCGCGGCCGAGACCGCCGTGGACCGGCGCGTGCGCTACGCGGCCTCCGAGTAGGCGGGCTCGAGCTCGGGCTCCTCTTCGAAGAGGGCGCCGGGCTGCGGCCGCAGCAGCGTCACCGCGAGGGCGACGCTCGCGGCCACGAGCCCGGCCCCGATGGCGAAGGCGAGGTGGTAGCCGCCGGTCAGCGCCGAGGCGGTCGCGTCCCCGGCCGCGCGCAGGTCGCCGGTGCGCGTCGTCGACAGCGTCGCCAGCACGGCCAGGCCGAGCGCCCCGCCGACCTGCTGCGTCGTGTTGACGAGACCCGAGGCGAGCCCCGAGTCGCTCGGCGTCGCGCCCGACATCGCGAGCGTCATCAGCGCGGGGAACGACAGCCCGGCGCCGCTGCCGAGCAGGAGCATGACGGGCAGGATGTCGGTCGGATAGCTCGCGTCGACGGGCGCGCTCGCGAAGAGCCCGAGCCCCGCGACGATCAGGGCCAGCCCCGGCAGGAGCGTCGCCCGCCCGCCGAAGCGCGTGATGAGCCGCGCCGAGACGCCGAGCGACAGCGCCGCGATCAGCACGGCCACGGGGAGGAACGCGAGGCCGACCTCGACCGCGTCGTAGCCCTGGACCCGCTGCAGGTACAGCGCGCCGAGGAAGAACATCCCGAACATCCCGGCGACCATCAGCGCCTGGACGGCGTTCGCGCCCGCGACGACGCGCGAGCGGAAGATCCGCAGCGGCACCAGCGGGTTGCTCGTGCGCGCCTCGCGGGCGACGAACGCCACGAGCAGCGCGAGCGCGGCCGAGCCGAAGCCCAGCGTGTGGCCCGAGCCCCAGCCGTGGTCGCTCGCGCCGACGATCGTGTAGACGCCGGCCATCAGCGAGCTCGTCAGCAGCACGGCGCCCGGCAGGTCGACGCCCTCGCCGACGCCGATGCCCTCGTCGCGCTCGAGCAGCCGGGCCGCCAGCACCGCGGTGGCGACGCCGATCGGCAGGTTCACGAAGAAGATCCAGTGCCAGTTGATCGCCTGCGTCAGCACGCCGCCCGCGAGCAGGCCGATCGAGCCGCCCGCCGCGGCGACGAAGCTGTAGATGCCGATCGCCCTCGCCTGCTCCTCGGGCTCGGGGAACATCGTGACGATCACGCCGAGGATCACGGCGGAGGTCATCGCCCCGCCGACGCCCTGGACGAACCGCGCGCCGATCAGGACCTCCTGGCTCTGGGCCAGCCCGCAGAGCAGCGAGGCCGCGGTGAAGATGGTCAGGCCGATCAGGAAGATGCGGCGGCGACCGACGAGGTCGCCGAGGCGCCCGGCGAGCAGCAGCAGCCCGCCGAACGCGATCAGGTAGGCGTTGACGACCCAGGCGAGGTTGGACTGCGAGAAGCCCAGGTCGCTCTGGATCGACGGCAGCGCGACGTTCACCACTGTCGCGTCGAGGATGATCATCAGCACGCCGACGCACAGGACGACGAGCGCGATCCAGCGGTTGGTCGAGCGGACGGTCTCGGTCTCGGTCATGACCCGACCGTAGCAGATCGTCTCGTTCGGGATGTTTTAGATTTGCAACTAGCCGCGCGGGGCGCGCCGCCGGACCGGGTGCGCGCAGACGACCGGCTTGGCGAGCCGATCGCTCACCAGCCGGCCGAGCGCGTCCACGAAGACCTTGCGCTCGTCGGGCGAGAGCGCCTCGAGCACGTCGGCCTGGACCCGGTCGGCGATCTTCTCCGCCTCGGCGAGCTTGCGCTCGCCCGCGTTCGTCACGGCGATCACCCGCACGCGCCGGTCCTTCTCGGACGGCCGGCGCTCGGCGAGCCCCGCCGCCTCGAGCTCGTCGAGCGTCACGAGCAGCGTCGTCTTGTCGAGCCCGATCATCTGCGCCAGCTCGGTCTGCGTGTGCTCGCCGGTCGCGGCGGCGCTGAGGACGCAGTGCGCGCGCGGCGAGATCCCGAGCTGCTCGAGCGCGGCGGTCAGCTCGGTCGTGAGCGTGTAGCTGGCGTGCGACAGCATCCAGCTGAGGTTCGTGCTGAGCGGCTGCGTCGAGGCGGCCATCTCGTACGAGATTATCCCGCGCAACCCTGGCTGCACGCGGCGCGCGGCTTGTAGGAGGATCTGCGCGACAGCGAACCCTGGAGGGAAACGATGGCGCTGCAGATCGGCGACACCGCACCAGACTTCGAAGCAGAGACCACCGAGGGCAAGATCCGCTTCCACGACTGGATCGGCGACTCGTGGGCCGTGCTGTTCTCGCACCCGCGCGACTTCACGCCCGTGTGCACGACCGAGCTGGGCTACATGGCGAAGATCAAGCCGGACTTCGAGAGCCGCAACGTCAAGATCATCGGCCTCTCGGTCGACCCGCTCGACAACCACTCCAAGTGGGCGAAGGACATCGAGGAGACGCAGGGCGCCGCCCCGAACTACCCGATCATCGGCGACGCCGACTTCAACGTGTCCAAGCTCTACGGCATGCTCCCGGGCGGCGTCAGCGGCGACCCCACCCAGCGCACGCCCGCCGACAACCAGACGGTCCGCAACGTCTTCGTCGTCGGCCCGGACAAGAAGGTCAAGCTCATCCTCGTCTATCCGATGACGACGGGCCGCAACTTCGACGAGGTGCTGCGAGTGATCGACTCGCTGCAGCTCACGGCGAAGCACAAGGTGGCGACGCCGGTGAACTGGCAGCAGGGCGACGATGTGATCATCGCCGGGTCGGTCTCCGACGAGGAGGCGCGGGAGAAGTACCCCGAGGGATGGGACGCTCCGCGGCCGTACATCCGGATCGTGCCGCAGCCGAGCTGACGTCGAGCTGATCAGTGGCGGGCGCTGCTCGGGTGCGGCGGCCTGTGGCCGTCGCCCCCGCTCAGCGCCGCCGCCTGCAGGTGGGCGACGTGGCTGTTGTGGGCGGATCCGCGGCTGAGCTCGATGACGTTCGGGGTGACCATGCTGCCTGCCTTCGGTGAAGGTCTTCAGTCACCACTAGAGACCGCCGCGGCGAGCGAGACTCATCGCCGCCGGGTGGCTATTCGGCGGTCTTGCCCGCCGCGGTGAGACCGGGGCCGGGACGCGACGTGACGTTGAGGTAGCTCAGCGGCTCGCCGCAGCGATCGCACAAGAGGTGATCGTCGGGCCGGCCGCCGCAGCCTCGGTGCTCGACGATGCGCGGGGCGCCCTCGGGCTCGGGGTAGTGCGCGTCGCCCCAGCGCAGCAGGTGGGTGACGACCGGCCAGAGCTCGCGGCCCTTGGCGGTCGCCCGGTACTCGTAGCGCGTGGGGCGCTGCTGGTAGGGCACGCGCTCGAGCACGCCCTCGTCGACGAGGCGCTGGAGGCGGGCGGTCAGGACGCTGCGCGTGATCCCCACGGCCTCGAGCAGATCGTCGAAGCGATGGACGCCGAGGAACACGCTGCGGACGATCAGCAGCGACCAGCGCTCGCCCACGACCTCGAGCGCCCGGGCTATCGAGCACGTCTGGGTCTCGTAGTCGCGCTTCAGCACGGGACGTGTGAGCGTGCGCACGGAGTTAGTCGCTTCACCGAACTTATGCTACCGTGCCCGGAGTGAGTTCGTTCAAGCAACTGACATCGACCACGGGAGAGAAGCCGTGTCCGCCGACGCCACAAGCCTGCCGCTGACCAGCACGAGCGCGAGCGCGCCCGTTGCCCGCGCGGCGCATCGCTGGGCCGGACTCGTCGTGGTCTGCCTCGGCATGATGATGACGTTCCTGAACATCACCCAGACGGTCGCGACGCTCGCTCCGCTGCAGCAGGACCTGCACGTCTCGAGCGCCGACCTGGTCTGGGTGGCAAGCGTCTACTCGATGGTCGTCGCCAGCCTCGTCCTCTCGGCCGGCACGCTCGGCGACATCCTGGGCCGGCGCGCGGTGTTCGCCGTCGGGGCCGCGGTGCTGGGCGCCGGGAGCCTGGTGGTCTTCGCCTCCTCGAGCGCGCTCGGCGTGATCGCCGGCCAGGCGATCATGGGGGCGGGCGGGGCGCTGATCCTGCCCAACAGCCTGGCGATCGTCACGCACGCGTTCACCGACCCCCACGAGCGCACGACCGCGGTGAGCATCTGGGCTGCCGTCTCCGGCATCGGCCTGGCGATCGGGCCGCTGACCGCCGGAGCGCTGCTGGAGGTCTTCTCCTGGCACAGCGTCTTCCTCGTCAACGTGGTCCTGGCGGTCGCCGTGCTCGCCCTCACACGGGTCTTCGTCGCCGACAGCCGCCATCCGGATCGCCGGCTCGACCGGCCGGGGCTGGTGCTGGCGATCCTGGCGATCGCCTCGCTGAACTACGCGGTCATCGAGGGCGGACACGGCAGCCTCGGCGACACGAAGGTCGTCGCGGCGTTCGTCGTGGCCGTCATCGCGGGACTGGCCTTCGTCGGCGTCGAGGCCCGTTCGCGGACGCCGATGCTGCAACTGCCGCTGTTCCGGATCCCGTCGTTCAGCGCCGCCAACGCCGTCGCGGTCGTCGCCCAGTACGGCGCGGTCGGCATCCCGATCGCCCAGGTCCTGTACTTCGAGCTCGTCCGGCACGAGTCGATCCTGTCCACCGGCCTGCTCCTGCTGCCGCTGATGGCCACGTACGTGATCGTCAGCTCCGTGGCCGCGCGGATCGTTCGCCGCGCGGGCTTCAAGGCGACGATCAGCGCGGGTCTGCTGCTCAGCGCGGCCGGGACGCTGCTGATGCTCACCCAGCAGCCGACGACCTCGTTCGCGCTCACGGCGGTCTTCTTGACGGTGTTCGGCGCGGGCATCGGGCTGATCCTCCCGCCGGCCACCGCGGCCGCCGTCATCAGCGTGCCCCACCGCGAGGGCGGGATGGCGAGCGGCACGGTCAACATGTTCCGCCAGGTCGGGAACACGCTCGGGGCGAGCATCACCGGCACGATCGTGACCAGCGGCCTGGCCTCGCGGCTGCCGACCCAGTCCTTCGGCGACGCCTTTGCCGGCGCGATGCACACCGCGGTCCTGGTGCCCGGGATCGCCGCTCTGGTGGGCGCCGGGGCCGCCGTCGCCTTCATCAACGCCCGTCCGGCTCACCGCTGAGCCGCAACCGAGGAGACAGCACCATGTCGACAACCAACGGAAGCCGCTGGCAGGGCCGCGAGGTCGTCATCGTCGAGGCGGCGCGCACGCCGATCGGCCGCGGCCACCAGACGAAGGGCTGGTTCCGCGACGTCCATCCCAACGAGCTGCTCGGCGCCGCCTACCGCGCGGTCATCGATCGCGCCGGGATCGATGCCGAGCTTGTCGAGGACGTCGTCGCCGGAGCCGTCTCGCAGGTCGGCGAGCAGTCGAACAACATCGCGCGCAACGCCTGGCTGCAGGCCGGGCTGCCGGTGACGACACCGGCCACGACGGTCGACCGCCAGTGCGGGTCGGGCCAGCAGGCGGTCTCGTTCGCCGCCGGGCTGATCGCTGCGGGCGTGCACGACGTGATGATCGGCGCCGGCGTCGAGCACATGGGCCGCGTGCCGATGGGCTCCAACGTCGCGCACGCCGACGAGTTCGGCACGCCGTTCCCGCCCGAGCTGATGGAGCGCTACGAGCTCGTCCCGCAGGGCATCTCGGCCGAGCTGATCGCGAAGCAGTGGGAGATCCCGCGCTCCGAGCAGGACGCCCTCGGCCTGCGCTCGCACCAGCTCGCGGTGCGCGCCACCGACGAGGGCCGCTTCGAGCGCGAGATCATCCCGCTCGAGGCCGACGGCGAGCTGCGCACGACCGACCAGGGCATCCGCCGCGACACCACCCTCGAGGCGCTCGCCGCGCTCAAGCCGGCGTTCAAGGAGGACGGCACGGTCACCGCGGGCAACTCGTCGCAGATCTCCGACGGCGCCGCCGCGGTGCTGCTCATGGCGCGCGAGAAGGCCGACGAGCTCGGCCTCGCGCCGCGCGCGCGGGTCTTCGACGCGACGACGGTCGGCGTGGATCCGGTGATCATGCTGACCGGCCCGATCCCCGCCACGCGCACGCTGCTCGCCCGCAACGGGATGACGATCTCCGACGTCGACCTCATCGAGATCAACGAGGCCTTCGCGTCGGTGGTCTGCGCCTGGCGGCGCGAGCTCGAGCCCGACATGGACCGCGTGAACGTCAACGGCGGGGCGCTCGCGCTCGGCCACCCGCTGGGCTCGTCCGGCGCGCGGCTGGTGACCACGCTGCTGCACGAGCTCGAGCGCTCCGACAGCGAGCTCGGCCTGGTGACGATGTGCACCGCCGGGGGCACGGGAACGGGCACGCTGATCCAGCGCATCTGATGGTGGGCGAGACGTCCGGCGCCCGGGCGACGGCAAGCTCGTCGCCCGGCGCCGGGTTCGCCTCCAGCGGCGATCAGCTGGTCGTCTGCGCCGGCTGGTAGATGAGGATCGTCACGCCGTCGCCGACGGTCCGCGACTCGGCGAGGCGCAGGCGCTTCTTGTCGCTCGTGCCGTCGAAGAGCCGCTTGCCCGAGCCGAGCACGACCGGGAAGACCATCAGCCGCAGCTCGTCGACGAGGTCGTGCTCGACCAGCGCCTGGACGAGCTGCGCGCTGCCGTGGACGTAGACGTCCCCGGCCGCGGTGTCTCGCAGCCTCGAGACCTCCTCGACGAGGTCGCCCTTGAGCACCGTCGAGTTGTTCCACTCGGGGTTCTCGAGGGTCGAGGAGACGACGTACTTGGGCATCCCGTTGAACTTGGCGGCGAACTCGCCCTCCCTGGACGGCCAGGCGGCGGCGAAGCCCTCGTAGGTCCGGCGCCCGAGCAGGAGCGCCTCCGCGCCGAGGGTCTCGTCGAGCTTGAACTTGTTGCCCTCCTCGCCACGGTCGATCTCGAACGTCCAGCCTCCGTGCTTGTAGTCCTCGCCTCCGCCGGGCGCCTCCATGACGCCGTCCAGCGAGACGAACTCGGTCACGACGATCCTTCCCATCTCGATCCTCCTTCTCGTTTGACGATCAGACCGGGCGGCCGGCCAAAAGTCATCCCTGCCTGGCTAGTGGGCTCCCTCCGCCCGGGCGCGCCGCGGCAGGCGCCACGACGCCGCGAAGGCCAGCGCGAGCGGCACGAGGCTCAGCAGCGTGGTGCTCGTCATGGCCTGCGCCGGGAGGCGGTGGTCGTCGAGGTAGGCGAAGAAGATCGTCGCCAGCACCGCGATGCCGAGCGCGCTGCCCAGCTGCTGAACGGCGTTGAGCACGCCGGAGGCCGAGCCGACCTCGTGCTCGGCGACCCCGGCCAGGATGAAGTCGAACAGCGGCGGCAGCGCGACGCCCATGCCCATGCCGGCCAGCAGCTCGCCGGGCACGAGCGTCCAGCTCGAGACGCCCTCACCCGCGCCGTCGACCATCACCGCCAGGACGACAAGCCCGAGCGCCATGACGCCGAAGCCGGCCTGCATCGAGAGCCGGCCGAAGCGCTGCGCCAGCGGGTACGAGGCCGGCGCCGTGAGCGCGACGCCGACCGCGAACGGCGCGAGCGTCAGGCCGGTGCGCAGCGGCGAGAAGCCCTCGCCGAGCTGGCAGAACAGCGACAGCACCAGGTTCAGGCCGATCATCGCTGCGAAGAAGCAGACGGCGACGAGCAGGCCGCTGGTGAACGCCCCGTTGCGCAGCAGGCTGGGCGCGATCAGCGCGCGGTCGCGGTGGCGGCGCTCGTAGCCGGTGAAGGCGGCGAACGCGGCCACGCCGGCGCCCAGCAGCGCGAAGCACCACAGCGGCCAGCCGACCTCGCGGCCCTGGACCAGCGGGTAGATCAGCGCCAGCGAGGCGAGCGTGACGAGCGTCGCCCCGCCCGGATCGAGCCGGGCGCCGCGGTCGGCCGGGGTGGGGGGCATGACGCGCAGCGCGCCGGCCAGCCCGGAAGCGCCGAGCGGCACGTTGACCAGGAAGATCGCCCGCCAGCCGGTGCCGAGCAGGTCGGCGTCGACGAGCGCGCCGCCGATGATCGGCGACGCTACCGCCGCGAGCCCGATGACCGGCCCGAAGGCGGCGAACGCCTTGGTGATCTCGTCCTCGGCGAAGACCTGCCTGATCATCCCGAAGCCCTGCGGGATCAGCAGCGCGCCGAACGCGCCCTGCACCGCGCGCAGCGCGATCAGCGCTTCCGGCGAGGGCGCGGCGGCGCACAGCGCCGAGGCGGCGGTGAAGCCGACGATCCCGACCATGAACAGGCGGCGGCGCCCGTAGCGGTCGCCGAGCCGGCCGCCGGTGATCAGCAGGACGGCGAAGGCGAGCGTGTAGGCCGCGCCGAGCCACTGGAGCGTCGTCGCGCTGCCGCCGAGGTCGGCGCGGATCGACGGGGCCGCGACGTTGACGATCGTGCCGTCGATCAGATCCATGACCTCGGCGACGAGGACGATCGCGAGGACGGCCCAGCGCAGCCGGTAGCGCGCCGGGGCGGCGGTCGATGAGGCGATGGTGGTGGACATGTGGCTCCTTGACGCTCTGAGGGTTGCGATCAACGTTCGTGACGAACAGCGTACGTAGCGAACGCCGTTCGTGTCAACTGGTAGGCTGAGCGCATGGGCCGCAGCACCCGCGACCGCCCGGCCAAGCCTCCGCTCAGTCGCGACGCGGTGGTGGCCGCGGGCCTCGACGTCCTGCGCGCGGACGGGATCGACGCGGTGACCATGCGGCGCGTCGCGGCGGAGCTCGACACCGGTCCGGCCTCGCTGTACGTCTACGTCCGCAACCGCCAGGACCTGCTGGACCAGATGTTCGACGCGGTCGCCGGCGAGATCGCCCTGGGCGACGAGCCGGACCCGGCGCGCTGGCGCGAGCAGCTCACGGCGCTGCTGATGCGCGCGCGGGAGGCCATGGACCGCCACCCGGGCGTCGCCCGCGTGCCGCTCGCCAACGTCCCGACCGGACCCAACGCCGTCCGCGTCGCCGAGCGGATGCTCGCGCTGATGCGCGCCGGCGGCATCGACGATCGCGTGTCGGCGTGGGCGACCGACGCGATCTTCCTCTACGTCAACGCCGCGTCCTACGAGGCGAGCATCTACCTCGAGGAGGGCACGTCCTCAGACGACGCCGGCGAAGAGATCCATGGGCAGTTCAGCGCGCTGCCCGCGGACGAGTTCCCGACCATCTTCTCGATGCTCGGGCACCTGACCTCCGGCAGCGCCGATCAGCGCTTCGCCTTCGGCCTGCAGCTCATGATCGAGGGACTGCTGCACGTGAAGCCGCCGGCGCCTCAAGGAGCCGCTGCAGGGTCGCGAGGCCGTCCAGGATGACGGCTCGCTCACGCCGGAGTGCGCCGCGGGCAGGGCCTCGGGATCAGCCGCGGGACCTGCCGGCGGTAGCGCTCGTACTCCTCGGCGAACTCCTCGCCCAGCAGCCGCTCCTCGGCACGGATCTTCACCAGCAGCACGAGCGCGACGGCGGCGAGCACCGCGATCCACCGGCCGAGGCCCTGCGTCAGCGTCGTGCCCACCACCATGCCGAGGATCCCGGTGTAGATCGGATGCCTGGTCACCGCGTAGGGGCCGCTGGTCCGCAGCACGTGGCGCTGCTTGGTGATCGCCGCCGCGGACCACATGTCGCCCAGCGCGACGCGCGCCCAGACCGTGCCGGCGGTCGCCGCGATCAGGACGACCAGGCCGACCACACGGATCCATGGCATGCCTGCGCCGAACGGCCGCCAGAGAGATGCGGGCGTGGCCGCGACGATGAGCGCCAGAGCGAAACCGGCCAGCGACGCGAGGTCGCGATCCGCCCGCCGGCGGACGGCAGGCCCGCGCCGGCTGACGAGGATCGCGCCGGCGATCCAGACGACGCCGACCAGGCCCCAGCAGGCCCAGGTTCCCGCGTTCGTGACGTCGTGTACGACGTGTCGCATACGACGTAATGTGGCGCTCCGGAGCTGCGACGATCGCCAGAGCGAACCAGAGGAGGCCCACATGGCCGAGTTCCCTGCGCCCGAGAAGGGAATCGTCCTGACGCACTTCATCGTCTCCGATGACGTCGAGCGATCGCGCCGCTTCTACACCGAGGTTCTCGGCGGCGAGGCCGTGCTGGAGGGCGAGCCGTCGATCGTCGCGCTCGCCAACGGCTGGGTCATCATCAACGTCGGCGGGGGTCCGACCGACGACAAGCCGACGGTCACCCTCGAGGCGCCGACCGACACCAACCGCGTGAGCAGCTTCCTCAACATCCGCGTGGCGGACATCGAGGCCGTCTACGCCGACTGGAGCGCTCGCGGCGCCGAGTTCCTGACGCCGCCGGTGGACCACGGCCGTGAGATCCGCTGCTACGTCCGCGACCCGGACGGGCACCTGATCGAAGTCGGCCAGGCGACCGGCATCCTCCAACGCTGAGGCGGGATGCAACGCACCGCCTGCTGCGTCGTCGGGGGAGGGCCCGCCGGGATGATGCTCGGCCTCGTTCTCGCCCGGGCCGGCGTTCCCGTCACCGTCCTGGAGAAGCACGACGACTTCCTGCGCGACTTTCGCGGCGACACGGTGCACGCCTCGACGCTGACGCTGCTCGACGAGCTCGGACTCGGCGAGCGGTTCGCGGCGATGCCGCACCGCGTCCTGGAGCGCGCGCAGGTGCCCCTCCAATCGGACGAGGGCCTGGTGGTCGACCTCCGGGTGCTCCCGGGGCCGCACAAGCACATCGCCATGGTGCCGCAGTGGGACTTCCTGGACCTGCTGGCAGATACCGGCCGCGAGGAGCCGTCGTTCACGTTGCGCATGGGTGTCGAGGTCGTCGACCTGCTGCGCGAGGACGGCCGCGTGGTCGGCGTGCGTTACCGCAACGCGGACGGCAGCGGCGGCGAGCTGCGGGCGGCCGTGACCGTCGGGTGCGACGGACGGGCCTCCACCGTGCGAGCCGCGAGCGGCCTGCGCGTGCGCGAGTTCGGGGTACCGCTGGACGCCTGGTGGTTTCGCCTCCCCCGCCACGAGGGCGACCTCGAGGGCCTCACCGGGCGGGTGCGCGACGGTGCCGTGCTCGTCGCCATCGACCGCGGCGACTACTTCCAGCTGGCCTACGTGATCCGCAAGGGCAGCGACGAGCGGCTGCGCGCGGAAGGGATCGAGGCCTTCCGGAGGCGCATCGCGGCGGTCATCCCGGAGCTCGCCGACCGTGTCGGCGCGGTGCGCTCGTGGGACGACGTGAAGCTGCTCACGGTGCGCCTGGACCGGATGCCGCGCTGGTACCGGCCGGGGCTGCTGTGCATCGGGGATGCCGCGCACGCGATGTCGCCGGTCGGCGGGGTCGGGATCAACCTCGCCGTCCAGGACGCCGTGGCCGCCGCGCGCTACCTCGCCGCGCCTCTGCAGCGCGGCGAGGTGCATGCGCGCGACCTGGCCCGCGTGCAGGCGCGCCGGTGGGTGCCGGCGGTCCTGACGCAGTCGCTGCAGCGGCTCGCCCACCGTTTCGTCATCAAGCCGAGCCTCGAGGGTGATGGCGGCCGCCGCGCCGGCGGATCTCCACGGCTGTTCCGGCTCCTGCGGCGTTTCGGCCGGCTGCAGGCGATCCCCGCCTACATCGTGGCGATCGGCGTGCTCCCCGAGCACGCGCCGTCCTTCGCGCGCCGGTCGCCGGCTGCCCGCGACGCCGGCTCATAGCGCCTCAACCGCGTCGCCGCCTCCTCGGCGGCCGGACGATCGGAAGCCCCAGGCCGCGCTCGCGCATCTCCATAGGCCGTGCCGCTCCTCCGCCTCGCACTCGAGCCCGTCGCCGATCCGGGTCTCTACGGCGATCTCGTCCAGCTCGGCGAAGTCATCCCGTGGTGCTGAGCGGGCGTGTCGATTTCCGGCTGGCCCGCCTGACCGCGGTCAGGCGCGGGGAGCGTCCGGGCTGCGCACGGGCTGTCTGGGCAGCTTCGCGAACTCGCGACGCTCAGCGGCCAGGCGCCGCGCGCGGTCCGCGGCGTCGCGCTCAGCCCGTTCCTCTCGGGCGCGGGCGTACGCGGCCTCATTTCGCTTGGCGATGCGCTGCTTGGTGGCCTTCCAGGCGTCCTCGCCACGCGGCGGCGGGCGGTCCTCGCTGGTCATGTCGTCCTCGCCGCCTACAGCGGCGTGACGTTGACGGCCTTGGGGCCCTTGTCGCCGGCCTCGGCGTCGAAGGAGACCTTCGCGCCCTCGGCTAGCGACTTGAAGCCGCCGCCGCTGATGCCGGTGTGGTGGACGAACAGGTCCTTGCCGCTGTCGTCCGGCGTGATGAAGCCGAAGCCCTTGTCGTCGTTGAACCACTTCACGGTTCCGGTCGCCATGGCGATCCTCCTACGTCGGTGAACTGCGGACGCGGGAGAC
>VAWY01000117.1 GCA_005888335.1 Actinomycetota bacterium
CCCGCAGGGCACCACGCCGCCCTACCGCGAGCCCGGCGCGCTGTTCTGGCGGCGCGTCTTCGTCCCGCTCTACCGGCGTGTGCCGTGGCAGACGAAGGAGCGCGCGATGCGGGCGCTCGGCATGACCGCCGAGCGCTCGGGCTGGACGGCTCCGGCGCGCCGCCCGAGCGAGCCGTGGCGCCCGCCGGGGGGCGACGGTCGACCGACGGTCGCCCCGCGGCAGTAGCCACTGGGTTCACCGGCGCTTCACCCGGGGCCGCTGCCGGTGCGCTTGCCTTCCCGCCGGTGCGTGCCTCGGACGGGATCACTTGCCGCCGGGCGCTCGGCTCCTGACGATGCTCCGCGTTGTTGCGTGTTGTGCGGATGGCCCTTGCTCAGAACCTGCGGGCAAGTCTTCGTGAATCACCCATGAGCGCAGCGCGGGTTCACGCGATGCTCGCGGCATGCGGAGAAGGACGGCGATCCTGCTGTGTCTGGCCGTCGTGTCGGTCGGCGCCGGGGCGTACTTCGTCATCGGCGCGCTGAGCGGCGACGAGCCGGCGAAGGCCGGCGCGCCTGCGCGGGCGACGTCGCAGGCCGCAACCGGCGCCCCGGCCGCGTTCGCGGACGACCGCCCGATTCTCGAGCGCGGGACACGCGAGCCTGCGCACAAGCGTCACCCCTCGCAGAAGCACCGGTCTCGATCGACGGCGCACCGGTCGCATCGCTCCTCCCACAAGCGCGCGGACACCGCTCCGTCGCGCGCGCCCGAGCACGACCCCGGTCTCGGCGGACTCACCGGGGGCGAGCCGGCGCCGGATCCGAAGCCGGCGGCGCCCGTCCCCTCCCCCGCGGCGCCGGTGCCGGCGGTGCCTCAGGCGCCCGCGCCGGCCGTCCCGGTCCCGTCGCCGCCGCAGACGACGATCGGCGAGATCCTCGACCTCATCGGCGCGGTCACCGGTGCACCGGGGTCGTCGTCGCCCGCGGCACCCGGCCAGCTGCCGCAGGATTGCCCCGCGTCGAGCTCGGGGCCGGGGTCGGGGAGCACCACGCACGATCAGGGGAAGTCCGGGAGCGATCCCGGGAAGTCCGCCGGTGACGACGCCTCCGGCTCCCAGAGCGGCACGGCGGACCTCGTCAGCCAGATCATCGACGCGCTCTGCGCCGGCGCTCAGGCGAATCCCGACCACAAGGGCGAGAACGGCACGAGCGGCGGCGGCTCCGGCGACCGGTCGGGTCCGGGCGACGGCGCGCACGGCTGAGGCGCTTACCGCGCGCACACGCGCGGCTTAGGTGCGCTCGGCAGCCTTCCCGCGGTGTTTCGTTCGCTGAGCCTCGTGCTCGCGTTCGCGCTCGCCGCGCCCGCGCACGCCGCCCCCGCTCGCACCGTCCTCGACGCCGCCGGCAGCGAACTGCTCGCCGAGCACGTGCGCGGCCCCGGCGGCGGCTGGGCGTGGCGCAGCGCGATCCAGGCCCCGCACCTGCAGACCGACCGCGACGTCGGCGCCGCCGGCGTGGCGATGGGGCTGCTCGCGCTCTACGAGACGACGCGCGAGCGGCGCTACCTGCGCGGCGCCGAGCACGCCGCCGACTGGCTGCTCGCCGTCGCGCAGCCCGCGCAGGGCGGGCTGCGGTGGCCGGACTACCGCGATCCGGGTCGCGTCGACGACACGCACTTCACCTCGTTCGACGACGGCGCGGCCGGCATCGCCGACCTGCTGTGGCGCGTCGGCGAGGTCAGCGGCCGCCGGCGCTACCGGCGCGCGGCGCTCGCCGGGCTGCGCTGGCTTGAGGCCCGCGCCGCCGGGGTGCGCGGCGTCGCCTGCCCGCCGCGCTGTCGCTGGCGCTACTACAACCACGCCGAGGACTACGAGACCGGCATCGGCGAGGGTCAGGCCGGCATCGTCTACGCACTCGACGCCTTCGCCCAGCGGCTGCACAGCTCGCGCCTCGAGCGCTACGCCGTCGCCGGTGCGCGCTATCTGGAGCAGCTGATCACGCCGGTCGGCGCCCTGCCCGAGCGCGTTGGCGGCCACGACTACGACACCGGCTTTTTGTCCGGCGCGTCCGGCGTGGCGTTCACCTTCCTCTCGCTGTATCGCCACACGGGCGACGCGCGCTGGGCGAACGACGCCCGGCGCCTGCTGGACTGGGTCGAGCGCCAGGCCGTCCGCCGGCGCGACGGGATCGCCTGGCCGATCGAGGCGGGCGGTGATCCCACGCTGGCGACCGGGTTCGAGGAGGGCGCGGCGGGCATCGGGTGGGTCGAGCTGCAGGCGTGGCGCGTGCTCGGCGACGAGCGGCGGCTGCGCGTCGCCGACGCCGCGAGCGACTGGCTGCTCGGCGAGGCCGCCGAGGGCCACGCGCCCGGCGCCTGGCCCGAGGACCTCGGCCGGCCGCTGGTCCACACGAGCCTCAACAACGGCGCGTCCGGCATCGGCTGGTTCCTGGACGACCTGGCGCGGGCGACCGGGTCGGCCCCGGCCGCCCGCGGCGCGCTCGCCGCGCGGCGGTGGCTGCTCGCCGTCGCGCGCCACGGCCGCGCCGGCGTGTACTGGTTCGAGCACCGCGCCCGCGGCGTGTCGCGGCTGCCGCACGAGCCGTCCTGGCACTGGGGCGCGGCGGGGATCGCGGCGTTCCTCGCCCGGCTGAGCGGCTGGCGGGTCGACATGCCGGGAATGGAGCCGGGGCTTGAGCCCGTTTCGAAATAGACGGTCGATGCGACGTGGTCCGATCCGCGGATGCCGGGCGTCGGCCGCGGGCGGAGCCGTACTTGACGTACGGCGAGCCCGCGGGGTGGCGTCCGGCGCCGCGGGCGGGCCGCGGCGCATCGGCCGGAATTTCGAAGCGGGCTCATCAGCGGCGCTTGACGGCGACGACGACAGACAGCGGCGGCAGCGCGACGGGCGTTCCGCCGGCCACCGCGGCGCGCACCGGCGGCGCGTCGGGCCGCGGATAGCCGCCCGGGCCGCCGGGATGCCAGGCGTAGTCGGCGCGCGACAGCGTCGCCGTCTCCAGCGGCCCCGCCGCCGCGCCGCCCACGCGGACCGCGGCGGCGTACGCGTGGCGTGGATCGCGGTTGACCAGCAGGACCGCGAGGCGCCCGTCGGGCCGGCGCACCGCGTACGCGCTGACGGCGGCGCGCGGCGAGACGCTCGCCGCGAGCAGGCGGTGCAGCGCGTCGCCGGGCTGCGTCCACGTCCTCGACAGCAGCCGGGCCGCCCACAGCGCGGCGGTCGGGTGCTTGATGCGCCGGTCCGACCGCGAGAGCCACAGCGTCAGGTTGCCCCACGTGTCGCAGTGCGGCAGCTCGCGGATGAGCGCGTCGGGCTCGGGTCCGTACACGTACGCGGCGTCGCCGCCGTGCGCCAGCAGGGTGCCGACCGCGTCGGCGTCGAGCACGGCGCCGGGCAGGTCGACCTCGGCGCGCGCGGCGAACGCCGAGTAGCCGAGCTCGGTGATCTCGAACGGCACGCGCGCGGGGACACCCTCGGCGCGCTGGCGGCGCAGCGTCGCGGCGAGCATCGCGGGCGCGCGCGCGAGCTGCGGGCCGACGGCCGCGCACCCGTCGTCGAACGGGTACCACTCGAACGAGAAGAAGTTGAGCCGGCGCAGCGCCCCGCGCCGGCGCAGCTCGCCCACGAAGCGCCGCGTCCACGAGCGCTCGCCGTGCGCGTCGGGCCAGGCGACCCAGTCCGGGATCGCGGTCTGCAGGCTGGGCCCGCCGAGCGCGACGCGCGGGTCGGCCCGCGCCAGCGCGCGGGCGAACTCGGCGTACAGCGTCCCGTAGTCCTCGGGCGAGGCGAGCTGGCCGTCCGGCTCCTCGCCGAGCTCGATGCCGCGCAGCGCGACCCGATGCGCGCGCAGCCAGCGCAGCTCGGCGACCGCGTTGGCCGGCGTGCCGTAGAGCACCGAGACCGGCGCCAGCATCCCACGGCCGCGGGCGAGCCCGGACGCCAGCACGGTCGAGAAGCCCGGCTGGTCGTAGTCGGGGTCGCGGTCGCGGGCCGTGTGCCAGGGGTCGGTCGAGGAGGCAAGCGTCACGGTCTGCCGCGCGCCGCTCGGGGCGTGGCGGACGAGGTCGTGGAACCGCCCGCCGCGCAGCGTTCCGACGCCGAGCTCGCGGATGGCGTAGCCGAGCCGGTCGCGCACGTCGCGCGACCCGCGTGGCGCGGTGTGCGACGAGCGTGTCAGAAGCACGCGCACGAAGCGCACGGGCTGCGGGCGGTCCGCGACGCGCAGCGTCTGCACGCCCCCGCGCGAGGTGAACCGCGCGCGCGCAAACCAGCGCCAGCGCCCGGGCGGATGGCCGGCGAGCGCGATCGCGCTCGGCCCGTCGAAGCGCTCGACCTGAAAGCGCGTCGCGTAAGGCGTCCCCCAACGGACGCGCACGGCGTCGACGCGCCGCGGCCGGCGGAGGTCGACGAGCACCCACTGCGGGCGCGCCACGTGGGCGAAGTGCGGATCGAGGTACGGGTCGCTCTTCCAGAAGGTTCGCGCCCGCCCGTCGTCGAGGCGCGAGTACCCGTCGTCCTCGGCCTGGTCGACGGTGTCGCCGCGGCGCGGGAGCCGGTAGCCGTAGGAGACGCGGATCGGCCTGCGGGTGCGCCACGACGACGTCCAGTAGCCGCGATGGTGCCGGGCGTCGCTCCAGTGCCCGGCGCTGTTCCAGTGCCACGCCTCGACGCCGAGCTCGGTGCGCAGGCGGTAGCTCGCCGACCGCAGCCCGGCCGAGGCCATCGCGCGGATGTTCGCGCGCGTGTAGATGCGCCGCGTGTCGCCGCGCTCGTGGCCGTCGAGTGCCATCCCGAAGGCGCGGTCTGGGCGGAACGCGTGCACGACCCGGGGAGGGTCGACGGCCACGACGAGCGGGGTGGGCGCCGGGACGCCGAGCATGAGCTCCCGCAACCTTGGCCGCGCGCGCTCAACGTCGCCTGAAGCAAGCGCCGGTCGCAACCGGATCGTAACCCGCGGCCCATCCTGCCCAACCGGCGCCGAGCAAGGCTGCCCGCGGACGGATCCCCACCCCAAGGAGGCTCACATGAGCCGACGTCACACCCCCCGACGTGCCGCCCGGTTGCGGCAGCTCAAGCCCGCGTTGCGCGGCACGCGCGAACGAGACGACCACGGGAGTGGTCGGCACGGAAGCGGCGGCGGAAGCTCGAGGCACGGCTCCGGCAGCGAGGGCTAACGCCGGGACGACGCGCGCCCGTGCGACTTCATGCCTTCGTACGAGCGCACGGTGGCGGTGCGGTGCCGGAGGTCGCCGCACCGCCGGTCCCGGTCCGGGCGCTGGCGCGGCGGTTCTGGCCCTACGTCCGCCCATACCGGCGGCAGCTGGTCGCCGCGCTGGCGCTCGTCGTCCTCGTCCCGGCGATCGACACGGCGACGATCTACACCTACAAGCTGCTCGTCGACCGCGTCATCGTCCCCCGCGACCTCCACGCGCTCGTCTTCTGCGGCGGGCTCTTCGCGGGGCTGACGCTGGTCGGCGGCATCGCCTCCTTCGGTGACGACTACGTCGGCACCTGGGTCGCCGAGCACTTCCTGCTCGACCTGCGCGTCGGCGTCTTCGCCCATCTGCAGCGGCTGTCGCTGGACTTCTTCGACCGGCGGCGGCTCGGCGACCTCATCTCGCGGCTGACCGGCGACGTCGCCGCGATCGAGACGATGACGCTCTACTCGCTCGGCGACGCGCTGTCCTACGTCGCGCGGATCGCGTTCTTCTCGGTCGCGCTCGCGGTCCTGGACTGGCAGCTCGCGGCGACGACGCTGCTCATCGTCCCGCTCTTCTGGATCACCACGCGGCACTTCTCGCGGGAGATCAAGCAGGCGTCGCGCGAGAAGCGCCGGCGCAGCGGCGCGGTGAGCGCGGTGGCCGAGGAGAGCCTCGCCAACGTCGCCGTGGTGCAGGCCTACAACGGGCAGGAGGGCGAGATCGAGCGGATGGCACGGGAGTCCCGCGGCGCCCTCGATGCCGAGATGACCGCCACTCGCCTGCGCGCGGTCTTCTCGCCGCTGATGGACCTGTTCGAGCTCGCCGGCGCGCTGATCGTCGTCGGGCTCGGGACCTACGAGCTCGCGCACGGCCGCCTGTCCCTCGGCGGCCTCGTCGCATACCTCGCCTACCTGACGCAGCTCTACGCGCCGATCCGCCGCCTGAGCCGGCTGATCAACAGCGTTTTCGCCGCGACCGCGAGCGCGGAGCGCGTCAGCGAGCTGCTCGACGAGCGCCCGTCGGTCACTGAGCCTCCGGGGCCGCGTCTCGTCGCGCGCCCGCAGGGGCGCCTGACGTTCGACGACGTGTCGTTCAGCTACCCGGGCGCCGCGCGCGCCGCGCTCGCCGGCGTGTCGTTCGCGGTCGAGCCCGGCGAGGTCGTCGCGCTCGTCGGCGCGAGCGGCGCCGGCAAGTCGACGGCCGCAAAGCTCATCCTGCGCTTCTACGACCCGACCGCGGGCGCCGTGCGACTCGACGGCGCGGACCTGCGGTCGCTCGGCCTGCGCGATCTGCGCGACCACGTCTCGCTGCTCCTGCAGGAGACGCTCATCTTCGACGCGACCGTCGGCGAGAACATCACGTTCGGGCGCCCGGGCGCGTCGGCCGCGACGATCGAGCGCGCCGCTCGCGAGGCGGACGCGCACGACTTCGTCTCCCGGCTGCCCGACGGCTACGACACGCTCGTCGGCCAGCGCGGGCGGCTGTTGTCCGGCGGGCAGCGCCAGCGGATCGCCATCGCCCGCGCGATGATCCGCGACGCGCCGGTGCTCGTCCTCGATGAGCCGACGACGGGGCTCGACGTCGAGTCGGGCGAGCGCATCCTCGCGCCGCTGCGCCGGCTGATGGCCGGGCGTGCGACCGTCGTGATCTCCCACGATCTGCGCATCGCACGCGACGCGGACCGCATCGTCGTCCTCGACCGCGGGTGCGTGGTCGAGCGCGGCAGCCACCCGCGGCTCGTCGCCGCCGGCGGCGTCTACGCGCGGCTCTGGCGCCTGCATGAACGTCCCCATGACGACGTCGCCCTCCACGCTCTCGCCGGCGACTGACGTCGCGCCGCCGCTGCCCGACGGCGCCGAGCTGGCACCGGGGCTGACCACGGTCGAGCACCTCAGCCGCAACAGGGCGCTGGACGTCTATGACGTCTGGGACGCCCGGCGGCACTGCCGGTGCGTCGCCAAGACGCTGCGGCCCGATCGCCTCGGCGAGGAGCGCGTGGTCGCGCGCCTGCGCCAGGAGGGCGCGCTGCTCGCGCGGCTCGGCCATCCGCACATCGTCCGCGCGTACGAGACGCGCGAGGAGCCGCAGCTCATCGTCGTCCTCGAGACGCTGTCGGGCGAGACGCTCGACCACCTGCTCGAGTCGGAGTCGCGGCCGATGCCCGTCGAGCAGCTCGCGCTGCTCGGTCTGCATCTCGCCTCGGCGCTCGCCTACCTGCACGGGGAGGGCTACGTGCACGTCGACGTCAAGCCGTCGAACGTCATCATCGACCAGGGCTGGGCCAAGCTGCTCGATCTCAGCCTCAGCCGTCCGCCCGGCCCGGGACCCGCGGGGATGGGCACGGCCTGCTATCTCTCGCCCGAGCAGGCGCGCGGCGGGTGCTTCACCGCCGCCGTGGACGTGTGGGGCCTGGGCATGGTGCTCTTCGACGCCGCGACGCGTCGGCTCCCCTTCCCCGATCTCGAGCGCGTGCGCTTCCCGCAGGCGTACCTCAGCGCGCTGCCGGTGCGCGTCGCGCGCCCGTCGCTTCCGCGCGACCTCGCGCTCCTGATCGACGCGTGCCTGGAGCACGCGCCCGAGCAGCGGCCGGCGATCACCGACGTGCTCGAGGCGCTCGAGGCGTTCGTCTAGGACGGGCGCCTTCCGGCCCGGCCTCAGCGGATCGGCTGACCGATCCCGAGGAGGTTGCCCTCGCTGTCGCGAAACCACGCGGCCCGCTCGCCGCGGCCGCCCTTGCTCGGATAGTTGCCGGCCACCTCGGCGATCCCGTCGACGGTCGTCAGGCCGGGCACGTCGTACTCCTCGAAGACGACGCCTCTGGCTTTCAGCTCGGCGACGATCGCTTCGAGGTCCTCGACCTCAATGGCCATCTGGGTGTGCGCGCCCGAAGGCGCGCCGCTCGAGGTGAAGAGCGCGAACGCACCGCTCGCGCACGTGTAGAGCAGCCCGCCGGGCCGCTCCTCGGCGGGCTCGAGCCCGAGCTTGTCGCGGTAGAACGCCCGCGCGCGTTCGAGATCCTGCGCCGGCAGCCGTGTGGCCACGCTCGCGTCCTTCAGCGTCGTCATGGCGTCAAAGACCGCCGGGGGCGCTCGAAGTCATCGCATAGCCGCAGCGCGGCTAGTCCTCCGGGGCGGCGTCGGCGGGCGGACGCCGCTCGCCTCCCGGCACGCCGGCCGAACGGAGGGCCCCGACGGGGTCGCGCAGCGATCGGGCGACCTGCTCGAGCAGCGAGGCCTGCAGCTCGAGCATCTCGCCCGCGTGCTTGAACGAGGCCGCGGCCGCCTCGAACGCCTCGGCCTGCGCCTTCATCGCCGCCGCGGTCTGCTCGAGCATGTCGAGCATCACGCTGGCCGGCGCCAGGACGCGGCCGAGGACCGCCTTCTCGAAGTCGACCTGGCGCTGGAAGGCCTGCTCGAGAAGCTCGGCCTGGCGCTGGAGCGGGCCCTGGACCAGGTTCACCAGGTCCTGCTGGCCGGTCAGAGGGGTCGCGAAGGCGCTGCCGAGCTGCTTGATGGCTTCTTGCCATCCGCGCAGCAGGTCAGCTGGATCGGCCATCGCGCCTAATCCTCCAGCTGGCCCTCCCAGAGCGCGAACACCGCGCCCTGCGGGTCGCGGAGAATCGCGATCCTGCCCGCGGGCATCGGGATGGGCCCGCCAAGCGTCGCGCCGCCGCCCTCGCTCGCCGCCGACATCGCGCGGTCGAGGCTCTCGACCGCGAAGTAGGGGATCCAGTTCGGCGGCTCACCCTCCTGCGTTGGGGTGATGCCGCCGTTCGACCGATCGCCGTTGCGGATCACGTGGTACGCGGGGCCTCCGCCCGTGTCCATGGCCTCCGTGGTCCAGCCGAACAGGTCGCGGCAGAACGACGCGGCGGCGTCGACGTCGGTCGTGTGGAGCTCGTTCCAGGTCAGGCAGCCCGGCTCGTTGACGCGTTCGGCACCGATCACCCGCCGGGGCTCCCAGATGCACAGGGCGGCACCGGTCGGATCCTGCAACAGCGCCATGCGCCCGGCGTCCATGACGTCGAAGGGCTCTTCGATGAGGTTCGCACCCAGGTCCTTGGCCTTCGCCGCCGACTCATCGGCACTGGCGACGGTGACGTAGCTGTTCCAGTGCGGTGGCGCCTGGTCGGTCGAGGAGGGAATCGCGCACACGTGGTCGCCGTCGACCTTGCACATCGTGTAGGTGCCGCCGCCGGGGATCTCGTTGTCCTCGAACTCCCAGCCGAACAGACGGCCGTAGAACGCCTTCGCCGCAGCGGCGTCGCTGGTCGTGAGGTCCACCCAGCTGAAGGTGCCCGGCGCGTGCTCCGTCCTCTTCCCCATCGTCGCTCCCTCGTCGAGGCCGCTTGGCGGCGACCCTAGCGAGATGGCACCGCAGACGGATCTCGGGCATGCTCGCTGGACATGTTCGAGCGCCGAGAGGTCCGCGCGATCCTGCGCCGGCTGCGCACGCTGGCGATCGCGATCTGCGGCCTGCTGGTCGCCGGAACGCTCGGGTTCGTGTTGGCGGAGCGCGTGAGCGTGTGGAACGGCTTCATCTGGGCGCTCGACACCGTCGCGACGGTCGGCTCGGTCCCGTCACCGGATTCCACGGGCGGCCAGCTCGTCAAGGTGGCCTTGATCATCCTCGGGGTAGGTACGCTCTTCTACGCGCTGGTGACGGTGACCGAGATGTTCGTCTCCGGGCATCTGGCGAGCCTGCTCTCCGAACGGCGGATGCAGAAGCTGATCGACGCCACCGAGGATCACTTCATCATCTGCGGGTTCGGTCGCGTCGGACGGCAGGTCGCACGCGACCTCAAGGCGGCGGGCGCACGGTATGTCGTCGTCGACTCCAACCCTGAGTCGCGCGAGTACGCCCAAGGCGTCGGCGTGCGGTTCATCGAGGGCGAGCCCTCCGACGACGACGCGCTGCGCGCCGCGGGGATCGAGCGCGCGGGGGGCGTGATCGCCTGCGTGGACTCCGACGCCGAGAACATCTTCATCACCCTCAGCGCGCGCGGCCTGCGCCCGGACATCGCGATCGTGGCCCGCGCGTCCGAGGAGGCCTCCGAGTCGAAGCTGCTTCGCGCCGGGGCCACGCGGGTGATCTCGCCCTACAAGTCGAGCGGGACCGAGATGGCGCGCCTTGCCCTCAACCCGCAGATCCGCGGTGCGCGCGATGTCGCGGCTGAGTACCGCCTGGAGGAGATCGAGGTCGCGCCCGGCTCGCCCGGCGAAGGCCAGACGATCGGCGACGTCCGCGGCGGGGCGGTCATCGTCGGCATCCGGGATGCGACGGGCCAGTTCCATCCCCAGCCCGCCGCCGAGACCGTCATGCGCCCCGGTGACGTCGTCATGGCGATGGGCACCATGCGGACGATGGACCGCCTCGAGAGTCTGTTCGCGGCACGGGCGGCGCCACCACGCGGCGGCGAAGGGGCGCGAGCGGCCGGCGCCCGGTAGCCGCCGCCGGTCCGAAGCGCGGGCATTGCGGACAGATCCTGACCTCAAGCGTCCGTACGGTGCTCGCGAGGTCAACCGCAGAAGGGAGCACCAATGCTCGAGCGAGATGGGTACCTGCCCGGCGTCCCGTGCTGGGTCGACACGAGTCAGCCCGATCCGGAGGCCGCGGTCGCCTTCTACGGCGGCCTGTTCGGATGGGAATTCGAGGACGTGATGCCGCCGGGCTCGGCCGGCAGGTACTTCATCGCTCGCCTCCGCGGCGGCGACGTGGCCGCCGTCGGGTCGGCGCCCGAGGGCGGCCCCTCGACGGCAGCCTGGAAGACGTACGTCTGGGTCGAGAGCGCCGACGAGACCGCGTCGAAGGTGGTCGACGCCGGCGGGCGCGTCGTGACGGCGCCGTTCGACGTCATGGACGCGGGCCGGATGGCGGTCTTCACCGACCCCGAAGGCGCCGCGTTCTGCGTCTGGCAGGCGAACGAGCACCGGGGCGCGCGGATCGTCAACGAGCCCGGGTCGTTGAACTTCAACGGCCTCAACACCCGCGACGCGAAGGGCGCGAAGTCGTTCTACGGCGCGGTGTTCGGCTGGCAGACCCTCGCGGCCGGAGGCGCCGGCGAGATGTGGCGGCTGCCGGGCTACGGCGAGTTCCTCGAGCGCAGCGACCCGGGGCTCCGCCGGCGGATGGCGGAGAGCGGCGCTCCGGACGGCTTCGAGGACGTCGTGGCGGCGCTTCAGCCGATCCCGGACGACCAACCCGATGCCCCCGCGCATTGGAGCGTGACGTTCGCGGTCGACGATGCCGACGCGACGGCCGAACGGGCCGCGGCGCTGGGCGGCCAGGTGGTCGTCCCGCCGTTCGACGCCCCGTGGGTCCGGATGACCGTGATCACCGACCCGCAGGGCGCCACGTTCACCGCGAGCAAGTTCGTCCCCGAGAACAAGGACCTCGGCAGCCAGGCCGATTCCACCGTGGGGGCCGCATAGCAAAGGGCGGGAACTTCTAGGGCCGCAGTCGGACCGGCACGGTCTTCGGCTGGTTGATGAAGCCCGACTCGGCCATCAGCACGGGGCCGGCGAGCTCCATGTCCGGGAAGCGCTTGAGCGTCTCCTCGAACATGATCCGCAGCTCGAGCCGCGCGAGCGCGGTGCCCAGGCAGAAGTGGCGCCCGCCGGCCCCGAACGCCTGGTGCTCGGGATTGCGGTTGACGTCGAAGCGGTCGGGGTCCTCGTAGCGCGACTCGTCGCGGTTCGACGACACGTACCACATGACGACCTTGTCGCCCTCGCGGATCCTCTGACCCGCGATCTCCGTGTCGCACGTCGCGGTGCGGCGGAAGTGGGCGAACGCCGGGAACATCCGCAGCGACTCCTCGACGGCGCTCGGGATCAGCGACGGGTCGTCGAGCAGCCGCCGCCGCTCGTCGGGGTGCTCCACCAGCGCGCGCATGCCGCTCGAGTAGGTCGCCTTCGTGCTGTCGTTGCCCGCCGCGACGAGCAGGAAGAAGCCCATGACGATCTCGTGCTCCTCGAGCTTCTCCCCGTCGACCTCGGCGTGCACGAGCACGCTCGTGAGGTCGTCGGTCGGGTTCTCGCGCCGCGCCGCGATCAGCTTCCCGCAGCGCTCGAAGATCTCGGGGATGACCCTCTCCATGATCGCCGGGATTCCGTCGGGGTTGAGGTCGGGATCGCCGGCGCCGAGCGCCGAGTTCATCAGCTCCGCCCACACCGCGTCGTCCTCGGGCGGGATCCCCATGAAGCTGCCGATCACCCGCGCGACGATCGGCTGCGCGATGTCGGTGACGAGGTCGGCGG
>VAWY01000298.1:0-3101 GCA_005888335.1 Actinomycetota bacterium
CAATGTGTTGACCATGGTCGGCCGCGAGAAGGACCCTGAGGCCATCGAGGCGCGCAAGCGCCAGATTCGCGCGCAGTACGAGACGCAGGGCCACCCGTACTACGCGAGCGCCCGGCTGTGGGACGACGGCGTGATCCACCCCGCCGACACGCGGGACGTGCTCGGGCTCGCGCTCAGCGCGTGCGCCAACGCCCCGCTGCCCGACCGGCGCAAGCCGGTCTTCCGGATGTGAGCCACGTGTCGACGGCCGCTGACCACGATCGCGCAGCCGCCCCGGCGGCGCCGCCGCTCCCGCCGCCGCGCGGGCCGGCGCCGGCGGAGGCGACGCGCGAGCGCCTGCTGCAGGCGACCCATGAGCTGCTCACCGAGCGTGGCGGCGGAAACGTGTCCGTGAGCGAGATCTGTGAGCGCGCCAACGCGAACGTCGCGATGGTCAAGTACTGCTTCGGCAACAAGGACGGGCTGATGCTCGCCCTGATCACGCGCATCACCGACAGCTTCCGGACCGAGTTCGAGCACCTGGCCGAACAGAAGCTCGACTGGCGGGAGAAGCTCGCGCGCCACCTCCGCGCCGTCGTGCGCAACTACATGCGCTACCCGTACATCAACCGTCTGCTCATGGACCAGCTGCGCCAGGCCGACGAGCACGCCAACCGGATGGTGAGCGACTCGTTCGTCGTGCCGATGGCGGAGTTCCACCGGACGCTGCTCACCGAAGCCGAGCAGAGCGGGGCCGTCCACCGTCACATCGACCCCGTGCTCTTCTTCTTCTCGGTCGTCGGGATGTGCGAGTTCGTGTTCACCGCACAGCCGTGGCTCACCTACGGCTTCGGCGCCGCGCTCGACGACGACCTCGTCGAGCGGTACGCCGACCACGTGAGCGAGCTCGTGCTCGCAAGCATTGGCACCCCATCGGGGGACGGCAACCGCTCGACGGAGTGACGACCGCGAGAGCCACCGGCCTTACGGTGCAAGCGGGCCGAGCCATAGTGGTCGGCGCCTACGGAAAGGGAACTCCCGGTGGACAGACGAGTTGAGCTCAAGCTTCAGTACGCCGCAGCCTGGTGCGGCGTCATCTTCCTTGTCGGATACCTCATCTCGTTCGGGCTTCTCGGTCACAACCATCCACCGCCGTCACGCGGATGGTCCCCGCAAGAGCTCGTCGCCAGGTACTTCGGGCCCTACCACGACCAGATCATGGCCGGCATGGTCATCTGCATGGTGGTGGGGGTCTTCTACCTGCCGTGGGCCGCCGCGATGTCACGGGTGATGCTGCGCAAGGAACACCATCAGCCGCTCCTGTCGAGCATCAGCCTCCTCGGCGGCGGCATCACCGCGTGGATCCTGGCCGAGTTCCCGGGGAAGATCCTGCATGCGGCTGCGTACGGCACGTCGCATCCGGTCCTCTCGCACTCCTATTGGCGGGAGGCCTGGTACATCTACGACATGACCTACTGGATCACCGGCTTCGAGATGGTGGCGGTCGGGATCTACGCGCTGACGGACAAGAGCAAGTCACCTGTCTGGCCACGCTGGGCAGGCTGGGTCGCCATCGGAGGAGCCCTGTCCTTCGTGCCCGAGAGCGCCGTCCCGTATGTCACGACAGGGCCCTTTGCGGTGAATGGCCTGTGGAACTTCTGGATCGCATTCCCGTGGTGGTTGATCTGGTTCGGGATTTTCACCTACTACATGTTGCGGTACGTCCGGCGTCAGATGAGTGAGAGTGCGGCGGAGCCGGTCGAGGCGCACCTGGACGTCGCGCCCGAGATCTACTCCGGATCGTCAACGGTCTCGGCGCGATAGTCAGCGCGCACGAAGCGTCCGATTGAGGGAGAAGCTTCTCCGGGAGCTACATTCGCGCCATGGGCAAGCTCGACGGTCACTGTCTTTGCGGGAGCATCCGCTACACCTGCACCGCCGAGGACCCGATCATGACGGCGATCTGCCACTGCCGCGACTGCCAGCGCCAGACCGGCAGCGCCTACTCGATCATCGCCGGCGTCGCGCTCAAGGACCTGACGATCACCGGCGACTCGCTGAAGGTCTTCGACACGATCGGGGATGATCGCGGCGCCGCAGCGCACCGCCACTTCTGCGGCAACTGCGGCTCGCCGATCATCTCGGTCCTCGAGGACGTGCCCGAGGTCGCCTGGATCAAGGCCGGCACGCTCGACGACGCGTCCTGGCTGGAGCCCGAGCTCGAGGCGTGGACGTCGTCCGCGCAGCCGTGGGCGCTGACGGCGGAGCGCGAAGACCGCGGCTACTTCCCGCGTGGTCTCGAGACCGACTGACGCATACGATCAGCTGCGTGGCCACCGAGCCGACCCACACCGGCCGGGGGATGCGCGACGCCGAGTCGAAGGAGTGGGTCGCGCAGCTCCGGTCGGGGCACCCGCGCCACGAGCAGGCCGTTGCCAAGCTCCACGGCGTACTGCTCCGAGTCGCGATCCACGAGCGCTCGCGACGCCGCGGCCAGCTGGGATCGATAGCTGGCCCGGAGTTCGAAGACCTTGCTCAGCGGGCCGCCGACGACGCGCTCATGAACATCCTGCGGAAGCTCGACGAGTTTCAAGGCCTCAGTCGCTTCACCACCTGGGCGTACAAGTTCGTGATCGTCGTGGCGCACGGTCCAGACCGCAACCTCACCGTCGACGAGATCGGCGGCGTCCAGCTGGTCGAGCGATGAGTGACGCGGTGGGCACCCTGCTGTCGGTGAACGTCGGCATGCCGAAGGACGTGTCCTGGCGCGGGAAGACCGTCTTCACCGGCGTGTTCAAAGACGCCGTAGGCGGCCCTCGCCGGGTCCGCCGGCTCAACGTCGACGGCGACGGTCAGGGCGATCTGGCCGGACACGGCGGTGAGCAGCGCGCCGTCTTCGTCTACCAGATCGACTCCTACCGCTATTGGGAACGCGAGCTTGACCGAAACGACTTCATCTACGGGCAGTTCGGCGAGAACTTCACGGTGGACGGACTGACCGACGACGAGGTGTGCATCGGCGACCGCTACCAGATCGGAACCGCGGTCTTTGAGGTCACCCAACCCCGCGTCACCTGTTATCGCGTCGGGCTCCGGATGGACGATCCGCGCATTCCCGCGTT
>VAWY01000298.1:3126-9868 GCA_005888335.1 Actinomycetota bacterium
GTGAGGTGCAAGCGGGAGACGAGATCCTCAAGCTCGCCTCGGGTCCGGAACAGATGACGGTCGCCGAGGTCGACGCGCTTCTCTACCTCCCGGCGCACCCGCGTCAGCAGCTGCTCCGAGCGCTGCGCATCCCTGCCCTCAGTCCGGGCTGGCGGGCCTCGTTCCGCGCCCTGCTCGACGGAGAACCCGGCAGCGGCAACGCCGGCCTCACGGCGGCGAGCCCGCCCCCGGCCTGGCTCGGTTTCCGCACGCTGACCGTCACCGGAATCGAGCGAGAGAGCGACTCGGTGATCTCCATCCGCCTCGAGGACCCTGATGGCGCACCATTGCCGGCCGCCCGCCCGGGTCAGTACCTCACCCTGCGTATCCAGCCCGACGACGAGCCGCGGTCGTTGCTCCGCAATTACTCACTCTCCGGGCCCCCCGACGCCGGCTACTACCGGATCAGCGTCAAGCACGAACCCGACGGCACCGCAAGCGGCTATCTCCACACCCGGCTACGGGTCGGCGACGAGCTCGAGATCGCCGCGCCCCGCGGCACGTTCATCCTCAGCTCGACCGCGGCGCCGGTCCTCCTGATCAGCGCCGGCATCGGTGCTACCCCCGTCCTCGCCATGCTTCAGGCACTGGCCGCCGAGCAGTCCGAGCGAGAGATCTGGTGGCTGCACGGCGCACGCAGCAGCCGCGACCACTCCTTCGCCGCCGAGGCCCGCGCGCTCCTCGCGTCGCTCCCGAACGTCCGCACCCACGTCTGCTACAGCCGCCCCACTCCCACTGACCTGGAGGGTCACGACTTCGACAGCACCGGCCGTCTCTCCGCCTCCCTGCTCGCCGACCTCGAGCCACCGCGTGACGCCGACGCATACCTCTGCGGTCCAACACAGTTCATGGAGGAGATCAGCGCCGCCCTCGCCGTGCTCGGCCTCGACACCTCGCAGGTCCACACCGAGCCGTTCGGACCCGCACCCGGTTCGACACCCGGAATCGCCGCAACGCCCGCGCGGACACCTCATCCACCCACCGACCAACCGGCAAGCGGCCCCACGATCGAGTTCGCTCGCAGCAACCTCACCGTCCGCTGGAGCGGCGACTACACCAGCCTCCTGGAACTCGCCGAAGCCTGCGACGTGCCCGTCCGCTGGTCTTGCCGCACCGGCGTCTGCCAGACCTGCGAGACGCAACTCATCGCCGGCAGCGTCGACTACAGCCCTGATCCGGTCGAACCCCCCGGCGACGGCAGCGCCTTCATCTGCTGCGCACAACCGCACGACGACGTGGTCCTCGATCTCTAGTTGCAACGGTGACCGCGGGTCGCCGGGCTTACGCCCAGCTGGCTGAGCTCGGTGCTCGCGCAAGGCCGGCGGGCTCTCGCTTGCGCGGTGACGCGCTCGGGCAGGGGTTGACACGTCCAACCCTCTGGGGTCTGACCGCGCCGCCGGGGCGACCGGATGATGCCCCGCACAGCCCCAGCCCCCACGAGGAGAGATCGACCGTGCCCATCAGCCCCCCTTCACGTCTGCGCGCCGGCGTCATCGCCGCGCTGGCCGTCGCCGCGTTCGGCGCGAGCGCGTCGAGCGCCTTGGCCTACCAGCGCCTCGACATCAACGACACGACCGTGCAGGAGGGCTCGCACGGCGTCGGCGGCACCGCGACGTTCACGATCACCGACCACTACGACTTCGGCGAGGCGCCGTCGTATGACTACCAGGTGCAGACGACGTCGGTGACCGCGGGGGCCGGCGACGACTACGTCGAGACCACCGATTCGGGCGGCTTCACCGGGCTCGTGCCGTGCGGCAACCAGGCTGGCTGCACGCATGAGTCGACGTTCAGCGTGCCGATCGTGGGCGACGACGTCCCCGAGGACAACGAGACGTTCGAGGTCTACCTGTCCTCGTCGCTGCCGGTCGGCAACGCGATCGCCCGCGCGACGATCTTCAACGACGACGCCCCCGCGCCGTCGATCCCCGGCACGCCGTCCGGGCCCGCGGCCCCGTCCGCGCCGGCCGGGCCGTCGCAGGGCGGGAGCACCTCCGGGCCGGTGTCGACCGCCGGCGGGCCCGCGACCGACCCGGGCCAGACCCAGGTCGATGATCTCGCGCCCGACTTCAGCAGGGAGTTCCTCGGGATGCGCAAGAGCGTCCGCGTGCGTATCAGCTGCCCGGCCGACGAGATCTCGTGCCACGGCCGGCTCTTCGTGCGCCCCGACCTCACGCGCAACTACGGCGTCCTGCCCTTCAACCTCCGCGGCGGCGAGTCGCGGACGGTGTCCGTCCCCCTCTCCCGCGCCAAGCGGCTCAAGCTGCGGCGCGCCGGCACCTTCTTCTTGAGGGCCGTCGCCTACGACGCCGCGGGCAACCGCACCGTCCGCGACGCCTGGGAGGGGCTCTAGCCCGGATGCGCCCCGGGGCCCGGCGAGCCTCCTGCGCTCGCCGGGCTCAGCGGCGCGCCGCGACGACGCGTACGCGACGGGTCAACGTGGCCACAACGCAACCCCGGCGCTTCCGCGCTCGGCGCGGTGGCCCGTCGCCCGGTGGTAGTCGACGCCGCGGAAGGCCGCGTGCGCGTAGGGGTGCCGGAAGGCCTCCAGAGCCTCGCGGGCTTCGATCTCGATCTCGAACGCCTCTCTCGTCTTGGCGTCGAAGACCGCGACGACAATCTGATCGTCGGTCTGGTTCCAGAGCAGTCGAACGTCGATGGCGGTCCAGGCTGTCGGACGACAGTCGCGTGTCGCGGCCGCCACGACATCCTCGTGTCGCGAGACCAGCAGCGGCCTCGGTCAGGTGACGGCCGACAGGTCGAGCGCCGCGAGCCGTTCGCGGTCGGCGAGGATGTCGATCGCGACGATCCTGTCGTCGGCGATCTCGAACGCCATGACCGAGAACGGCCGGCCGTGGCGGAAGGTGACGATGCCGGGAGCGCCGTTGACGAGCGCGCGGCGCTGGTCGAGATCCATGTCGCGACCGAATCGGCGCGCCTGTGCGGCGACGTGCTCGGCGCCCCGCGCGATGTCCACGACGCCCGGACCGAGGTCCGCGCGGCGCACGACGTCGGGATCGAGCAGCGCGAGCAGGCCGCCGAAGTCGCCCTCGCGCGCAGCCGCGAGGAACGCGTCGACGATCTCCTGTCTGCGGCCGCGGTCGGCATCGGCGCGCGGCGTGCCGCCCCGGACGCGGCGGCGGGCGCGGCTGGCGAGCTGGCGTGCCGCCTCGGGCGTGCGGTCGAGAAGCGCCGCGATCTCGTCGAACGGGACGGCGAAGAGGTCGTGGAGAACGAACGCCACCCGCTCGCTCGGTGAGAGGGTCTCGAGCACGACGAGCAGCGCGATGCCGACCCCGTCGGCGAGCTCGGCTTCGTGTTGCGGGTCGTCGACTGCCGCGACCACGGGATCGGGGATCTGGTCGACCAGGTCCTCGCGGCGCGCGTCGCGGGCGCGCAGCACGTTCAGGCACACGCGCGAGACAACCGTCGTCAGCCACGCGCCGAGGTTCTCGATCGTCGCGGTGTCGGTGCGGCTCAGCCGCAGCCAGGTCTCCTGCACGGCATCGTCGGCCTCGGCCTGCGAGCCCAGCACGCGGTGGGCGATCGCGCGCAGACGCGCGCGGTGCCGCTCGAACTCCCGGGCCAGTTCAACGTCCTCGATCACGGTTGTCACATCTCTCGTCGGTCGCGGGTCATAGAGGTGACCCGCCGACGCCGCGTCGTGTGACACGGCAGACGAAGGAGCTAACCATGGAGACGACGACCCTCGAGCCCCGGATCGCCAACCCGGCGTTCGCCGTGCCCGGCGCGATGGATGCGCTCACGGCGATGAACAAGGCGATCAGCCGCGTCCGCATCTCGCAGCGGACGCTGGAGCTCATGCACCTGCGCGCCAGTCAGATCAACGGCTGCGGCGTCTGCGCCGTGCAGCACCCGAAGATCGCCCGCAAGCTCGGCGAGACCGACGACCGCATCTTCGCAGTGGCCGCCTGGCGTGACGCGCCGTTCTTCACCGACGCCGAGCGCGCGGCTCTGGCGCTGACCGAGGCGGTCACCCGGCTCGCCGACACGGCCGATCCGGTGCCGGACAGCGTGTGGGAGGAGGCCGCTCGCCACTACGACGAGCAGGAGCTCGCGGCGCTCGTGCTCTCGATCGCGACCATCAACGTCTGGAACCGGCTCAACGTCGCGACGCGGCAGGTGGCCGGCCAGGAGTGGTGAGCGCGGGCAGGGCGAGCGGAGCGAGCGCAGCAGAAGGGCCGCCCGTGGGCGGCCCTTGCGCGCGACAGGAAACGTGGTTCATCGCGTCAGCGAGGTGTCGTTACCGCGACAGCCTCTCGTTGTCCCCGCCGGGTTTCTTGTCTGCGTCGCGAAACCCGGTCACGTGGCGCGGGCGGTCCAGGTGACTGCGAGATTTCGCAGGACTTCTGGCACGCGCCGGCGTTCCGCGTGACCACAACTCAACTACCTCATCGCTCGAGGAACTCCAGGACCTCTTCGACGAACTCCTGGTGGTACTGGAAGACGCCGCCGTGGCCGGAGTTGGGGTAGATCCTGAGCTGGGCGTCCGGCAGGCGTCGGGCCATGTCGGCTGAGTGGCTGCTGGCGACCATCACGTCCTGGTCACCATTTGCCACGAGGACGGGCTGTCGGATGGCCGACAGGTCGTGAGGCTCTCGGTTGCCGAACGCACGGATGGCCTTGAGCTGGGCGCGCATGGCGAGCGGGGAGATGCGCTTGTCGCGATCCTCGGTGCGCTCCTTCAACCGCGCCATGTAGTCCTTCGCGGCTCGCTTGCCGTCGGGGGTGCGGGTGAAGAAGAGGTAGTGCTTGGGGTTGCGCAGCGTGAGCGCTGCTTTGATGTACGCCTTGACGGCGATCTTGGTGATCTCGTCGATGCCGCCGCCTCCGGCCGGACCCGTGCCCGCGAGGATGACCTTCCGAACGAGCTGGGGCTCCTCCATCGCGATCACCTGTGCGACACCGCCGCCGAGGGAGAACCCGAGGAGATCGACCTGCTCGAGGCCGAGCGCGCGGATGAAGGCGATGGCGTCTCGCGCCATCTCCTCGACCGTGTGCGGGACCGATCCGCTCGACGCGCCGATCCCGCGGTTGTCGAAGGTGATCACCCGACGCTTCGCGGCGATGCCGTCGATGACTCTCGGGTCCCAGTCGTCGAGGACCGCGGTCAGGTGGTGCAGGAAGACGAGTGGGACGCCGGTGTCTGGACCGAGCTGCCGGTAGGCGAACCTCACGCCGCCGGCGTTGACGGTATGCGTCGGCGCGTTCTTCCACGTCGTGTTCACCGCCGCACCCGTGGGCGCGTGGACAGTCGTCATCGCTTTCTCTCCTTGTACGTGCTGGGTTGCGAGGTTCGGCCTACCGGCGCTCGAAGCGCCCGGCCTCCCGCGTCCGCTCGTAGGTCTGCGGGTCGTACAGCGGCGGGTCGCCCGTCTCTGCCGTCCGCGCCATATAGGCGAGCATCGCCGCTTGCGCGCCCGGGCTGGCGAGCGTCGAGAGGAACTCGGCGCTTTCGACGTGGAGCCCTTCCTCCAGTCCCCGCGAGCCGCCGATGTACGCGGCGCGCTTGACGGCCGCGACGGCGGGCTTCAGTCGCTGTCCGAGCCGGTCGGCGAGCGCGAGCGCGTGGTCGAGCAGTTCGTCGGGCGCGACGACCTCGTCGACGTAGCCGATCTGCGCTGCGGCCTCGGGATCGAGTCCGGTGCCGTCGAGCATCAGCTTGAGTCCCTGGTGGGTTCCGACCAGCCGCGTGAGTCGCTGGGTCCCGCCGCCACCGGGGGGGAAGCCGAGCAGGATCTCGGGCTGGCCGATCACGTGGTCGCCCGCCGCCATCAGCCGGTAGTCGCACGCCAGCGCGAGCTCTGACCCGATGCCGAGGGCGGAGCCGTTGAGCGCCGCGATGAAGACGGCGCCGCAGCGGTTCATCCGCAGGAACGTCTCGTGCACGCCGATGAGCTCCATCGCTCCGCTGAGTGGCGTGCGATCCGCGAGCCGCCGAACGCCGGGAACGCGACGCGCGGTGCTGGCCGCGTGCACGATCGCCGAGCCGGCGCGCGGTCCGACGGTCGGGCTCGCGGCGCCTCCCTCCTGCAGCCAGCGCAGCTCGGCGTGCGCGACGAACCGCTCGGGGTGGGTCCCCGTGATCACGACCGCGCCGACGCCCTCGTCGGTCTCGGCGCGCGTGACCAGGGCCGCCAGGTCCGCGGCGATCGCGGGCCCGAACTCGCCGCGCGGCCCGCCGTGGAGCCGGGCGAGGAGCACGCGTCCTTGCTGCTCGACCTCGATCCCGAGTTGGTGCTTCTGGGTCAGCGTGGTCATGCGGCGGGCCTTTCGTTGAACGGGTTCGACATGGCGAGAGGCGGCAGCGTATCAGGCTAAGTTGAAAATGTGTACTCAGATCTCTAAGCTGACCTCCATGACCTCTGGCACACACACGCGACTCGATGTCGCCTTTCCCTCGGACGGGGACCACTGCAGGGCCTGGCTGTTCATGCCGGACGCCGTGCGGCCGCCGCTGGTGATCCTCGGCCACGGCCTCGGCGCAACCCGCGAGCTGGGGCTCGAGCCCTACGCGCGCCGGTTCGCGGACGCCGGGATCGCTGCGCTCGTGTTCACCTCCCGGCACTTCGGCGACAGCGACGGCCAGCCCCGCCAGCTGCTCGACATCGAACGCCAGCTGGGCGATTGGGCCGCGGCGCTCGCCTACGCACGCAGCCTCGACACGATCGACGGCGAGCGG
>VAWY01000027.1 GCA_005888335.1 Actinomycetota bacterium
CCGCCATCGAGTCCCGCGACGGAAAGGCTCTGCTCGCGGATCCGGAGCATGCCGCTCGCATCCGACGCGACGATGTCGTTGTTCTCGGTGACAGTGGACGTGACCGTGACGAGGTTGGCGTCACGGGTCACAATGGCGTTGGCCAGCGCGGGTGCCGGAAGCGCGAGGGCGAGGAGCGTCGCGTAGGGAAGGGCGCGGCGGAGCGTGCGCTGCGCGCGGATGAGGGACGGGATGGGTGCCTCCTGGAGACCGGGGGTGGTTCGGTCCCTATAAGTCGGCGGGGTCGCGCCGGAATTCAGCGCGACGGCATGCGAGCGGTCAGGCGGGGAGCGCTGCCGGGCCCAGGATGAGCTCGAGCTCCGCTCGCAGCGTCGGGGTCGCCGCCACGCGGAACTCCTTGCCGAAGCGCAGGCGCTTGGGCCCGATGCTCGTCTGGAGCTCGAGCACCAGCTCGCTGTCGCCGGGGAAGCTCCCGAGGATGTGCTTGATGTCGTCGATCACGGACGCCGGCAGCCGCGCGGCGTCGGCGGAGATTCGGAGGGGTACGGGCGCGGCGGCGAGCGCTCGCGTGCGGACCTCGACGCGCGCGCGCTCGACCTCCTCGGACGTCGGCTTGAACGGCTCCGCGGAGTTGACGATCACCGACGTCTTGCCCGCCTCCTTGTGGTCGACGCGCCCGCGCACGACCACGACCTCATCGACGCCGAGCGCGCCCTCGTACTCGTTGAGGACCTTCTCGAAGACGACGATCTCGACCGCCCCCTCGAGGTCGTCGAGCGTCGCGAACATCATGTTGGTGCCCGACTTGGTGCGCAGCTTCTTGGCCTGCGTGACGATCCCGCCGACGGTCACCCAGTCGCCGTCGCGGCGGCTGTCGAGCTCGGCGATGCGGCAGTCGCACTTGAGCTGAAGCGCCTCGCGCACCTCCTTGAGCGGGTGCGCCGAGATGAACAACCCGATCGACTCCTTCTCGACGGCGAGCAGCTCGGACTGGTCGAACTCCTCGGCGGGGATCGGCGGGTGCTGAGGCTGGGCGAAGGCGGGCGTCGGATCGAGGTCGAAGATCGAGCCCTGCCCGACCTGCGCGTCGAGCTGGACCTTCTGGCCGGCGGCCTGCGCCGCCTCGAGCATGATCAGCATCCCCTTGCGGGTCGCGCCGGTCGAGCCGAACGCGCCGCACTTGATCAGCGCCTCGATCGCCTTCTTGTTCACCTTCTGGCAGTCCACGCGCGCGCAGAAGTCCCACAGCGACTCGAACGGACCGCCGTCCTCCCGCGCCGCCTTGATCGCCTCGACCGCCTGATGCCCGACGCCCTTGACCGCGTCCAGCCCGAAGCGGATGTGACCCTCGACGACGGTGAACTCGTGGTCTGAGAGGTTGACGTCGGGCGGCAGGATCTGGATCCCCATCTCCTCGCAGCGAGCGACGAAGAACGGGACCTTGTCCTTGGTCGACATCACGCTGGAGATCAGCGCCGCCATGTACTCGGCCGGGTAGTTGGCCCTCAGCCACGCCGTGCGGTAGGCGATCAGCGCGTAGCACGCAGCGTGGGAGTTGTGGGAGACGATCCCGTTGGCCAGGAAGTTCAGCGGGCCGTCCGGCGCCATCTCGACGTCGTATGTGCTCTCGTAGCCGACGGGCTCGATCGAGATGATCGGGTCACCGTTCTCGGCGTGCACGGTCGCGAGGTGGCGCTCGACGCGGAAGCGGAAGTCCTCCGGCGTGACGACGACGTAGGGCAGGTCCCCGTACTTCGCCTGGAAATACTCGGGGACGCGGTCCATGCCGTCCATCTCCCAGTAGATGCCGCCGAAGTAGAAGTCGCACATGCGCCCATTCGCGATCGGCTTGTGCATCTCGAACTCGATGCCCTTGTCGATCAGCCACTCGCACATCTCGCGCTCCGGCCAGCTCGAGCACCACATGCCGTTCGACGCGATCGAGCAGTGGCCGTAGCCGGGTCCGGTCTCGTAGGCCTCGCGGACGCGGCGGAAGGAAGCGTCCACCTGACGCTGCCGCCACTCCGGATCGTTTGCCCAGAGCCACCGGACCCGCTCGTGCATGGCGGCGACTCCGGCTCGCTTCATGTCCGGATAGAGCACGTGCATGCGCCGCATGTGAGCGGCCTTCTCCTCGTGCGGGCGCGAGTCCTGGTACGCCTTCATACGAAGTGAGGCTTGGCGGTCCCATTCCGCCCGCTCCGGGCTGTGGGCCAATCGGGTCATGGTCTTCCGGCGCGCCTCACTCTGCTTGTCGCTGATCACCGGCGTTGTGATCAGCTCCGTCTCGCCAACGCGCATCTGCTCGATGGGCAGGTAGCCGTCAGTCGTCAGCAACCGGTGATCCGCCGTCGCCTTGATCTGGCGGCCGCTCTCGCAGCGCACCCGATAGACGAACTTCCGGCCGGTCTTGACGATCCGCTCGACCTTGTGTGGCCGGATGCTGCCGTCCGCCCACATCGACATGACCTCGGGGATACGCTTGCGGTACGCCTCCGACAGCCGCATCCGCGTGCCGTCCGGGAGGATGACTCGCGTCTCAGCTGAGGCGCACTTATTAAACGAGTAGTCAGCGCTCCGCTCGTTCGTCGCCCACAGCTGCTCGATGACCTGCTCGCTCGTGCCCGACGCCCGGCAGCCGGCCACGAACTCGGGCTTGAGCTTGGCCATCGCCTCGCGGTTCTTCTTGCCGATGGCCTTGCGGAGGTCGTCGGCCTTCGCGCCGCTGAAGCCCGCCAGGGTCTTGGCGATCTGCATCGCCTGCTCCTGGTAGAGGATCACGCCCTTGGTCGAGGCGAGGATCGGGCGCAGGCGCTCGTCGGCGAACTGCACGCTCTCGGGCTCGCGCTTGCCGCGCGCGTACGTGCCGATCTGGTCCATGGCGCCCGGGCGGTAGAGAGCGTTGAGCGCGACGAGGTCGTCGAACTCGTCCGGGCGCACCTTCTGCAGCGCCTCCCGCATGCCCTCGGACTCGAACTGGAACACGCCGATCGAGTCGCCGCGCGCGAGCATCTCGTAGGTCTTGGCGTCGTCGAGCGGCAGCGTCGTCATGTCGGGGCGCACGCCGGTCGAGCGCTCGATGATGTCCAGCGCGTCCTCGATGACGTCGAGGTTGCGCAGGCCGAGGAAGTCCATCTTGAGGAGGCCGATCTCCTCGACGGGCTTCATCGAGAACTGCGTGACCGTCTTGAAGACGCGGTTGCCCTGCTCGTCGGTCGTGCCGGCGTCGGCGAGCTGGAGCGGGACGATGTCGGTCAGCGGGCGGTCGGCGATGACGACGGCGGCCGCGTGGATCGACGAGTTGCGGACGATGCCCTCCAGCCCGCGCGCGACGTCGATGATCTGGCGCGCGGTCGGGTCCTCGTCGTAGGCCTTCTTGAGCTCCTGGCCGGGCGCGAGGCACTCCTCGAAGCTCGGCGCGCGCCCCATGATCGGGTCGGGGATGAGCTTGGCCAGCCGGTCGCCGACGCCGTAGTCGTGGCCGAGCACGCGCGCGGCATCGCGCGTGGCCGCGCGCGGGAACATCTTGCCGAAGGTGACGATCTGCGCCACCGACTCGCGGCCGTACTTCTCGGTGACGTAGCGCATGACGCGCTCGCGCCCGCGCACCGAGAAGTCGATGTCGATGTCGGGCATCGACACGCGCTCCGGGTTGAGGAAGCGCTCGAAGAGCAGGTCGTAGCGCAGCGGGTCGACGTCGGTGATCGACAGGCAGTAGGCGACGATCGAGCCGGCCGCGCTGCCGCGGCCGGGACCCACCGCGATGCCGTTGGACTTCGCGTAGTTCACGAAGTCCCAGACGATGAGGAAGTAGGCGTTGAAGCCCATGCGGTCGATGACGCCGAGCTCCATGTCGGCGCGCTCGCGCGCCTCGGCCGGCACCGGGTCGCCGTAGCGCAGGCGCAGGCCCTGGTCGACCAGCGTGCGCAGGTAGGCGCCCTCGTCGGCGCCGTCGGGCGTCGGGTAGCGCGGGATGAGCTGCTTGCCCAGCTCGATCGAGACGTCGCAGCGCTCGGCGATGTCGATCGTCGACTGCAGCGCCTCGGGCCACTCCGCGAAGGCGCTCGCCATCTCGGCGTTGTCCTTGAGGTAGAACTCGTTGGTCTCGAAGGTCATCTTCGGCGCCTGCAGCGTGGACTTGGTCTGCACGCACAGCAGCGCCGTGTGGTGGGCGTGGTCCTCGCGGCGCAGGTAGTGCACGTCGGCGGTGGCGACGAGCGGGCGCCCGACCTCGCGGGCGATGCGCACGATGCCCTCGTTGGCGTGGTCCTGCTGGGCGATGCCGTTCTTCTGGACCTCGAAGAACACGTTGTCGGGGCCGAACGCGTTGAGCAGGTCGTCGGCGTGAGCGCGCGCGTCGGCTTCGCGGCCCTCGGCGAGGCGCGAGCAGAAGCGGCTGGCCAGGCAGCCGGTGAGCGCGATGACCCCCGTGCCGTGCGCGGCGATCTGCTCGAGGTCGACGGTCGGCTTGCCGCGGCTGAGGCCCTCGAGGAAGCCGGCCGAGCTGAGCTTGACGAGGTTGCGGTAGCCCTCGTCGGTCTCGGCGAGCAGCGTGAGGTGGTTGCGCTCCACGCGCGCGCCAGCTTCGGCCTTGGCGTGGTCGTCGACGAAGTAGATCTCGCAGCCGACGATCGGCTTGACGCCATGCTTGGCGGCCGCCCTGGCGAGCTCGACCGCGCCGTTCATCACGCCGTGGTCGGTGAGGCCGAGCGCGGGCTGCTCGAAGGCGGCGGCGCGGGCGGCGAGCGCGTCGATCTTGCACGCGCCGTCGAGCAGCGAGTACTCGGAGTGGACGTGCAGATGAGCGCAGGCAGCGGTTGTCACGAGGCCGCCAATGCTAGGCGCGGCACCGGACGGCCCGGCGGGGCGCTCCCGCTCGTTGCGATCGTTCAGTCCGCCTCGGGGATGCCCTGGACGCGGTCGATCCAGCGGTGCAGCAGCTCGAGGGCGCGGGCGTCGCCGTGGACGAGGGAGCGCTCGCCGGGCGGCGGCGTGACGCGCGCCAGCACCGCGACGAGGGCGCCGCGCCCGAGGGAGAGCGTCGCCGTCGGCGGCTCGGGCGGCAGGCCGGGCGCGGTGACGAGCGGGGCGCCGTCGGCCACCTCGACGCGGTGGGCCGCGGGCGTCGCGCCGGCGACGTCGTAGACGACGGTGAACCGCTCGCCGGCGGTCCACGCCGGGTCGATGACGGCGGTGAGCGCCCTGAGGAGGAGACCGGGCTCGAGCGGGAGGCCCAGGACGGCGAGCTCGGCGAGGGACACGGGGCGGCGGCGCGCCTTGAGCAGTGGCTTGAGCCGGCGCCTGCGGCCGCTGACGCGGGCGCCGCGCAGCCGGCGGCCGGTCCCCCCGGCGACCAGGGGCGCCAGGGCGCTGGGCGGCCCGGCGACGCGGACCTCGACGTCGGGGTCCGGCGGCGTCGCGGGCGGCTGGGGCTCGACGCGGGCGACGCCGGCGCCGAGCTCGATCCGGAAGGCGCCGTCGCCGTCGACGTCGAGCTCGTAGGTCAGCGCGCGGTCGAGGGCCGGTCCCTGCGCAGGGAGCAGCGCGGTGATCAGCCGCGCGGCGACGCGCGGCTCGTCGGCGGCCAGGCGCTCGAGCGCGCCGAGCAGCCACGGCGTCGGGCGCCGCGCCTCGACCGGCACGATCCGCGGACGCAGCACCTCGGCGCCGACCGCGCCCGGGGACGACGGCGCGGCGGAGCGGCGGGCGGCGCGCCTGGCGGCGGCGCGCTCGGCGGCGGCGCGCTGCGCGGCGGCAAGCTCCTCGGCGGCCCGATGCAGCGCGTAGGTCGCCGGGTCGGCCTCGCCGGCGGCCTCGGGTGGCGCAGGAGCCGCGCCGCCGCCGCGCTCGACGACCGACAGTGCCCAGTCCGTCAGCGGCGGCTCGCCGGCGGCGGGCGGCTCGGCGGAGTGGTCGGCGGCGGGCGGCTCCGGCGGGCCAGGCGCGGCGGACGGCTCGAACGAGCGGGCGGTCGCGGGCGGCTCCGCGAAGCGGTCGGGGGCGGACTCCGGCGAGCGGTCCGCCGGCGGCTCGGCCGAGCGTTCGGTCGCGGCCGGCGTCGGCGGGCCAGGCGCGGCGGGCCGCTCGGCGGCGAGGTCGGCGGCGCGGCGGGGAGGTCGGCGGCGGGCGGCGTCGGCGGGCCGGGCGCGGCGGCGTCGGCGTCCGACTCGACGGCGCGCTCTGCCGCCGGCGTGGGCGGGCCAGGCTCCGCGGAGTGGTCGGCAGCGAGCGGCTCGGTCGGGCCGGACTCGAACGCCTCGGGCTCGATCGCCCCGGACGCCGACTCGATCGAGGGGAGATCGGGCTCGTCGGGTGGGAGGGGCTCGCGGGCCGGCGGCGGCGGCTCCGCGTCGGCGGGGCCGACGTCGAACGCCTCGGGCTCGACAGCGCCCGACGCGGACTCGATGGACGTCGCCTCATCCTCCGGCTCCTCGAGCGCCTCGCGCTCGGTGCGCAAACGCCGCTCCGCGTCCTCGAGGTTGCGGATCATCGCGCGCGCCTGCGCGTGAAGGTCCTCGCGCTCGCGGACGCGCTCGAGCTGCTCCTCGGCCGCCGCGAGCCGCGACTTCGCGCGCTCGAGGTCGGCCAGCCCCGCCTCGCTGGCCGCCGTCGCCCGGCGGCCCTCGCGCTCGGCGGCCAGCTCGCGCTCGGCGGCCGCCCGGGCGGCGCGCTCGCGCTCGAGCTCGGCGCGCAGGCCGGCCACATGGCGCTCGAGCTCCTCGAGCTGGCGGCGCAGGCCGTCGCGCTCGCCGGCCAGCCGCGCGCGCACCTCCTCCTCCAACCCGCGCAGCTCGCGCTCGAAGCCCTCGCGCAGGTCGGTCGACGTCGCGAGCAGGTCGCGCACCAGCGCGCCGACCTCGGCCTCGCGCGCCGTGCGCTCGTCGAGCTCGGCCCGCAGCACGCCGGCCTCCCGCTCGGCCACCGCCCGCGCTTCGCGCTCCGCGTCCAGCCGCGCCTCGAGCTCCGCGGCAGCAGACGCCAGGCGCTCGCGCAGCTCGCGCGCCGTGCGTTCGATCGCCGTCGCCTGCTCCTCGAACGCGCGGCGCTCCGCCGCCAGCTGCGCGCGCAGCGTCCCCTCGGCCAGCGCCAGCCGCGACCCGAGCTCCTCCTGCGAGCGCTCGAGCTCGGCGCGCAGCTCGGCCTCGACCTCGAAGCGCCGCCGCCGCTCGTCCTCCACGCGCCGGCGCAGCTCGGCCGCCTCGCGGCGCACGTCGTCTGCCGCGCGCTCGGCCTCGCGCAGCGCGGCCGCCCGGGCGGCTTCCGTCTCGCGGACCATGACGAGCTCCGCCCGCGCGCCCTCCAGGGCGGCGCGCACGCGCTCGAGCTCGGCGGCGCGGCGCTCGAGCTCCTCGCGCGCGGCACGCTCGCCCCGCTCGAGCTCCTCGATGCGCGCCCGCAGCCCCGCCGCGACGGCGCGCAGCTCGGTGGCCTCGCCCCCGCCCGCCGCGGCCTCCTCGCGCACGCGCGCCAAGTCCGCGCGCAGCTCTTCGAGCTCGGCGCGGACGCCGCTCGCCAGCGCCGCGCGCCGCTCGACCTCGGCCTCCAACGACGCCACCCGATCGCGCTCCGCGGCCAGCGCGCGCTGGGCCTCCTCGCGCGCCCGGCGCTCGGCCGCGAGCCGCTCGCCGACGTCGCCCGCCTCGGCGTCGAGCGCGCTCAGCCGCGCCGCCAGCTCCGCCTCGCGGTCCGCCGCCGCGGCCTCGGCGCGCTCGGCCGCCCGCCGCGCGGCGACCGCCGCCTGCTGCGCCTCGGCCCCCTCGCGGCGGACCGCGTCCATCTCGCGCGCGAGCTCGGAGGCGTGCAGCTCAGCCGCGCGCAGGCGCGCGCGCAGGGCGCCGACGCGCCGCTCGCCATCCTCGCGCGCCGCGTCACGCTCCTCGAGCGCCTCGAGCCGCACCCGCCGCTCGGCCTCCTCGCGCTGCTCGGCCGCGCGCAGGTCGCGCGTCAACGCGTCGCGCTCGGTCACCGCCTCGCGCAGCCGCTCCTCGAGGTGCTCGAGCTGCGTGCGCAGCGTGGCGGCGGTCGCCTCGGCCGCCTGCGCCCGGCGGACCAGGCTCTCCTCGGCGCCCTCGAAGCGCCGCGCGCGGCGCTCGTCGAGCTCGCGCTGGTCGACGACCGTCGCCGGCGGCGGCGCGCTCGCCTCGTCGGCCGGACCGGCCGACGCGCCCGGGAGGCGCAGCTCGACGTTGCCGACGAGCAGGCCGAGCCGCCGCTCGACGTCGGGGCGCAGCTCGCTCGGGACGGTGAACGCCGCCCGCCAGACGCCCTCGACGATCCCGTGCTCGTCCGCGGGGAAGTGCCGCCGCTCGCCGTCCTCGACGAGCAGGATGGCCCCGTTGCGCGGCGGCTCCGCCCGCCACCGCCCGACGACGACCACGCGCAGCGTCGCGGGCGAAGCGGGGACCCACTCGACCCGCTCGACGTCGAGCGGCGACTCGGCCGGCGGGCCGTCCGGGCTCGGGGCGTTCACGCCCCGCAAAGTACGCGGCTATCCGGATGGTTTGCGCGGCTCGGGCATCCGGCCTCTCGCCCTCGATGCCGAACGGCTTCGTCCGGCCGCCTTTTGCGGCCTTCGCCGCCAGGCGGCGGCGACCTCCCGTCAGCCGCCTTCGCTTCGCTCGGCTCTCAGCCGCCACGCCATTCGCGACTGCAGCGACCACAGCTCGATGAAGCCCGGCGACGCCTGCTGCGAGAACAGCCCGCCGGACTCGGCGAAGGTGGCGAGCTGCGCGTCGTAGACGGCGTGGGGCGACTCGCGCGTGACGACCCGCACGGAGCCCTTGTAGAGCTTGAGCCCGATCGTCCCGGTCACCCACTCGTTGACCGAATCCATGTAGGCGTCGAGATCGCCCCGCAGCGGCTCCCACCACAGGCCCGCGTAGACGAGGTACGCCCACTGGCGGTCGAGCCCGGGCTTGAACTGGTTCTGGTGGATCGTGCCGACGAGCTTCTCGAGCTCGGCGTGCGCGGTGAGCAGGATCGCCGCCGCCGGCACCTCGTAGATGTCGCGGACCTTCAGGCCGACGATCCGGTCCTCGATGTGGTCGACGATGCCCACCCCGTGGCGCATGCCGATCTCCGCGGCGCGCTCGAGCAGCTCGACCAGCTCGAGCCGCTCGCCGTTCAGCGCGACCGGCACGCCGCGCTCGAACTCGACCGACAGCAGCTCGGGCTCGTCGGGCGCCTCCTCGGGGCGCGTGACGAGCTGGAAGACGTCGTCCTCGGGCGCGTGCGCGAGGTCCTCGATCCACTTGCCCTCGCTCGAGCGCCCCCACAGGTTGTCGTCGATCGAGTAGGGCGCCGCCTCGGTGCCGCCCTTGACGGGGATGCCGTGCTCGCGCGCGTAGGCGATCTCCTCGTCGCGGCCCATCGACCACGAGCGGACGGGCGCGATGAGCTTGAGCTCGGGCGCGAGCGTCGCCACCGTCGACTCGATGCGCACCTGGTCGTTGCCCTTGCCCGTGCAGCCGTGGGCGATCGTGTCGCAGCCGCTGCGGCGCGCGTACTCGACGGCGAGCTTGGCGATCAGCGGGCGGCCGAGAGCGGTGAAGAGCGGGTAGGCGAGCCCGTAGATCGCGTTGGCCTTGATCGCCGGCACGATGTACTCGCGCGCGAACTCCTCGCGCGCGTCGACCACGAAGGTCTCGACGGCGCCGAGCCGGCGCGCCTTGCCCTCGACGACCTCGTAGTCCTCGCCGGGCTGGCCCAGGTTGACGGTGAGCGTGACGACCTCGGCCTCGTACTCGTCCTGGATCCACTTGAGCATCACGCTCGTATCCAGGCCGCCCGAGTACAGGAGCAGAACCCGGTTGACCTCCTCCGGGCGCGCCTCGTAGGAGGCGATCGCCTGCGCGCGCATGCGCTCCTTGGCCTCGGGCGGCGGGATGTGGTGGGCGGAGATGCGGGGAGCGTCGTCGTCGGCCATGCGAAGCGCCGAAGCCTAGATGACCGGCGTCAAAGCCCGAGGGTGAGGTCCTCCTCGGCCTCGCGGGCGTCGCGGCCGCGGAAGCTGACGATCCGGCCGTTGCGAAACCGGCACTCGACGGCGATGCGCGCCTCGTAGGACTCCTCGCCGCGGTGGCCGACGAGCCGGACGAAGGCGACCACCTCATCGCCGACCTGGCGCGCCTTCTCGACACGCGACTCGAACCGCTCCCAGCGTGCCATGACCTCCTCGAACCACGCGGCGAGGTCCTCGCGCCCGCGGTAGCTCTCGCGCGCGTACAGGACGCCGAGGATCGGCTCGATCTCGACGTCCGGATCGACGACCTCGAGCATGGCCGGCAGGTCGCCCGCGCTCCACGCGTCATAGAAGCGGCGGACGAGGTCGACGTCGCTCACGGCTCCAGCAGCCTGTGTAGTCGCGCGACCGCCTCGTCGACCTCCGCCTCGCCGATCACCAGCGGAGGCAGCAGGCGCACGGTCGCGGGGCCGGTCGCGTTGACGATGAGCCGCTGCTCGTGCAGCGCGCGCTTGACGAGCTCGGGCGCGCCGCCGTCGACGAGGTCGAAGGCGACCATGAGGCCGCGCCCGCGGACCGCCGTCGCCCCAGGCAGGTCCGTCAGCGCCGCCCGCAGGCGCTCGCCCAGCTCGCGCACGCGGACGAGCAGGGCGTCGTCGCCGAGGACGTCGAGGACCGCGTGCGCCGCGGCGCAGACGACCGGGCCGCCCGCGAAGGTCGAGCCGTGGTCGCCGGGCTGGAAGACGTCGGCCAGGCGCGGGCCGGTGACGAGCGCACCGATCGGCAGGCCGCCGCCGAGCGCCTTGGCCGTCGTGAGCGCGTCGGGCATCACGCCGGTCTGCTCGTAGGCCCACAGCGTCCCGGTGCGGCCCAGGCCGGTCTGGATCTCGTCGAAGATCAGCGCCGCGCCGTAGGCGTCGCACGCCCGGCGGGCGGCGAGCAGCGTCTCCTCGCTGGCCGCGTGGATGCCCGTCTCGCCCCGGATCGGCTCGATCAGCACAGCGGCCGTGCGCTCGCTCACCGCGTCCCCGACGGCCTCGGCGGGCACGGTGACGAAGCCGGGCACGAGCGGCGCGAAGGGCGCCTGCTTGGTCTCCTGCGGCGTCGCCGAGAGCGCCCCGTATGTGCGCCCGTGGAACGCTCCCTCGACGACGACGATCTCGCCGCCCTGGCGGGCGCGGCGGGCGAGCTTGAGCGCGGCCTCGATCGCCTCCGCACCGCTGTTGGTGAAGAACACCTTGCCGCCGAGCGAGCTTTGCGCCAGCCGCTCGGCCAGGCGGACCATCGGCTCGGTGTAGAAGAAGTTGCCGACGTGGATGAGCCGCCCGGCCTGCTCGCGGATCGCCTCGACGACGCGCGGGTGGCAGTGGCCGACGCTCGAGACGCTGATCCCGGTCAGGAAGTCGAGGTACTCCGCGCCGTCGGCATCCCACAGGCGCGCCCCCTCGCCGCGCGCGAATTCGACGTCGAACCGAGCGTACGTCGGGATCAGGTGGGCGTCGGGCGCGTTCAACGGGCGGGCCGGATCTTCGTGCCGATGCCGGAATCGGTGAACAGCTCGAGCAGCAGCGAGTGCGGGACGCGGCCGTCGATGATGTGGGCGTAGCCGACGCCGCCGTGGATGGCGTCCAGGCACGCCCGCAGCTTGGGTCCCATGCCGCCGGAGATCTGCGCCAGCGCGGCCTCGACCTCGTCCGCGCCGGCCTCGCTGATCACGCTCGCCGGGTCGGCAGGGTCGCGCAGCCAGCCATCGACGTCGGTGAGGAAGATGAGCTTGTGGGCGCCGAGCGCGCGGGCGACGGCGGCGGCCGCCTCGTCGGCGTTGACGTTGTGCGGCTGGCCGTCGCGGTCGGGCCCGACGCTGGCGATGACCGGTATGTAGCGCTCGGCGACGCGCTCGAGCAGGTCGGCGTCGACGCGCTCGATGCTGCCGACGAAGCCGACGTCCTCGCCGCCGGGCGCGGTCGTGCGTGCGACACGGAACAGCGCGCCGTCGTCGCCGCTGAGGCCGACCGCCGGCTGCCCGTGGCGGTTGATGCGCACCACGATGTCCTTGTTGACCTTGCCGACCAGGACCATCTTGGCCACCTCGACGGTCGCCGCGTCCGACACGCGCAGCCCGCCGACGAACCGCACGGGCAGATCGAGGCGCTCCATGTAGGCGGTGATGTCGGGCCCGCCGCCGTGGACGACGACCGGGTTGATCCCGACGTACTTGAGCAGCACGACGTCGCGGGCGAACTCCTCGCGCAGCGCCGGGTCGTCCATCGCCGCGCCGCCGTACTTGATGACCACGGTTCGCCCGTGGAACTCGCGGATGTACGGCAGCGCCTCGAGGAGCGTCTCGACGTCGCGCACGTGGTCAGTCCTTGTACGGATCGAAGACATGGGCTCCCGCCATCGCCACGCCGACCGGCCGGAGCCGATGCGTGACCTTGATCGTGTCCGCGTGCGCGGCCAGCACGTCGTCGAGCCGCTTGTACACCTCGGGCGCCTCGTCGGCGGCGCCGCCGCGCAGCTCGATGCCCCGCTTGCGCAGCCGGTCCTGGACCGCGCGCCAGTCGATCACCCCCGGCTTGCCCTTCTTGCCCTTGGCCTGGCGGCGCGACATCACGCGCCCGGCGCCGTGGATGGTCGAGTGGATGAGCTCCTTCGTCCCCGCAGACTCGACGCCCTCAACAACAACGGAGACGTCGCCCATGGTCGAGCCGACGAAGCCGCGCTGGCCGGGGAACGCGGGCGTGCAGCCCTTGCGCACGACCCAGCACTCAACGCCGTCGACCTCCTCTCTCCAGGCGAAGTTATGGTGGTTGTGGACCGAGTCGACCTCACGCGCGCCGAGGATCTCGAGCACGCGCGCGACGACGACGTCGCGCCCGGCGTAGGCGTACTCGCCGGCCAGCTGCATCGCTGCGATGTACGCCTGCCCGAGCTCTGAGTCCTGATGGAGCAGCACCGGCGGGGCATCCATCTCGCCGCCGGTCGGCCGGCCTTCGAATGCCAGCCCCTGAGCGCGTGCGAGGAACCCATTGGCGGTCTTGTAGCCGAAGCCGCGGGAGCCGAAGTGCACGCCGACCCACACGCGATCCTCCTCGTCGGCGAACAGGTCGACGTAGTGGTTGCCGCCGCCGACCGTCCCGAGCTGGTTCGCGGCCTGGTCGTAGAGCTTGCGCTGGGACGCGAAGTCCGCGCGGCGGATCTTGTCGAGGACCGGATGGTCGGCACGCTCGCCCTCGTTTCGCCCGATGCCGAACGAGATGCGCTTGGCGATCTTGTCCATGACCCGCGGGACGTCGATGTCGCCGAGCGTCAGGTCGGTCCGGGTGGCCTTGTTCCCACATCCGATGTCGTAGCCGACGCCGCTCGGCGAGATGTGCTCCGGATAGGCGATCACGCCGCCGATCGGCTGGCTGTAGCCCACGTGCCCGTCGGCGAGCAGGGCCGCCCGCACCGCGTCGCCGGCCTCGGCGCAGCGGGCGAGCTGCTCGACCGCGCGGGCGTCGACGTCGCCGCGGACGGCGATCTCAGGTCGTGTACTCGGCATTGATCCGGACGTACTCGTAGCCCAGGTCGGAGAAGAAGACCTCGGTCTCGAAGCCGTCGCCGGGGAGGCCGACGACGTACTCGATCTCCTCGCCGGCGACGGCGGCGTTCAGCGCCTCGGCGTCGTGCGGCAGCGCCGTGCCCTGCGTGCACAGCTGCACGCCCTCGATCGCGACGTCGAGCGGGAGCGGCGCCGTGTCGGGGAGCGCCGCGCCGACGGCCTGGGCGATGCGCCCCCAGTTGGGGTCGCCCCCGTGGAGCGCGGTCTTGACGAGCGGCGAGTTGGCCACCGCGCGCGCGGCCGCCTCGACGTGGTCGCCGTGCCCGCCGCGCACGACGACGCGCCCGACGCGCTTGGCGCCCTCGCCGTCGCGCACGATGAGCAGCGCGATGCGGCGCAGGAGCGCGTCGAGCGCCTCGCCGAAGCGGACCTCGTCGTCGGACTCGGGCTCGACGCGCACGCCGCTCGCGCCCGAGCACATGAGGATCGCCGTGTCGTTGGTCGAGAGCTGGCCGTCGACGCTGATGCGGTCGAACGAGCGCTTGACGCACACGCCCAGCAGCAGGTCGGCGGTCTCGGGCGCCAGCGCGGCATCGGTCTCGACAAAGCACAGCATCGTGGCGAAGGCCGGCGAGATCATGCCCGCACCCTTCGCCTGCGCGCACAGCCGCACGACCCCGCCCGAGAGCTCGACCTCCAGCTCGGCGCGCTTCTCGAAGGCGTCGGTCGTGCGGATCGCTTCCGACAGCGCGGCCGCGCCGTCGGGCGACAGCTCGCGCGACGCGGCGAGCAGGCCGCGCACGACCTTCTCCCCGTCGAGCTGGACGCCGATCACGCCGGTCGAGGCGACCGCGGTGCGGTCGACCTCCGCGCGCGCGACCGTCGCGGCCGCGCCCTGCATCCGCGCGGCCTCGTCGAGGCCGCGGCGCCCGGTCGCCGCGTTGGCGTTGCCCGAGTTGGCCGCCACCGCCCGCAGCGCGTCCAGCCGGCAGCGGTCGCGCGTGACGACGACCGGCGCCGCGAGGACGCCCGACCGCGTGAAGCGCGCCGCGCTGACACAGCCCGGCGCGTCGCAGACGAGCAGCGCCACGTCGAGCCCGCCCGACGGCTTGAGACCCGCCGCCGCGGCCGCCGCCCGGAAGCCGAGCGGCAGGCGCCCGTCGGCGACGTCGCGCGCGTGCGCGGGGAGCTGGACCCAGCGGCTCATGGCTGCAGCCCCAGCGTCTCCGGCAGCCCGAGCATGACGTTGAGGTTCTGCACCGCCTGCGACGAGGCGCCCTTCCACAGGTTGTCGATCGCGCAGAAGACGAACACCTTGCCCGTGCGCGCGTCGCCGTGCACGTGGATGCGCGCGACATTGGTGTCGCGCACGTCGCGCACGCCGGGCGGGCGGTCGGCGAGCTCGACGAACGGCTCGCCGGCGTACGCGTCCTCGTAGAGCGCGCGCAGGTCGCCGGGCGAGCCGTCCAGGGTCACGTAGCACGAGACGAGCTCGCCCTGGTCGAGCGGCAGCAGGTGCGGCGTGAACGTAGTCGTCACCGGCGCGCCGAGCGCCGCGAGCTCCTGGTCGATCTCCGGCATGTGGCGATGGCGCCCGACGCCGTACGGCGTGACGTTCTCGTCGGCCTCGACGAAGTGCGTCGTCTGCGTCGCCGCGCGGCCCGCCCCGCTGACCCCCGACTTGGCGTCGACGATGACGTCGCGCATCACGCCCGCGCGCGCGAGCGGCGCGAGCGCGAGCAGCGTCGCAGTCGGATAGCAGCCCGGGTTGGCCACCAGGGTGGCGCCCGCCAGCTCGTCGCGGTGCAGCTCGGGCAGCCCGTAGACCGCCTCGTCGAGCAGCTCGCGCGCGGGGTGCTCGACGTACCACTGCTCGTAGACCGCGACGTCGCGCAACCGGAAGTCGGCGGAGAGATCGACCACGGACACGTCCCGTTCCCGCAGGGCCGCGACGACCGGCGCCGCCGCCCCGTGCGGGTAGGCGACGATCGCCGCGTCGACGTCGGCGTGGCGGTCGAGATCGAGCTCCTCGAGCGGGCGGTCGACGCGGTGGCGCGGGTACAGCTCGGCCAGCGAGCGCCCGACGTCCGAGCGAGAGGTCACGGCGGTCAGCTCGAGCTCGGGATGGCGGTCGACGAGCCGCGCGGCGAGCGCGCCCGTGTACCCCGATGCTCCGGCGACGAGGACGCGTCGCGCGGCCGCGGGCCGCGAGGCGGCGCGGTTCCTCGGAGGCGACGGCGCCCGCGGCGGCTCAGGCACGCAGCTCGCCCCCGACCTCGTCGCGCAGCGCCGCGACGATGCGCTCGCGCAGCGGCGCCACGTCCTCGTCGGTCAGCGTGCGGTCGGGCGCGCGGAACGTCAGGGCGAGCGCGAGCGAGACGCGCCCCTCCCCCACCTGCGCGCCGTGGTAGACGTCGAAGACGTGCGCGTCGCGCAGCACTTCGCCGCCCGCGTCGCGCACGATCGCCACGATGCGCGCGGCGGGCACGTCGTCGCCGACGATCACCGCGATGTCCTGGCGCAGCGCAGGGAAGCTCGTCAGGTCCTCGTACTGCGGGACGGCCACCGCGTGGCGCACGACCGCGTCGAGGTCGACCTCGAAGGCCGCCACGTCGCCGAGCTCCCACTGCGCCGCGACCAGCGGATGCACCTCGCCGAGCCAGCCCACCGGCTCGCCGCGGGCCAGCACGCGCGCGCCTCGGCCGGGGTGCAGGAACGGCTCGGTCGCCGGCTCGACGCTCCACTGCACCCGCAGCGCCTCGAGGACCGCCCCGAGCACGGCCTTGATCGCGAAGACGTCGGCGGCCGGCGGCTCGGGCGTGCGCCACGTCGCGGGCGCCGAGCGCCCGCGCAGCAGCGCGCCGAGCGCGCGGTGCTCGTGCGGAAGCGTTGCGCCGGTCGCCCGGTAGACCGCGCCCTGCTCGAAGAGGGCGAGGTCGCCGAAGCCGCGGGCGACGTTGTGGCGGGCGATGTCGAGCAGCGAGCCGAGCAGCGTCGTGCGCAGGACCGAGTGCTCGCTGCTCATCGGGTTGCGCAGCGCCACGACGCGCCGGCGCGCGTCCTCGGCGCCGAGCCGGAGGCGGTCGACGAGGCCGGGGTCGGTGAAGCTCCAGCCGACGACCTCGTGCAGACCGCGGCCGACGAGCGCGTCGGCGGCGCGGCGGCGCAGGCGCTGCTCGGCGCTCAGGCGGCCCCACGCGCCGCGGCGCTTGGGCAGCGTGGCCGGGAGCTTCTCGAGGCCGTTGATGCGCGCGACCTCCTCGATGACGTCGGCCTCCCGCGTGACGTCGTTGCGGCGGAAGTACGGCACGGTGACGTCGAGGCCGTCGGACGCCTCGGCGACGCCGAAGTCCAGCGCGCGCAGGACCTCGGCCTGGCGCCCGACGGGGATCACCATGCCCAGCACGTCGGTGACCTTCCGCGAGCGCAGGCGAATGGTGCGCGGCGGCGGGCCCTCGCCGCCGACATCGATGGTCCCCGGCACGAGCCGCGCGCCGCACACCTCGACCATCAGCTTGGCCGCGACGGCCTGCGCGTCCATGGCCTGCTCGGGCGCCAGCCCCTTCTCGAAGCGCGCGCTGGCCTCGCTGCGCAGGGCGAGCTTCCACGACGTGCGGTGGATGTTGGGGCCGTCCCAGTTGGCGACCTCCATCAGCACGCGCGTCGTCGAGGAGGCGACCTCCGAGCGCGCGCCGCCCATGATCCCGGCGATCGACGTCGGCCCCTCGGCGTCGTCGATGACGAGCATCTGCGAGTCGAGCTCGCGCCACTGCTCGTCGAGCGTCTGCACGCGCTCGCCGTCGCGCGCGCGGCGCACCACGAGCCGCCGCCCGGCGACGCGGTCGAGGTCGAAGGCGTGCAGCGGCTGGCCGGTCAGCAGCATCACGTAGTTGGTGATGTCGACGACGTTGTTGATCGGGCGCTGCCCGGCCGCCATCAGCCGCGCCTTCAGCCAGGGCGGCGAGGGCGCGATCGTGACGTCCTCGAAGACGCGCGCGGTGAAGCGCGGGCACAGGTCCGGCGCCTCGACGACGACCTCGACGCCGGGGATGTCGCCGGGCGTGCCGGAGTCGTCGGCCCACGGCGGCGCGCCGAGCGGCGCGCCGGTCGCGGCATGCACCTCGCGCGCGACGCCGTAGACGCCCAGGCAGTCGGGACGGTTGGGCGTGATCTCGAGCTCGAGCACGTCGGTGGCGATGAACGGCAGGACGTCGGAGAGGGGCGTCCCGGGCACCAGACCGTCCTCGTCGAGCACGAGGATCCCGGCGTGGTCGGTGCCGATCGCCAGCTCGTCCTCGGCGAGGATCATCCCCTCGGACTGCACGCCGCGCAGCTTGGCCTGGCCCAGGCGCGTGCCGTCGGGCATGACCGCGCCGGGCTGCGCGACGGCGACCGTCTGGCCGGCGGCGACGTTGGGCGCGCCGCAGACGATCGTCGCGACGTCGCCCTCGCCGACCGCGACCTTGCAGACGCTCAGCCGGTCGGCATCGGGGTGGCGCTCGGCCTCGAGCACGCGCCCGACGATGAAGCGATCGAGCTCGCGCACGCCGTGGTGGTGCAGCGCCTCGACCTTGGTGCCGGTCATCGTCAGGCGCTCCTCGAGCTTGCGCAGCGGCAACCCGGGGTCGCAATGCTCGCGCAGCCATTCGAGCGGGACGAGCATCAGCCGAACTGCTCCAGGAAGCGCAGGTCGTTCTCGTAGTACAGGCGCAGGTCGGTGACGCCGTGCTTGAGCATCGCGATCCGCTCGATCCCCATCCCCCAGGCGTAGCCCTGCACCTTCTCGGGGTCGTAGCGGTCGTCGTCGACGTAGGAGTAGACGTTGGGGTCGACCTCGCCGGCGCCGAGGATCTCCAGCCACGACTCGCCCTTGCATACCGGGCAGCGCGAGCCGTCGGCGAGGTAGCCGTCGTTGCAGTTGAAGCACGAGACGTCGACCTCGACGCTGGGCTCGGTGAACGGGAAGAAGTGCGGGCGCAGGCGGACCTCGCGCTCGTCGCCGAAGACCGTGCGGGCGAAGGCGAGCAGCGTGCCCTTGAGGTCGGCCAGCGTGATGTCCTCGTCGACGGCGAGGCCCTCGACCTGGTGGAACTGGGGCGTGTGGGTGGCGTCGGAGTCGGGCCGGTAGACGCGGCCGGGGATGACGACGTAGAGCGGCGGCGGGTGGGCCTCCATCGCGCGCACCTGCATGGGCGAGGTGTGCGTGCGCAGGACCACGTCGTCGGCGACGTAGAAGGTGTCGGTCGGCTCGCGCGCGGGGTGCGTCGGGCTGTGGTTCAGGGCGTCGAAGTTGTAGTGGACGGTCTCGACCTCGGGCCCCTCGACGACGGTGAAGCCGAGCCCGAGGAAGACGTCCTCGAGCTCGCGCCAGGTCTGGGTGATGAGGTGCAGGCGGCCGACGGGCTGCGGCGGGTCGCCGGGGAGCGTGACGTCGACGCGGTCGGCGACCAGCCGCTGCTCGAGCTCGGCGGCCTCGAGCTCGGCGTGGCGAGCGGCGATCGCGTCCTCGAGCTCGCGGCGGGCCAGGTTGGCCGCCTTGCCGACGCGGCCGCGCTCGGACGGCTCGAGCTCGGCCACGCCGCGCAGCAGGTTGGGCAGCTCGGCCTTGCGTCCCAGCCACTGCACGCGCGCCTGCTCGAGCGCGCCCGTGGTCGTCGCCTCGGAGATGGCGGCGCGCGCGTCGGCGGCGATCTGCTCGATGCGGTCGATCATGGGCGGGTCAGCTCGTCCAAGCCGGCACGCTCGGCAGCGCCACCGCCGTGCTTGATGCGAGTGAGTTCATACAGCGCAACTGTGGCGGCCATGGCGGCGTTGAGGGACTCCGAGGCGATGGGGATGTGGGCGATGCGCTCGCATGCTGCCACGACCTCGTCCGGGAGCCCCGTCCGCTCGGCCCCGACGACGATCGTCGCCGCCGCGCGGCCCCGCAGCGGCTGGCCGGCGCGGGCGACCAGCGCGACGCGCTCGCCGGGCAGCTCGTCGACCGCGCGCACGCGCGCCAGGGGCACCGAGAAGATCGCTCCCATCGACGCGCGCACGGCCTTGGGCCCGTAGGGATCGGCGGTGTCGGGTCCGATGGCCACGCTGTCCGCGCCGAAGGCCAGCGCGCTGCGCAGGACCGTCCCCACGTTGCCCGGGTCGTGGACGCCCCACAGCGCCACGCACAGCGGGCCGGTCGCGCGCTCGGTCCACCGCTCCTCGTAGACGGCGAGCGCGCGGGTCCCCGAGCCCAGCGCGCTCACCTTGGCCAGCGCCTCGGCCTCGACGTTCTCACCGGCCACGTAGCGCTCGAGCGGCGTCCACCCGGCCGAGTCGGCGGCGGCGAGCAGGTCCTCGCCCTCGGCGACGAAGCGACCGCCGTCGTGCCTGCGAAGCAGCCGGCGGATCTCCTTGAGCTTGGGGTTGTGGTGGGAGGTGATCATCGCTGCGGGCACAAAAAAGGCGCCTTCGCTGAGGCGCCCGGGAGGTTTGGTTTCGTCGGTCTGGCGGGTTACGCAGCCGACGCCTCGCGGGCGGCCTCGGCAAAGCGTCGGAAGGTCTCGGCGTCGCGCACGGCGATGTCGGCCAGGACCTTGCGGTCCAGCTCGATCCCAGCCAGCTTGAGCCCATGCATGAAGGTTCCGTAGCTCATCCCGTTCTGCCGCGCGGCGGCGTTGATGCGGGTGATCCACAGGCGGCGGAAGTCGCGCTTGCGGTTGCGGCGGTCGCGGTAGGCGTAGGAGTCCGCCTTGATCAGCGCCTCCTTGGCCCGCTTGTAGTTCGAGTGCGCCTCGCCGCGGTAGCCCTTGGTCAGCGCCAGGACGGCGCGGCGCTTCTTCTTGGCGTGGATGGAGCGCTTGACCCGGGCCATGGCGCTAGCGGCCCTCGCGCAGGAGCTTCTTGACCCGCGGCGCGTCGTGATCGGAGAGGATCGCCGGCTTCTGGTTGGCGCGCTTCCGCTTGGGGCTCTTCTTCTCGAGGATGTGGCTCGTGAAGGCGTGGCGGCCCCTGACCTTGCCCTTGGCCGTCAGCTTGAAGCGCTTCTTCGCGCCGGAATGGGTCTTCATCTTGGGCATGGCGAGCGGTCGAGGATAGCTGACCGATGCCGCTTCAGCCCCGGCGCCGGGCGAGCGTGATCAGATAGCGGCCGTCGGGGTCCGCGCCGAGCAGCCGCGCGGCATGGGCGCGCAGCCCGTTGGCGTCCGCGCCGGGGAAGGAGGCGAGCGCCGCGGCGACGGGCGGCAGCGCGCGCTCGGCCGCGGCGGCCGCGGCCTCGGGCGAGGCGTGGTGGGTGACGATGTCGCGCACCGCGACGCTCACCTGATCGGTGTGCGGGGCGAGCTCCTCGCGCAGGCGGCCCTCCTCGCCCCAGGCCAGGCGCGTGTCGACCTCGGGGTCCCAGTCGGCGACCGCCTGCAGCAGGCGGCCGATCGCGCCCTCGGCGGTCCAGCTGGCGAGCGCGACGTGGCCGCCGGGTCGCACGACGCGGAAGAGCTCGCGCAGCGCGGCGCGCGGCTCGGGGCAGTAGGCCGGCGCGAACGCGGCCAGGCAGCGGTCGAGCTCTGCGTCGTCGAACGGCAGGTCCTCGAGCTCGCCTGGCTCGACGACCGCGACGAGCCCGTCGTGCTCCTCGAAGCGATCCTCGAGCCCTCCGCCGCGCACGACGAGCAGATCCTCGCCCGGCCAGGGTGCCGCCAGCTCGGCCAGCGCCGCGGTCGGCTCGCCCGAGAGCGCGAGCAGGTCGGCCTGCTCGAGCGCCAGCCCAATCGGGTCGAGCGCCTCGGCGGCGCGGGGCGGGCGCGCCGGCGGCGGGGCGGGCGCGGCGGTTCCCCGCAGGCGGCTGAGGCCCAGGGACAGCAGCGCGCGGCGCGACAGGTCGCCCTCAGACATTCGGCTCACGAGTCTAGGTCCGCTCAAGACGCGCACGCGCCTGCCGACCACCTCACCCATGCGTCGTGTCGCTCTCTTCCTCGGCCTCATCCTCGCGCTGTCGGCCGCCGCCGCTCCCGCCCACGCCTTCCGCCTCGGCAACCACGCCCAGCGCCCCGTCCGCGCCAATCCCGCCGAGCGCTTCGCCGCCCTGCCGATCGACCCCGAGACCTACGACCCCGCCACCCACTGCTCGCCCAAGCCCAAGCCCGGCGTCGTCGCCCTGCAGCACTGGCTCGAGGGCCACGTCCGCGGCGTCTTCTGGGGCTCGTACCGCTGCGAGCGCTGGGGCAAGGACAGCGCCTCGCTGCACGCGGAGAACCGCGCGATCGACTGGCATCTCGACGTCGGCAACCCCGCCGACCGGGCCGAGGCGCGCCGCCTGATCGACCTGCTGCTGGCCCCCGACCGCGCCGGCAACGAGCACGCCCTCGCCCGCCGCATGGGCGTCGAGGAGATCATCTGGGACTGCTCGTACTGGAGCGCCGGGTCACCCGACTTCGGTCCCTACGGACCGTGCTACTCCAAGAGCGGCAAGCTGCGCAAGCACGTCGACCCGACGATCGCGCACCGCAACCACATCCACCTGGGGATCAGCAAGCGCGGCGCCGCGGCGCGGACGTCGTTCTGGCGCTGAGCGTCACCGGGCGTCGTGGAAGATCAGCCCCAGGCTGGTCCGGCGCCCGCGTGACACGGTGCTCACGCCGTGGCGCAGCGTCGTGCGGTAGTGGCCGCGGGTCCCGTGCGCCGGGCGGTGGCGCGTCGCGAAGATGAGGAACTGTCCCTGGTCGGGCGCGACGACGTGGGCGCGCGACTGCTGGCGCGGCCGCTGCTCGACGAGCACGAGCTCGCCGCCCTCGTAGTCGGTCCGCGGGCTGAGCACCGTCACGACCTGGAACGGGAAGGCGATCTCGCCGTAGAGGTCCTGGTGCAGCGTGTTGTGGTCGCCGGCGCCGTAGCGCAGCATCAGCGGCGTCGGCCGGGTCTGCCCGGCGGCGTGGCAGCGCTCGAGGAACGCGTCGAGGCCGCCCGGGTAGTCGCCCGGCGCGCCGAGCAACGCGGCCCAGCGGTTCGCGGCCGTCGCGAGGTGCGGGTAGAACGCCTCGCGCAGCGCCGCCACCGGCTCGGGGAGCGGGTAGGCGAAGTACTTGTACTCGCCCGACCCGAAGCCGTGGCGGCGCATGTCGATCCGGCTGCGGAAGTCCCCGCCCTCGTACAGCCGCGCGAGCTGCGCGCACTCGCGCGCGCGAAGCACGGGCGGCGTGACAGCGAACCCACGCTCGTCGAGCGCCGCGTGCAGATCGTCCCACGGCAGCGCGTCGATCCGTCCGTCCGCGAAGGTGCTCTTCGCGGGTTCCTGCGTCGAAGTGCTCATGCGAGGTCAACGGCGCAGCGGCGCCGTTCGTGAGCCTCGGGCGCTGATCCGCGCCCGGACCATGCGTAATGGCGAATGCCGGTACTAGGCGGCGTCGTCCTGCGCGGCGGCCTTGGGGGCCTCGTCGGCGCCGTTCTCGGACGCCGCGGCCTCGTCGAGCGTGCCGGCGAGGACCGCCTTGGACGGGCCGAGCAGCATCGTCATGTTGCGCCCCTCGTTCGTCGGACGCTGCTCGATGACCGCCAGCTCCTGCAGTTCCTCGGCGAGGCGGTTGAGGATCGCCTCGCCGCGCTCCGGATGGGTGACCTCGCGCCCGCGGAACATGATGGTGATCTTCACCTTGTCCTTGTGGCGCAGGAAGCGCTCGACGTGGCGCTTCTTGGTGTCGTAGTCGGCCGCGGCGATCTTGGGGCGGAACTTGATCTCGCGGATCGTGATCTGCTGCTGGTGCTTGCGCGCCTGCTTGGCCTTCTGGGCCTGCTCGTACTTGTACTTGGAGTAGTCGAGCACGCGGCAGACCGGCGGGCGCGCCTCGGGCGCGACCTCGACGAGGTCGAGATCGTTGTCCTGGGCGTAGCGCAGCGCCTGCTCGGTGGGCATGACGCCGACCTGTTCGCCCTTCTCATCGATGAGGCGCACCTGGGGAACCCGGATGCGTTCGTTGATCCTGGTCTGGTCGCGCTCCGGCGGTCGCCGGTCGAACCTACGCGGAACCGGCACTCAGTTTTGATGCGCGAAGAGCTGGGTCAACGCGCGACAGTCTAGCCGCCTCGCGCGCGTCATGCCGATCTTTCGCGCGTCTCGCGCGCGACGCGCTCGGCGAACTCGGCGACCGCCACCGACCCGGTGTCGCCGCGGCGGTGCTCGCGCACCGCGACCGTGCCGCTCTCGGCCTCGCGATCGCCGACGACGAGCATGTAGGGAACCTTGCGCAGCTCGGCCTCGCGGATCTTGCGCCCGACCGACTCCGTGCGGTCGTCGAGCTCCGCGCGCACCCCCGCCGCGCGCAGGTCGTCGCGCACGCGGGCGGCCGCCTCGTTGTGGCGGTCGGCGATCGGCAGGACGAGCGCCTGCACCGGCGTCAGCCATACCGGGAGCTCGCCGCCGGTGTGCTCGAGCAGGATCCCGATGAAGCGCTCGTAGGAGCCCATGAGCGCGCGGTGGATCATCACCGGCGTGTGCTCGGCGTTGTCCGCGCCGGTGTAGGTCAGCTCGAAGCGCGCCGGCATCGAGTAGTCGAGCTGCACGGTGCCGAGCTGCCAGGAGCGCCCGAGCGAGTCGGTCACGTGGAGGTCGATCTTCGGCCCGTAGAACGCGCCGTCCCCCTCGTTGACCTTGTACGAGAGCCCCTGCGAGTCGAGCGCCTCGGTCAGCGCCGCCTCGGCGTGGTCCCACATCTCATCCGTGCCGATCCGGTTGTCGGGGCGCGTCGAGAGCTCGAGCGTCGGCTCAAGCCCGAAGATGCGGTACGTGGCGAAGGCGAAGTCGAGGCAGCCGGCGACCTCGTCCTGGATCTGCCCCTCGGTGCAGAAGATGTGGGCGTCGTCCTGGGCGAAGTGGCGCACGCGCATCAGCCCGTGCAGCGCGCCCGACAGCTCGTTGCGATGCAGCAGCCCGGGCTCGGAGTAGCGCACCGGCAGGTCGCGATACGACCACTGCTGCAGGGAGAACAGGTGGCAGTGGCCCGGGCAGTTCATCGGCTTGACCGCCATCGGGCGCTCCTCGGCCTCCGTGAGGAACATGTTCTCGCGGTACTTGCCCCAGTGGCCCGACGTCTTCCACAGCGAGCTGTCGTAGATCTGCGGGGTCTTGACCTCCGTGTAGCCGCGCGGATCTCCCATCTCCCGGGAGAGCGCCACGAGCTCGTTGAACACGCGCGTGCCGTTGGGCAGCCAGAACGCCGCGCCGGGTGAGACGTCGCTGAACGTGAACAGCCCGAGCTCCCGCCCGAGCTTGCGGTGGTCGCGCGCGCGCGCCTGCTCGAGGCGCTCGAGGTGCTCGTCCAGGTCCTGCTGGGAGAGGAAGGCGGTCCCGTACACCCGCGTGAGCTGCTGGCGGTTGGCGTCCCCGCGCCAGTAGGCCCCCGCGAGCGACTGCAGCTTGAACGCCTTGATGCGCTTGGTGGTCGGCGCGTGCGGGCCGCGGCAGAGATCGGTGAAGCCGTTGTTCGAATACAGCGAGACCGTCTCCACGCCCTGGTCGCGGATCAGGTCCTCGATGAGCTCGACCTTGTAGGGCTGGTCCTCGCGCGCGAATCGCTCGAGCGCCTCCCCCACGCCGACGTCCTGGCGCACGAACGCCTCGTCGGCCTTGACGTGCTGGCGCATGCGCTCCTCGATGCGCGGCAGGTCGGCCTCGCTGAGCGTCACGCCGTCGGGGAAGTCGAAGTCGTAGTAGAAGCCGTCGGCGATCGGCGGGCCGATCGAGATCTTCACCCCCGGGTAGAGCTCCATGACCGCAGTCGCCATGACGTGCGCGGCGTCGTGGCGGATGAGCTCGAGGGCGTCCGGGCTGCGCTCGGTGACGACCTCCAAGGCCGCGCCGTCGGGCAGCGGGCGCGAGAGGTCGCGCACCTCGCCGTCGACCTTGACGGCGAGCGCGGCGCGCGCCAGCCCCGCGCCGATCGAGGCGGCGGCGTCGGCGCCGGTGGCGCCCTCGGCGAGCTCGAGCCGGGTCCCGTCGGGAAGCGTGACGTGCATCACTCAGCACTCTAAAGCCCCGAACGGACGTTCGCTTTCGGGGCACCCTGGGTATCAGTCCGGCTCGGGCACAGGCGTGTCGACGACGTCCACGCCTCCCGCCTGAGACCGCCAGATGACAGCTATCCGGCCGACGCGCGGCGCGATGAAGCGTCCCGCGAACGCGCGCCGGAAGGAGGACGCACGTTTCCATGCGCCCGACCCGATCCCTAGCCCTCGCCGGCGCCGCCGGCGTCCTTGCCACGCCGGCCGCGATCGCGCTGGCCGCCGAGCCCGACACCGCCCCCGGCACGATTCAGCCGCTGGACGCGCGCCTCGCGGGCAGCCCGACCCTGCGCGCCCAGATGCGCGGCGCCGAGCACGACCGGCTGCTGCACCGCCTGCGCCGCCTGGCCAAGGCAGCCGGCGAGCATCATCCCGACGCGCGGATCTGGTCCAACGGCCGCCTGCGCGGCGAGATCCGGCGCCTGCGCGCCGCGCTGCGCGCCCAGCGCGTGACCACCGCCGGCGCCGCGGCCCCGGCGGCCGGCGGCGGCAGCGTCGCCACCCCGCAGCTCGCCGCGATCGCCGCCTGCGAGTCGGGCGGCGACCCGCATGCGGTCGGCGGCGGCGGCGCCTTCCGCGGCAAGTACCAGTTCACGTACTCGAGCTGGCAGGCCGTCGGCGGCAGCGGCGACCCCGCTGCCGCGCCGGAGGCCGAGCAGGACCGCCGCGCGGCGATGCTGATGGCCCGCTCGGGCGCCGGCAACTGGCCCGTCTGCGGCTGATGACCGGCCCCACGACCCCCGCACCCGGACCCATTGCGACGGCCTGCGGCCGTGCTTCGGGTGCCCGGCACGGCGGGCCGCGGGGCCGGCCATCGTGACACGCTGCGGGGCGTGAACCCCGCCGAGCTGCGCGCCGCCTTCCCCGTCCTCGACCGCCTCGCGTACCTCAACGCGGGCACCTGTGGGCCCGTCCCGCGCGCGGCGGTCGAGGCGGCGCGCGCCGAGCTCGAGTCGGCCGCCGAGGCGGGCCGCTGGACGCCGTACTTCGAGCGGCTGCGCGACCTGCAGGCCCGCCACCGCGCCGCCTACGCGGCGCGGGTCGGCGCCCGCCCGGAGGACGTCGCGCTGACGACGTCGACGACGGACGGGGTCGCCCGCGTCGTCGCCGCGCTCGGCCTCCGCCGCGGCGACGAGATCGTCACCAGCGACGAGGAGCATCCCGGCGTCTACGGCCCGCTCGTCGCCGCGCGCGAGCGCCTCGGGGTCCGCGTGCGCGCCGTCGCGCTCGCCGACGTCGCCGACGCGATCGGCCCGGACACCGCGCTGGTCGCGTGCTCGCACGTCGGCTGGGTGTCCGGCGCGGTGGCGCCGCCGGCGCTCGCCGAGGTCGTCAACGTCCCGGTGCTGCTCGACGGCGCGCAGGGCGCGGGCGCCGTCCCGGTCGACGTCGGCGCGCTGCGCTGCGCGTTCTACGCCGCCGCCGGCCAGAAGTGGCTGTGCGGCCCGATCGGCACCGGCCTGCTCTATGTAGCGCCGGAGTGGCGCGAGCGCCTGCCGCCGGCCGGACCCGGCCATGTCAACCTCGGCGATCCCCACGCCGGGCTCGATGCGGTCCCGCATGGTGACGCCCGCGCCCACGACGCCTCCGCGCTGCCGCCCGAGGCGAGCGCCTTCGCGCTCGCCGCCGACGCGGTCCTTGGCGCGTTCGGCTGGGACGCCGTGCATGCACGCGCGCGCGAGCTCGCCGAGCGGCTGGCCGGCGCGCTGCGCGAGCGCGGGCTGACGGTCGCGCCGCGCGGCGAGACGACGCTCGTCGCCTGGGAGACCGACGACGCGCCTGCGGTGCGCGACCGCCTGGCCGCGGCGGGGGTCGTGGTGCGCGACCTCCCGGGCACGCCGTTGGTCCGCGCGTCGGTCGGCGCGTGGAACGACGAGGGCGACCTCGAGCGCCTGCTCACCGCGCTGGAGGCAGGCGCTCGCGGGCGGGGATGATGCGAGGTCAGCCGAGCGTGACGCTGGCCTCGTCGAGCGAGCCGCGGAAGTACTCGGAGCCCGGCCGCGCGCCGATCGCCATATCGACGCTGTTGGCGATCGAGCCGACGTTGGCCGCCTTCGAGAACGCCTGTCCGTCGACGATCACCTGGATCGACGAGGACGTCTTTCGGCACTGGACCGTGTGCCAGCGGCCGTCCTTGATCGACGGGCCGGCGATCAGCTCGCTGTAGCCGGACGAGCCCTTGAAGCCGCACGACGCCTGCCCGGACGGCTGGTACTCCATCTTCCACTCGCCCCCGGGCGTCGTGTAGAGGCCCTTGCGGATGATGTCCCAGTCGGGGGTGGCGGGAGCGCTGGTCGTCTTGATGTGGATCGTGACGGTGAGGTTCGCCGAGCCGGGATTGAGGTCGGCGGCCGACGGCACAGAGACGTAGCCGGAGCCCGAGAACCCGTACGCGGTGCCCAGGAAGCCGGGCTGGCCGAGCTGGACGGAGTGCAGCGAGCCGGTGTGCCCGCCGACCGAGTCGGTCATCACGGTCCCCGACGTCTCGTCCATGTGCCAGAGCGCCACGGTGCCAGTCGAGGTCGCCGTCGGCGGCGGGGGCGGAGGCGGCTGCTGCTTGGGCGGCTTCCTCGCGAACGCGCTCGTGGCGCCGGCCCCGCACGCGACGCACACGAGAACCGGGACGACCGACCTCCGACACGCGCGGCACCTCCGGACCGCCGGTCCCATCCTTGGCGACGCGTGGTGACGAAGCACCATGGTGGCTCCCTTCCTTGGGGGCTTGCAGTGGCGGCGAACCTTGCCGGAGCGCAGCGCCGACGCTACACGAACTCGAAGCCCCGGAAAACGGCTTCGCATCGTCGCTTCGAAGACACGCGCTACGCGCGCGCGGCGCGCGGCCGCATCACCTCGCGTCCAAGCCGCCGGCGTGAGGACCGCGGCGGTCGCGCTCATGCTCCACCCGGGCCTACCACCGCATCCGCGCCGGGCACGATAGGCCGTATGCCCGCATGTCGACGCTCAGCTCTCGTGCCGCCCGCCCGAACCGCTTGGTCTGCGGCAGCTCGGCGAGCTCCTGCGCCTGGCGTGCGGTCAGGTCCCGCTCCCCGACTCGGGCTAGGAGCTGCGTCTCCATCCGCACGACCGACCGGAACTGCTTCTGCAGAGCGCGCGCCTCGTGATCCGGAGCGTCGAGAGCCAAGAAGCGACGGTAGAACTCTCGCCGTGCCGCCCGCCTTTCGCGGGTAAAGCGAGCGATCATCTGCTTGGGATCGACGTTTCCGTACACCGGCCTCGAGGCATGACGCAGCTGCTGGTTCATCTCGCGGCAGAGCCCGTTGGTGTGCGCGATGAAATGCTCCTTGGCCGTGTCGCCACAACCCATCGTGACCGTCGCGAGTGCGATGGTTACTGCTGCCGATAGTGCCCGGATGAACTGAGGTTTCATTGCGATCCTCGCTGCGTTGTGATTACGCAGGACAGGGTCGCGCGCAGCGAGGTAGATCGCCATCGACCTCAGGGTGGCTCTCAACCACCCCAGCGGCGCAGGTTCCTGAGCGAGCCGCGAAGCCAGCCCGGCGCCAAGCAGAACACTCTGCGAGAAGCGGCGGGGGGCGGCGCGCTACTCGGTGTAACGCGCGACGGTGAAGGCGATGAGCACCGGTACGTGAACCGCGTAGACGACCAGCGACAACGTCAGCACGACGAGCGGACCGCCGCTGAGGTGGTTGCGCACGAAGGAGAACTCGATCAGCCCGGCGGTGATCGCGTAGGCGAGCAGCGCCCAGCGGCCGACCTCGACGAAGCGCTGCCAGGCGAAGCCGCGGACGCGGCTCAGCGCTATGAGGTTGGCGGCGAGCAGGGTCGCGGAGGCGATCAGCAGCGCGACCGCCGGGCCGAGCGGCACGTGGTTGGGCAGGTGCGAGGCCAGGTAGATGCCGCCGGCGACGATCAGGGCCAGCGACGCCATGCCGAGCTCGGTTACCGAGGGCAGCTTGCGCTCGGTCATCCGGTGCGGATCTTGGTCATGATCACGAACGTCGCCACCTGCATGACGCCGAGGAACCCGGCGCTGTAGACGAAGCGCTTCATCAGCCGCTCGATGACCTGGGGGTTGGGGCGCGGCTTCTTGAGCTCGTAGAGCACGGCGACGTTCGCCGGCTCGAGCAGCCCGAGCGCGATCACCGCCATGCAGCCGACGACGATGTAGCTGGCGACGATCCAGCCGTGGTGGGCGTAGGAGCTGTCGACCGTGCCGAGCAGGTGCCCGAGCTGCCAGCCCGCGGCGAGCGTCACGGTGACGACGGTCGGCATGATCAGCAGCATCTTCGGCATCAGCCGCGTCGAGAGCTCGACGCGCGCGGGGATCGGCATCCGGCCCAAGATCGGGCCGAGGATGAGCCCGAGGAAGAGATCGATGATCGTCCACGCCGAGCCGAAGACGACGTGGAAGAACTCCAGCGGCCAGAAGCGGTTCGCGACGATCGCCACGACGAGCGCGGCGAAGACGACGGCGACGATCGGCAGCCCGCGGCGCGGGACGATCTCGAAGTCGCGGGCGGGCGCGGCGGCGGGCGGGGCGGCGACAGCGACCTCGGCCATGGCTCGCTCAGGCGCTTTCGACGACCTCGCGGGTCTCGATGCGCTCCGCCTTGCCGTCCTGCGGGGCGATCCAGTAGCCGGCCACGAAGCGGCGATCATCGCACGCCCGACGAGTCCGCCGGCGGACAGCCGGCGGATGCGGCGCCAGCCCCCGCTGAAGCGGATCTCGTCGCTGAACTCGGCGAGGGAGTCGCATCAAGAGCACGTCGTCGTCGGTCAAGATCAGCCGGAGGCGGTGTCCGTCAGACCCGTCGAGCTGCCGGCGGCGGGCGCCGGCGGGTGTGCGCGGCGCGCGTCGAGATGACCGGCAGTCCGAGGAGTTGCGGCACGGTCGCGAAGTCGTAGCGCTCCGCGCGCAGCCGTGCGATGACCCGCGGCAGGGCCGCGGCCGTCTCCTCGCGCGGGCCGCCGCCGTCGTGCATGAGCACGATCGCTCCGGGGTGTACGGCGCTGACGATCCGCTCGAAGATCGCGTCGGCGCCCGGTCGCGCCCAGTCGCGCGGGTCGACGTCCCAGCCGACGGTCAGCATGCCGAGCGCTCCGGCCTCGGCGATGAGGGCCGGGCTCGTGGCGCCGAAGGGCGCGCGGAACAGGCACGGCTGGTAGCCGCTCGCGCGGACGATCGCCGCGTTGGTCTCGGTCAGCTCGCGTTCGCCGTGCGGGCCGGCGTCGGCGAGGTCGGCGTGGTCCCAGGAGTGGTCGCCGAGCGCGTTGCCGTCGGCGAGCATGCGCCGCACGAGCGCTTCGCGGCCGGCCACCTCGCGGCCGATGAGGAAGAACGTCGCCGGGACGCGCTCGGCCTCGAGGACGCGCAGGACCTCGGGCGTGGACTCGCCCGGGCCGTCGTCGAAGGTCAGCGCGACGGTGCGCCCGGCGGCCGGCGCGTCCAGGACGAGCCCGGGCGTCACCGGGCCGCAGCCGACCGGCCGCACGCCGACGAGTCGCAGCGAGAGCGTGCCCGCGTCCGGCGCGACATCGACACACGGCTGCGGGCGAGCGGCGGTCGGGCGGCAGCGGCGCCCGCCGACCCACGTCGTGCGGGCGCCGACGGAGACCTCGGCGCCGGGCGCCAGCCCCAGGTTCGTGGGCGCGAGGCGCACGCGGACCTCGCGGCGGCTCGTGCGCGCGACCTCTGCCGTGACCGGCGCTCCGCCCGCGCTGAGGCGCCCATCGGCGGTCAGGCACAGCGGCGTCGTCGCGCCCAGGACGAAGCACACCGACCGCCCGGGCGGCGCGGCCAGCGCGGCCGGCGTCCAGCGCCCGCGCGTGCGCAGCGCGAGCACGAGCATGTCGCCGTCCTGCGCGACGGCGAGGGAGACGATGTCAAGCGGCCCGGCGGTGTCGGCGCCGTCGACCACGGTGCGCTCGTCGTGGAAGTCGCTCGCCGGCGGCGGGACCGCGCGGGCGCCTGCGGCGGCGGCGACCGCGGCGACGGCGGCCAGCAGGATCGCTCGGCGAGACACAGCCGAGTATTCGCCCGGCGTGCTCGTGCGGTCAAGCGGGAACCGCCGCGGCCGGCACCTGGATGGTCACGCCGGGCGAGACGCTGCCCGGGACCTCGGCGACGGCCACGTAGCTGCCCGGCTCGGCGAGCGTCACCGCCTGCGACGCCCGCCCGGCGCGCGCTCGCAGGTGCACCCGGGCGACCACCGTGACCGTGCCGTCGAGCTCGACGCGCTCGACCACGATCGTCATGCGCCTGGCCGGCGGCTGCGTCGTGGCCGACAGGACGACGGCCTCACCCGCCGGGACGATCGTCCGGTCCGCGCTGACCGTGACCGCGGGCAGCACGCTCACCGCGTGGTAGGCCGAAAGCGCCCCGGTCCGGCGGCCCGCGCCGGCGAACCGTGCCCGCACGAGCGCCGAGGCCTTCAGTGCGATGAACGCCGACCACGAGCCGTCGGCGCCCGTGGTCGCGGTGGCGAGCCTCTCGGTCCGCAGACCGATGCGCGCCTCAACGGCGATCTCGGCCGCGGCGACCCCGGCGCCGGCCGCGTCGAGCAGCCGGCCGGCGACCGTCTGCGGCGCCGCGAACACGACGCGCTCCGGCGGCCCGTCGAGGGCCAGCGACAGCGCCGCCGGCGCGCGCGCGGCGGCTGCGGCGCGCAGGCGAGGCAGCCCGCGGTAGGCCGCCGCGCCCGGGCAGCTCGTCGAGTCGACGTCGCGGTGGCCGGCGACGCGGTGGACCATGACGCGCCGCCCCCGGCCGTAGCGCGTGTACGGCCCGCCGTCCGAGACCGTCTGCACCCTCCCGGTGACAGGGGCGCCGTGCAGCGGCAGCTTCCAGGCCAGCAGCCGCGTGAGGGCGCGTTGGGCGGCGGCGGACGGCCCGCGCGGGCCGTAGCTGCCGAGCAGGGCGACACCGGTCGAGGCGGCGTTGAAGCCACCGGCGTGGGCGCCGACGATGGGCTCGTCGATCCCTCCCGCCCGCGCCTCGAAGATCCGCCCGAAGCGATCGACGACGAAGTTGTAGCCGATGTCGTGCCAGCCGTTGAAGAACCGGTGGTAGCGGAAGATGGCCCGCAACGCAGCGGGGACCTGGGCGGCGCCGTAGCCGTTCGGGGTTTCCGTGTGGTGCACGCACGCGAACTCGACCGTCCCCAGCGCAGGTGCGACCGACGGCAGGCAGCGGCCCAGCGCCCAGACCTCGCGTCCGACGATCGCCGGCTGGCCCGCATAGAACGCGGGCAGGAAGGCGAGCGCCGCGGCGGCCGCCCCGACCGGGCCGTCGGCCGCGGCCGTCACGCACGCGGCCACCAGGCCCTCGGCGCGATCGCTCACACGGACCTGCAGCTCGTCGGCACGCCCCACCCAGACCGGCTCGCCGCCGGCGGGCGCCGCCGCGCCGTCGGGGGCGTGGGCGCCGCCCGCCGCCGCCCACTCGCTCCACGCACCGCCCCGGCGGCGGACGTGCAGCTCGGCGTGGCCCGGCGGCGCAACGCGCCAGCGCAGACCGACCACCGAGAACGCGTGCGGCGCCCGAACCGGCTCGGAGACCAGCCGGCCGCGCGCGTCGCGGGCGAACCGGACGCCGTCGAGCGCCACGGTGAAGTGACCGCCCGCCGCCCGGGCGAGCGCCGCGGGCGCCCCCTCGAGGGCTGCGGCGAGCGTCCACGCCGCGCCGCCGCCCAAGAGCGCCCGGCGCGTGATCGGGCCTCCGGCACCGGGATCGAGGACCACGGTCTCAAACAACGCCCGAGAGCGCCGTTTGATGCGGCTGCTCACCCACGTCCGCTGCCGAGGTGGGCGATCAGCGGTCCTCTGCGTGCGGGGCGGTGACGCGGAGATCCGCTGGGCCGGGGGAGCCGGCCGGCGCGTCAGGTCGCCGTGGCGTTTGCCTGCGCGCCGCCAGAGTCCTTCGCCGCCGCCTGCTTCGTGGCCTCGTTGGGCCTCGCCACCACGAATCAGGCCGCTACGGATGGCGCGTGACGACGACGACGCGGCGCACTGTCGCTGGCAGGCCGTTCGCGTTGGTCATCTGCAGGGTGACGCGCAGGCGCACGCGTCCGCCGTCACGGCCGAGTTCGCGCGCGACGAGGCGACGGTCGGCGCCGAAGGCGACGTACTCGCGGCGTGCGGGCCTGGTGCAGGTGTAGCGGCCATGGTCGATGCCGCCGACGCGCCGGCCGTCGAGGAGGCGGGCGGTGATCGTCGCGCGCGTCGCCTGGGTGACGTCGCGCAGGACCAGGCCGACGCGGCCGCTCGATGCCCGGAACGTCCCGCGGCCGGGCAGCTGCGCGCGCGGCGCCTGGTCGCTGGCGGTCGGCGGCGGGTCGCAGCCGCTCGGTCCGGGCGGCGCGACCGGGCCGGCGGACGCGGTGCCGGCGCCACCGAACGCGATGAGCGCGGCGATAACGATGGCGGGGACGTGGCGCATGGGCGGACCGGGTTACGGCGCGCGTCGCGCTTCGCGCAGGACGGCGGTTCGCTCGACGCCGGTCGCGGTGCTGTGGCCGCCCGGGCGGCCCGCCCACACGACGGCCGGCGCGTCGGTGGCCGAGTCGAAGGCGGCGCGCGGCGACAGCGCACGTTCGTCGCGCGGCGCCACGGTCTCGGGCGCGGAGAACAGGGAGGGGATCACTTCGAGTCGGGCGTGGTCTTCTGCGTCTCGGGCGGTTGCTGGTTATACAGCCAATCCGCGCGTGCAACCGGCCGGACGTCCTGCGAATGGTCGCGTGCGGATGCACCGACAAGGAGTTCGCGGACGAGCTCTTCATCTCGCCGCACGGTGCAGAACCACCTGACCAGCATCCGCGAGAAGATCGTTTGCGCCGCCGCGCCGAGCTGACGCGCTGGGCGATCGAGCACGCGCTCACGCGGCGCTTTCGACGCGTTGCCGAGAGCCGCTTCAGCGTCCAGCTCTACGGCCCGATCCGTTCGCTCGCGCGGCTCGTCAACCGCCTCCACGCCGCCTCGGCGGGCGCCGAGCGCATCATCGAGCTGCTCGACGTCCGCCCGACCATCCGCGAGCGGCGCGGCGCGCGTCGCCTCGAGCGCGCCGCCGGCGAGGTCGAGCTGCGCCGCGTCTCGTTCCGCTACCCCGAGAGCCCCCGGCTGGCGCTGCTCGACGTCTCCGCCCGCGTCGAGCCCCGTCAGACGCTCGCCATCGTCGGCGCCAGCGGCGCCGGCAAGTCGACGCTGGCCAAGCTCCTGCTGCGCTTCTACGACCCGCTGGCGGGCGCCATCGCCCTCGACGGCGTCGACCTGCGCGACCTGCGCGTGCGCAACCTGCGCGCGAACGTCGCGCTGGTGCTGCAGGAGACGCTCGTCTTCGACGGGACGATCCGCGAGAACATCCTGTTCGGCCGCCCGGATGCGAGCCCCGGCGAGCTCGCCGCCGCCGTCCGCGCGGCCGACCTCGACGAGGCGCTCGAGCTGCTCCCCGACGGCCTCGACACGCGCGTCGGCCAGAAGGGCCGGCGGCTGTCGGGCGGCCAGCGCCAGCGAATCGCCATCGCCCGCGCGATGATCCGCGACGCACCCGTCCTGCTCCTCGACGAGCCGACCGAGCTGCTCCCCGACGGCCTCGACACGCGCGTCGGCCAGAAGGGCCGGCGGCTGTCGGGCGGCCAGCGCCAGCGAATCGCCATCGCCCGCGCGATGATCCGCGACGCACCCGTCCTGCTCCTCGACGAGCCGACCACCGGTCTGGACGTCGAGTCCTCGCGGCGCATCATCGATCCGCTGCGCCGGCTGATGGACGGCCGCACGACGATCGTCATCTCGCACAACCTGCTTACCGTCCGCGACGCCGACAGCATCCTCGTGCTCGACCGCGGCACGGTCGCCGAGCATGGCCCGCACGACGAGCTGATAGCCGCCGACGGCATCTACGCGCGGCTCTACCGCCTGCACCAGCCCGAGGATCTCGTCGCGGGAGGCGCCGGATGAGCGCGACCACGATGTCGCTCGCCCCGCCGCTCGCGCCCGGCGAGCGGCTCGCGCAGGGCTACACCGTCCTCAGCCACGTCGGCCGCGGTCGCCTGCTCGACGTTTACGAGGTCTGGAGCGAGGCGCGCGACTGCGGGTGCGTCGCCAAGCTCGCGATTCCCGAGCTGCGCGGCGACGAGCGCGGCCGCGAGGGCCTGGTGCGCGAGGGCGAGCTGCTGCAGACGCTCACCCATCCGCACCTCGTCCGCGCCTACGAGACGATCGCCGAGCCGGACCCGATCATCATCCTCGAGCTGCTCAGCGGCGCGACGCTCCAGTACGTCATCGACAACGCGACGCGCCGCATGGCGGCGATGCCGATCGTCTACCTCGGGATGCACCTGTGCTCGGCGATCGGCTACCTGCACGGCCAGGGCGTCCTGCACCTCGACCTCAAGCCGGGCAATGTCGTGGTCGGCAACGACGGGCGGACCCGTGTGATCGACCTCAGCCTCGCCGGCCCCCCGCGGCACACCCGCGGTGGGCGGGGCACCCCGCTCTACATGGCCCCCGAGCAGGTCAACGCGGGCTGGCTGGATCGCCCGACCGACGTGTGGGGGATCGGCATGCTCCTCTACGAGGCGGCGGCCGGCCGCCCGCCGTTCGAGTACGACCGCGACGATCCGCCGCAACTGCGCGGACGCGTCGACTCGGTGCGCCGTTACCGCCGGCTGCCCGAGCCGCTGGCTGCCGCTATCGACGCGTGCCTCGAGCCCGAGCCCGACCGCCGGCCCACGATCGCGGCCCTCGCCGAGCTGATGCGCGACCTGCACCGCGCGCACGTCGCCCGGGTCCGCTGAGAGCCCGAGGCATGATGGCGGGTGCGGCCGTCAGCCGATCTGGCGACGACCATCCTGCTGGCGCGCGTCCTGTAGCCGCCCTTTCGCTCCGCCTTCGCGCGCGACGACGCCGAGCTGGCAGGAAAGATCTAGTGGTGCCGCTGCGGTCCGCCGACCACGGCGACACGCGGATGCGGCATTTTCCGCGCGGACGCATCGCTCCACCGGCCCGGGCTCCGCATCCTTGGTCTGCGGGGTCCGGCCTCGTCGTTCTCGGCGTCGTTCCTGTGTCGGCGTTCCCGGGAATTGCGCGGCCACTTGCCAGGCGCGAAGCTGGCCTCAGATGTGCCGGCTGTTCGGCATGAGCGGCGGGACCAAGCGGGTGCGCGCGACGTTCTGGCTGCTCGAGGCGCCCGACAGCCTCGCCGAGCAGAGCCGCCGCGAGCCCGACGGCACGGGCGTTGGATGGTTCGACGCCGACGGTCATCCGCTTGTGGCCAGGCAGCCGCTGGCCGCGCACGAGGACCAGGCCTTCGCGCGTGAGGCGCGCGAGCTCGAGTCGACGACGTTCGTTGCCCACATCCGCTACGCGACGACCGGGGCGATCGAGGCGCGCAACACGCACCCGTTCGAGCAGCGCGGCCGCCTCCTCGCCCACAACGGCGTCATTCATGATCTCGACCGCCTCGAGCGCGAGCTCGGCGACGATCGCGCTCTGGTCAAGGGCGACACCGACTCCGAGCGGCTGTTCGCACTCGTGACGCGGGAGACCGAGCGCCGCGGCGGCGACGTCGGCGCGGGTATCGCCGCCGCAGCGAGCTGGGTGGCGGCACAGCTGCCCCTGTACGCGATCAACATCGTCCTCGCCACCGCCGACGGCCTGTGGGCGCTGCGCTACCCCGACGTCCACGAGCTGTGGGTCCTCGAGCGCGGAGCCGGCGGCCCGCGCGGCGGGCGCCACCTCGACGCCGCGAGCGCCGCCGGCACCGTCCGCGTGCGCTCGGCGCATCTCGCGCGTCGGGCGTCGGTGATCGTCGCGAGCGAGCCGATGGACGAGGACCCTGGCTGGCGGGCGCTCGAACCGGGTGAGCTGGTGCACGTGGCGGCCACACTCCAGGTCGAGTCCACGATCGTGCTCGACCGGCGCCCCGCACAACAGCTGACGCTCGACGACCTGGAGCCGCTCGCCGCCGCCGCCCAGGCGCCGCCGCGTGCGACTCCCCAGCCATGACCATCCCCACCCAGGAGGCGCCGTGGCCCTGCACCGCTACGTCGACGACGCGGACGACCACCTGCAGCTCGATCCGCTGCTGTCGATCCCGTACAGCCCCGGCCGGTTGCCCCGATCACGCATCCCCGAGGGCACGACCCCGCCCGAGATCGCCGCACGGCTCGTGCGCGGCGATCTCATCCTCGACGGCAACGCGCGGCTGAACCTGGCCACCTTCGTGACGACGTGGATGGAGCCCGAGGCCCGCGCGCTCATGGCCGAGACCTCCGACAAGAACATGATCGACAAGGACGAATACCCGCAGACCGCCGAGCTCGAGAGCCGTTGCGTCAGCATCCTCGCCGACCTCTGGCACGCACCCTCGGGCGGGCAGGCTACGGGCACGTCGACCACGGGCTCGAGCGAGGCGGCGATGCTCGGCGGGATGGCGCTGCTGTGGCGCTGGCGCGCTCGCCGGCGGGCGGCGGGGCGGCCGATCGACGCACCGAACCTCGTGACCGGGATCAACGTCCAGGTCTGCTGGGAGAAGTTCTGCCGCTACTGGGACATCGAGCCGCGCCTGGTGCCGATGGACGGCGATCGCCGGCACCTCGACGGCGAGCAGGCGGTGAAGCTGTGCGACGAGAACACGATCGGCGTCGTCGCGGTGCTGGGCAGCACGTTCGACGGCAGCTACGAGCCGGTCAAGGAGATCTCCACGGCACTCGACGCCCTCCAGGGCGAGCGTGGCATCGACGTCCCGCTGCACGTCGATGCCGCCTCCGGCGGGTTTGTCGCGCCCTTCATCCAACCCGACCTCGAATGGGACTTCCGGCTGGGGCGGGTGCAGTCGATCAACGCCTCGGGCCATAAGTACGGGCTCGTCTACCCGGGCATCGGCTGGGCGCTGTGGCGCGACGCCGAGGCGCTGCCCGAGGACCTCGTGTTCAAGGTCAACTACCTCGGTGGGGAGATGCCGACCTTCGCCCTCAACTTCTCGCGGCCGGGCAGCCAGGTCGTGGTCCAGTACTACAACTTCCTGCGCCTCGGGCGCGAGGGCTACCGCGCCGTCCAGCAGGGCTGCCAGGACGTCGCGCGACGGCTGTCGGCCGGCATCGCCGAGCTCGGACCGTTCGAGCTGCTCACTGACGGCAGCGACCTCCCCGTCTTTGCCTTCACGCTGCGCGACGACGTCACGAACTACACCGTCTTCGAGGTCTCACGCGCGCTGCGCGAGCGCGGATGGCAGGTGCCGGCCTACACGCTGCCTGCCAACCTCGAGGACCTCGCCGTCCTGCGCATCGTCGTCCGCAACGGTCTCAGCGCCGACATGGCCGACATCCTGCTCGCCGACCTCAGACGCGCCGTCGAGGAAGACCTCTCAAAGCTGCCGGCGCCGCCTCCGATCTCAAGGCCACAGTCGTTCCATCACTGAGCGCGTGGCGCCTCCTGGTCCGGCAGAACGAGCCAGGCCGCCCTGACAAGAGTGAGTGTTTCGAACAGGCCCTTTCGTCAGGGCGCCGCCCGCGCCGTGCTCGCCGAGCTCGACGTCGCGGACGGGCAGCGGATCGTGGAGGTCCAATTCCTGGCGGCGTCGGCCCTGCAAATAGGGGCTTTTGTGCGAGTGGGCGATACTGGGCTCGAACCAGTGACCTCCGCCTTGTCGAGACGGCGCTCTCCCAGCTGAGCTAATCGCCCTGGGACGGTCAAGCCTAGCAATGCAGGCGGGGTGCGAGATTGCTGCAGAGAACCTGCAGCGAGTGCTCATGTGCGGGGTCCGACAGTCGTTGACACTGGTCGAGCCCAGAGGGTGACGGCCGACTTCTTCGTCGCAGCGGTCCCCTCAACCGGGGGCCCCGACCGGCCCCTCGCTCAGCCGGGCGGCACCGGAGGCGTGGCGGCGCCGGTGCCGCCCGGCGAGCTCCCCATACGCTCGCGCGGGACGCGCTCCCGCCCCAGCTGCGAAGGGCCCGCTCCCCGGCGGGCCCTTTGCTTTCGGTCCCTAAGATGCGTGGGCCCCGGCGCCGTGGCGGAGTGGCTACGCAGCGGCCTGCAAAGCCGTTTACACCGGTTCGATTCCGGTCGGCGCCTCTGACGGAACCTCCGCGACGAGGGTCACGCGGTCACGGTGATCCGGCCGCGCATGGTCGGGTGCACGTCGCACTGGTAGGCGTAGACGCCGGGAACGGTCAGCGCGCGCGTGAACCGTGACCGACTGGCCCGCGCGAGATCGTCACATCGGCGGCAGCAAAGGCCAGGTTGCGGATGGTCACGTCGGCGCCGCGCGCCGGGGCGGGCATCGGCGCGCGGGGCATGCGGTACAGGTCGCCGTAGACGCCCGGGTCAGCGTTCACGCCGGCAAGCGCGCCCGCCGGAACGGCGAGGACGCCGACGGCGAGCAGCGCGCCGGTCGCCACGCCGAGACGGCGGCGAGCCGCAGCAAGCGAGCAGAACATGATCGTGGGGCTCCTGGTGGGCGTGGTGGGGAGGTCCGCGGCCGCGCAAACTTGTGCAGTTCGGCGAATGGACTTGAAGTTCTCCGGACGAACCGGCAACCTACGCCGCCTCGTGTTGGGGTTCGGAGGGGTGCTGCGGCTCGCCACGCGCGTGCTCGAGCCAAGGAAAAGCGAACGACGTCAGGTCGACCGGCGCCGCAACCCCGGCGGCGTCGTCGAGCGCGAGCGCCGCACCGGCGGCGACCGGCGCGTGCGCGACCGCCGGGTCACGGGTTAACCGGTCAGCGCGGGCAGCGGGTCGGCGTTCGCGCCGCGGACGAGGACCTCGAAGTGCAGGTGCGGCCCGGTCGCGCGCCCGGTCGCGCCGACGAGGCCGAGCGGCGCACCCGCGCCCACCGCCTCGCCGCGCCGGACGGCGAAGCGCGACAGGTGCGCGTAGCGGGTGAGCACGCCGCCGCCGTGGTCGACGACGACGAGCTTCCCGAAGCCCGACGCGTCGTAGCCCGCGAAGACCACGCGGCCGCCCGCCGCCGCGCGGATGGGCGCGCCGTAGTTCGCACGGAAATCGAGGCCGGCGTGGAAGCGGTGACCGCGCGGCCCGTACAGGTCGCCCAGCGGGGCCGCGACCGGTCGCAGCAGCGCGATCGGCGAGCGGGGCACGGGTGCCCCGGCGAGCGTGCGCAGCGTCGCCGGCCCGGCGACGCCGTCGGGCGCCAGGCCGGCCCACCGCTGGAAGCGCGCGACTGCGGCGGCCGTGTGCCACCCGTAGCCGCCGTCGAACGTCCCCGACGGGCAGCCGTGCAGCGCCAGGAGGAACTGCAACACGGCCACGTCCCAGCCGATCCGCCCACGCCGCAGCGTCCGCGAGCCGTAGGGATGACGGCCGTGGCGGCCCATGGCCCGGCGCGTCCGCGGACCTGCGATCCCGTCGGGCGCCAGCCGCTCGCGGCGCTGGAACGCGCGCACCGCGCCGGCGGTCGCCGGGCCGGGAAGCCCGTCGACGTCGCCCGCGTAGAGCCCGCGCGCGTACAGCGCGACCTGCAGCGCCGCGACATCGGCGCTGCGCGCCGACGCCGTGGCGGCTCCGGCGCCGAGCAGGACGAGCATCGCGAGGCCGAGCGCGCGCATGCCACAGCGGGCTTCGCGGCCGACGCGCCGCGCTCCTGCCGAACGCGCTTACTCGCCGGCGACCCGCTCGACCAGCTCCGGCGTCACCTCGCCGACCGTGTCGACCACCGCGCCGGCCAGCTCGACCGCCGCCTGATCGGGCGCGAACGCGGCGTTGGGCACCGCGACGACCGCCATGCCCGCCGCGTGCGCCGACCGCAAGCCGTTGGTGGAGTCCTCGATCGCGACGCAGCGCCGCGGGTCGACCCCGAGCCGCCGCGCCGCCTCGACGTACACGTCGGGCGCGGGCTTGCCGTGCGCGACCTCCTCGGACGACACCGTCGCGCCGAAGCAGGCATCCAGGCCGGCCACCTCGAGGACCAGGCCGATGATCGGCCGGTTGGCCGACGAGGCGAGCCCGAGCGGCCAGCGCGCGGCCAGCGCCCGGACGGCCTCGACCGCGCCGGGCAGCAGCGGCAGGCCGTCGCGGTAGCCGGCCTCCATCCGCGCGACGACGGCGGCGTTGATGTCCTCGGCCGACATCGGCACGCCGAGCTCCTCGCGCAGGTAGCGCGACCACTCGGGCGCGCTCATCCCCATCATCGCCCGCGGCGCCTCGGCGGTCCACGTGCCGCCGGACTCGCGCGTCAGCGCCTCGCGGGCGGCGTTCCAGCGCTCCTCGGAGTCCACCAACACGCCGTCGAGGTCGAAGACGACCGCGTCCGGCATCAGCCGAGCTCGGCGACCAGGTCGGCGACCGAGTCCACGATCCGCGATGGCCGATAGGGATACCGCTCGGCCTCGTTGGGCCCGGTGACGCCGCTGAGCACGAGGATCGCCTCGAGGCCGGCCTCGAGACCGGAGACGACGTCGGTGTCCATCCGGTCGCCGATCATCGCGGTGTGCTCGGAGTGCGCCTCGATCGCGTTGAGCGCCGAGCGCATCATCAGCGGGTTGGGCTTGCCGACGAAGTAGGGGTCCACGCCCGTCGCCCGGCTGATCAGCGCGGCGACCGACCCGGTCGCGGGCAGCGGGCCGTCGGGGCTGGGCCCGACGTTGTCCGGGTTGGTGGCGATGAACCGCGCCCCCTCCCCGATCAGGCGGATCGCGCGCGTGATCCGCTCGAAGCTGTAGGTCCGCGTCTCGCCGAGCACGACGTAGTCGGGGTCGCGGTCGCTGAGCGTGTAGCCGGCCTCGTGCAGCGCGGTGGTCAGCCCCGCCTCGCCGATCACGTACGCCGAGCCGCCCGGGCGCTGGTCCTCGAGGAACTTCGCGGTGGCCAACGCCGAGGTCCAGATCGACTCCTCGGAGACCTCCAGGCCGCTCGCGCGCAGGCGGGCGGCCAGGTCGCGGCGCGTGTAGATCGAGTTGTTGGTGAGCAGCAGATGCGGGACGCCTAGCTCGCGCAGCCGCCCGAGGAACTCGGGCGCGCCCGGGATCGCGTGCTCCTCGTGCACGAGCACGCCGTCCATGTCCATCAGCCAGGAGCGGATCTCGCGGCGGGGCATGAGCCGCGAGACTAGGCGACCCTACTCGGCGCCCACGGGCTCGCGGGCCGCGACCGTCTCGAGCAGGGCGCGCGTGGCCCCGGCCACCTCGACGACCGCGTCGCGCGAGACGCGGCTGACGCCGGTGGCGTTCAGGAAGCCGTGGATGAGTCCGGTGAAGCGGCGCAGCACGACGAC
>VAWY01000118.1 GCA_005888335.1 Actinomycetota bacterium
AGCCGCTACCCACGGGATTGTCGCCGCACAAGCTGCGTCACTCGTTCGCGTCGCTGCTCGTCGCGCTAGGCGGCCGCTGGCGAGATCGCGTTGGCGGCGCGACGAATCGTCCCGTCCGTCGCGTCTCCGCCAGTCGTTCGGATGCCGCGGCCCACGCGCCCCGCGGTCTTCGGTCACCCTTGACGTCGGAACAACGGCGGGACGGGATACAGCAGCGCCGACGCGGCGTCATAGAAGAAGCAACCCGTGCCTTGAAGCGCCGGGGTCAATCTTCCTCTTGACATGCGCCGTTGGCGGAAGCACGCTCGAGAGTACTGAGCGTTGAACCTTGTCTCGCGGGGAGGCCGAGTTGATGCGCGCCGTTCGCTGGACTGTTCCTACGTTGATCAGCATGGGTTCGGTGCTGGTCCTGGCCTTGCCCGCGCAGCGGGCGTTGGCACAGACCGAGAAGGCGACGTGGGTCCTCTCTGGGACGCTTGGATGCTGGAAGCCCGGGTGGGCCGCCAGATCGGTCAGAGTCGTCACGCCCCACGACGTCGAGTGGGGGTTTGCCGACTCGAACGGGAGCTACACGGTCACCGGGTACGACTATCCGCCGGTGGTGAGAGCACAAGGGCGGGTCAGGTGCTCGCTCCAAGCCGGTGGCGCGAGCGACCGTTGCTACACCACCGCGTTCGAGATCCCGCTGGTGGCCGGGCGCACCAACTACTTCACGGTGAACTTCAAGGCTCCTGATGCCATGCGGCCCTGCCGCTGACGTCGATTCTCGCGAGACGGGACACCGAGCCCCCGATCCGCACGGCGCGGACCGGGGCTTGAGGATCGCCGACGTGCCGGCCAAGCGTCGGTCCTCGTCGCGGTCGGCCGGCGCGGGGTTCGCGGCGGGGCCGGCCCGCGCCGGCGTCACCCGCACGGCCCAGGTACTCGCGAACCCACTCACCGGCCCAGCCGGCCGGTCGGGTCGGCGACCCCGCCACGCCGCGGTGAACGCCCCGTGTCTTGGCTTCGTCCGCTCGACGGGCCGCCCGCGCGGAAGCGTTCGAGGAGCTCTCCCGCTCCGCGCAGGCCGCGGGCCTCGAAACGTCAAGCAGCGCGCTGGCGCCAGCCGCGGGCCGCTCGTCCGCCGCGCGTTTGCAGCGCGGCGAGCACGAGTTCGGCCTCGTGCGCGCCCGGAGGCTGCCCGGCTGAAGCGCGCAGTCACGCGAGCGCGATCGTTCCGGTCACGACCACGTCGCGCGGAAGACCATGTACCGCGACGGTCGCCGTTGCCTCGAGCGTTTCGTCGCCTCGCAACTCTCCAGCGCTCAGCTGCTCGCGCACCGCGAGCTCGATCTCGCGCTGGGCGGTCACCCCGAGTGTCTTGAGGAACTTTCGGACCGACATGTTGAAGACGTCTTCGTCCACGCTCGTTTGGCTCCCGTTCGCTCACGGCGCGTTCGGCGCCTAAGCAGAGTCTGGCGCACTCCGGATCACCGGAGCCGAGATGGTCGTGCCGTTGTCGCGCGCTTCTCTGGGTCGGCTCGAGGACGATCCCGACGTCGCCGGCCAAGTCGGCCTGGCCGATCGACAGGGTGCCCAGCTCGACGCCGCTAAGCGGCGGTTGTGAGGACCATCCGGAAGCGGGCGTCGCCGCTGATCATCCGCTCGTAGGCGTCGGCGGCCTGTTCGAGGGGCAGCGTCTCGATTATCGGCCGCACATCCGAAAGTGCGCTGAAGGCGAGGGTGTCCTCCGAGTCGCGCGAGGTGCCGGACGCGTGGCCGACGATCGACCTGCTGCCGTTGATGAGCGCGGTCGTCGGGACCGGTGGCGGCGGCCCTCGGCCTCCCCGACGCCGCCGTCCACGCGGCCGCCCGCCGAGCACAAGGTGGGGCGGACGTGATCGTCGTCATCGGACCGGATCTCCCGTGACGGCGACCCCCGTGCTCGGCCTTGCCGCCGCACGACGCCGTGCGGTGCGCGACCCGCTCGCCGCGCGCCGGGTGTCGCCCACGAGCGGTCCGCGGCGTCGGGGAAGCTTCCCCGTCGTCGTCACCCTGCCCCGGCCGGCCGAGGGCCAGACGACGGTTACAGCGGGCGTCGCTTCAGCAGGACGTCCCGGCCACGACCCCGTGGCTGTCGATGACCTGCATCGTCGACGTCACCGTCGGCACGAGCGGGTTGTTCAGGCCCGTCCACCTCGCGGTCCCGAACGCGTCGGTGGTCGCCGTGGCGACGTCCGCCCCGTCAACCCTGAAGGTGACCGGGGTGTTGCGCGGCCCGTTGTCGACCTCGAGGACGAGCATCGTCGTGCCGAGGTTGGAGACCTCGTACTCGAGCTCGCTGCGGGCCAACGGCAGCCCGGCGCGGCAGCTCGAGCCCAGCCGAAGCACCTTGACCTGGAAGAACTCCTGCGGCACGGGCTGGGGCGGCTGGGGGACCTGGGGCAGCTGCGGCAGCTGGGGCAGCTGGGGCAGCTGGGGCAGCTTGGGCAGCTGGGGCTGCAGCGGTTGCACCTTCACGCCGCCACCGCCGCCGCCGCCGCGCGCGTCGGCCGCGGCGATCGGCCCTGCGGCCAACAGCGCCACGGCGGCCAGTCCGGTGGCCAGCTTCCGGGGGTGGGCCTTCATCGAGAATGGGTTCCTTGGCATGTGGAGTCTGGACATGAGGATGGCTCTCTTCGGTTGAGCGGATCGTTGCTCCGGACAACCGCTCGTCGCGACCAAGATCACGCCGGCAAACCGAGACGGCGACTCTGCGCAGCCAAGACCGCGAAGGTACGCAGCGCACGTTTCCGTCGGCTCGCATAAGCCAGTCGCCGACGGAGAGGCGGCCGAGGGGCCGTTGGTACGAGATCATCAAGAGCGCCACCGGCATCCGCCCGCAGCCCCGCGAGCTCGGGCGGCAGCAGCGGCTCGGGCTGGTAAGCGCTCTGGCCGCGCAGTGACCAAGGCGCCGCGTGCCGCTCGACCAGCCTCGCCGACGCGTTGTCAGCTCGCGGCGTATTGGCGCGGCGCACGGGCCGTGGCTGCTCTTGTCCGTGAGGTGCCTCGCGGCGCGCGGCCTGGACTTCGTGGTAGGAGACGTTGCAGACCCAGTCCTTGCCCGGGCCGCGGTCGGGGACCTTCGGGCCGCCCTTGTCGCAGGTGACGCGCGAGGTCAAGGCCTTGGGGGCGGGCTTGCCTTCGATGCCGCGGGCGAGCCGGTAAGGTCGCGACGTCTGTGACCGCCGAACTTGAAGGTGACCGCGGTGTCCGCGGCCCGCGGCGCGAGCGCCAGATCGATCTGCGCCCCGGCGCTCTCGCTGCGCGACTGACGGCGCGGCGGTCAGCTCGTGGTCGACGTCCTGTCGTCGTAGGCGTCGAAGCAGCCGTCGAACTGTTCGAGCGGGTTGGGGACGGACTTGCGGGTGCGGGCGTCGATGAGCGACGGCTTCTCGATGAGCTGTGGCTGCGTCGCGGTGTAGCAGGCCTCGCGGTGGACGAAGAGCTCGTAGCGGAGCGTGGTGTGCTGGCCGGTGTCGGGGGCGCGGTACCACCGACGCGTTCGGGACCGCGCGGTGGACGGGCCCGAACAACCCGCTCGTGCCGATGGTGAAGCAACCGAGCGTCAGGCCCCGGGGCTACGTCGGGCCTCACGGGAGGAGCACTCCGACGGGTGAGCCCGAAGAAAGCTCTCACGCGCCCGGCCGAAGCGGCGCGCGTCACCCGGCTCGGCGAACCGCGCAACGAGCGCGCGCGTCGATGATCGTGAGCGTTCCTACGCACTTGATGACGTCGTAATTGGCCGCTGTCGCCGTCGGACATCGGCCGTGATCGGTTACGCGCCGGGCTTGCTCGCCCTCGCGGCGATCGTGGTGGAGGCGTTGGTGAGGACCACCGTTCACGACACCGGTGCCCGCTACGGATCACCGCTCGTCGTCAGAGGCGTGAGACCTCAACCGCTGTCAGGCGGGCACCGCGCTCGGCGAGACCTGTCACGCGTCGATGGCGACCGCCCCGGCATCCCGACCCAGTTGCGGGCGTGTTCGAGACGTTCGCGCGCCTCGCCGCCGGCACAGCACGAGTCCCCTTAAGGGCACTGCGGGCACCTGGACGGCATCCGCTAACACGCCGCCCACTAGGGCGGCGAGTTCGAGCGCGCGTTGGGAACGCGCGTCCGCGCTCGAGCAGCCGAGCGGCGCACCCCGCAAGCCGTGGGCGCTGTCAAGCTACGTCACCGTGGCGCTCGCACAGCAGCGGCGCCCCCGACGGATCGGCGCTAGCGCGCAAGAACTGTGGCGACGCTGGCTCCGCCACGTGACGCAGCAGCAGGGCACCGGGTGTGCGCCGTTGCCGAGGCTGGGCGACGCCCGCGCGACGGCGCGCACCGCTCTGCGCTCGGGGGCGTCCTGTTCGGGCGCGCCTCGGGCTGCACGCGCGCTGCAGATCGCCGGGCAAGACGTGCAGTCATCGGTGCGTTCACGAAAGAAGCGCCGAACCTCCACAGGTTCTTCACAGGCCGCGGGCACGATTGTCCGGAGTCGGACATCGATGAGAACCGAGCACGCAGACGAGGAGAGCGGGATGCGGATCAGGGTGCTGGTGGCCGACGATTTCCCCCTGATGCGAGCCGCCGTGGTCGAGGCGCTGCAGACCGACCCGGGCATCGAGATCGTCGGCCAAGCGGCCGACGGCGAGGAGACCCTCATGCGGGCGCACGAGTTGCGGCCCGACGTGATCGTGCTCGACCTGCGCATGCCTCATCTCGACGGCGTCGTCGTCCTGGCCCGCATCCAGCGCGAGCTGCCCCGCGTGCGGGTGTTGGTGATGTCGGCCAGCGAGCAGCGCGAGACCGTCGTGCAGGCCCTCGGCGCTGGTGCGGCCGGCTACATCACTAAGCGCTCGACGGTGTCTGCGCTGCGCGAGGCGGTCGCGACCGTTCATCGTGGTGACGCGGCGATCGAGCCGTCGCTGACCGCGCACCTGCTGCGGGCCTTCTCGGGCGCGGGGCCGCCCGCGGCGTCGCGCGCGATGCTGGGTGAGCGCGAGCTCGACGTCCTGCGCCTGGTGGCCGACGGACTGACCGACGACGAGATCGGGCGTCGGCTGCACATCTCGGCGCGCACCGTGCAGGCGCACCTGAGGCGCGTGCGCGACAAGGTCGACGTCCGCCGCCGGTCGCAGCTGGCCCGCTGGGCCACCGAGAACGCCGTCGTGTAGACCGAACGAGTCTCACCCGTGACCATCACGTCGCGCACGAACTCCAGCGCGAACAGCCCCTCCTCGAGCACCCGGTTCGTGAGCCCGTCGATGGTGTCGATCGCGGCGCGCCACGCGCGCATGTCCAGGGGTGCCCACCTGGACGCCGTCGGCTTCGACCGGCGGTCGCGGCCTGCGTGTCGACGATCAGCCCGTCAGGTTTCGGTGCCGCGTGAATTCTGTGTGCAGGGCGTTCACGACGCCCGCCGGCGGGAGGCATCACAGCGACCAGCCACAGAGCGCGAGGTCGAAGCGCCGGCGTGGGACGTCGAGCGCCTCAGCGCCGTGGACGGCGAACGTGACGCGGTCGCGCAGGTCACGCGGGAGCGACGCGCGCGCCTGGGCCACATCGTCAGGCTCGCGATCGAAGGCGTAGACGTGCGTCGCCTGCGCCGCGGCTACTGGTGTCAGGCGGCCGGAGCCGCAGCCCACTTCGAGGATCCGCTTCCCGTGCAGGCCGACGGCCGCGGCGATCGCCACGGCCTCGACGCCCTCGGGGTCGCGACGCTGCATCATTCGGGCGCCACATCACCCGGGTGAGCGAGCGACGCGTGCGCTCGTTTGTGGTTGCGCGCGTGCGGGCCGCTGCGTCATCCTCGTCGTTGGAGGCGCCGAAGCGCGAGCTTGGGGCGAGGAGGCATCGATGGCGGATCCAGCAGAGGTGGCGCCGAACGTCTACAGCGTGCTGTTCGAGAACGAACGCGTGCGGCTGCTGGAGGTGCGCCTGCGGCCAGGTGAGGGGTCCGCGAGGCATTCACATCCGGACTACCTGGTGTACGCGCTCGAGGGTGGCAAGGTCAGGCTGACTTCGCCGGACGGCGAGTCCGGGGAGGTCGACGTGAGCGCCGGCGACGTCATGTGGCGCGAAGCGGAGGAGCATTCGACGGAGAACACCGGGACGACCGAACTGCGAGCGCTCTTCTTCGAGCTGAAGTAACGGCGCTCCCGGGCTGCGGCGCCGTGCTGTTCCGCGAGAAGGATCAGTGCGGCCTCGATGCTCTTGGCGTCGTCGCAGACTGCCTTCGCGAGTGCGTGCGGCGGGCGTGGCTTCTCACTGTCCGGCGGCCGGCGTGGTGGCCGCGGCTGCGGGCTGGTGCGGGAGGGTGTAGCCGCGCTCCGCTTTGGCGAGCTCGCCCGTCTTGGCCATCTTGGTGAGCAGCGTGCTGACGGTGCCGGCGCTGATGCCGGTCACCTTCGCGATCTCCGAAGCGGTCATCGGGCCGCCGCTCTTGAGCGCGTCGAGCACCTTGGCCTTGTTCTGGCCGCGCGGCGCGCCGGTCCGCGCGCTCGCGGGCTTGTTGGCGGTTCTCGCGGGCTTGGCGGTGCCCGCGCGTGCGGCGGCGGTTGCACGCTTTGCAGCGGTTGGACGCTTGGCGGTGGGCGCCGGCTTGGCCGCGAACCCCCGACCACGGGGGGCGGCGCCGACCCGCGATCGGGCGGCACCCTCGAGACGGCTCAGCGCGTCGCGCAGGCGATCGAGCTCATCGCTGAGCCGTTGGTTCTGCTTGAGCTGATCTTCGATCTGCTTGATGCCCGCCTTGACGTTCTGGGCGATCGCGCTGACGTCGGGGACCTCGGGCATGTCACTCCTGTACTCGGGTTGGGCGGGATCGTAGTCACCGGCCGCTGCGACGCGCGGGCACCGACACTCACCAACCGACGAGCGCTCCCCGACGCAAACCGATGCGCCGCGCGATCAACAAGCCCCGTGCGGGTCGACGAACCGCGGCCCGCGCGTCGGCACGATCTCGGATGTCGCGCCCGGCGCGGCCGCGCAGCTCGAAGGTGTCCTGTCAAGTAGGCCCTACCGCGCGTCCCACTCCTGGGAGCCTGCCGACCAGGCGCCGGAAGCCGGGGGCGCCCGGCAGCTTCGCCGAGACGACAGCGCTCCCATCACGCGGAAGGGGCGCTGTCGCTCCGCTCTGATCACGATCCGTCTGCGGAACCGAAGGTCAGAGGCTCGGGTCCTCTCGCGCACGCTAGAGAAGCCCGGCTAGGGCTCGGCCTTTTTGGCGTCGTCGTTGCGCACGCCCGCTGTCCTCCCTGGCTTGGGAGAATGCCGCGCTCGCGACGGGCTCCGCGAAACCGGCGGGCGCGGTCCTCGCCCGCGAGGCGCTCAACGTCGTCGGCGCAGCGGTCCAGGCGCTGCCGGCCCGCAAGCAGCGTGATCGTGCTGCGCGACATGCCGCGCGGTGCTCGAGGCGTCCTGACGGCGAACGGGCTCGTCTCGCGCCTGCGTGGCGAGATAATCCGTGACGATGGCGGCAAGACCGGGTGACGCCAGGCGGGCGGAGGGTGATGCCGGCGCATCCCGGCGGTGTCGCGTCGCGTTGGCGGAGGACGACGTCCTGCTCCGCGAGGGCCTCGCGAGCCTGCTTGAGCGCTCGGGCTTCGACGTCGTGGGCCGCGCCGGCGACGGCGCAGAGCTGCTGGCCGTCGTCCGCGAGCAACGGCCGGACCTGGTGCTCGTCGACATCCGCATGCCGCCGAGCCACTCGACCGAGGGCCTCGATGCCGCCCGCGAGATCCGCCGGCAGCTCCCTGAGACGGGCATCGTCGTGCTCTCGGCGCACGTCGAGGTCGAGCACGCGATGGAGCTGCTCGCCAGCGGCCGGCGGACCGGCTACCTGCTCAAGACCCGCGTCACGGACGTCGACGAGTTCATCGACACGATCGAGCGCGTCGCCGCCGGCGGCTCGGTCGTGGACCCCGCGGTGGTGCAGGAGCTCGTCGACGCCCAACGCAAGCAGGATCCGCTCGCCGAGCTCACCGCTCGGGAGCGCGAGGTTCTCGCGCTGATGGCGGAGGGACGCTCCAACGCGGGCATCGCGCGGCGACTCTGGCTGACCGAGGGCACGGTCGAGAAGCACGTGCACAGCATCCTGGCCAAGCTGGCGCTGCCCGCGACGGGCGACGACCACCGTCGCGTCCTGGCGGTGATCACCTTCCTGGAGGCGCGCTAAGCGGGTGCCGCCGGGTCGGACCGGCCGAGCAACCGCTCGATGGCCTCGCGCGAGAGCTCGGACTTCGCGAGGAAGCCGACGGCGGCGCTGTCGGCGACGAGATCGGCGAAGTCCTCCTGGGGATGCGTCGAGATCAGGATCACGTTGGCTGACGCGCCCGTGGCTCGGTCTGCCAGCTCTCGCGCCACGGTGAAGCCGCTCTCGCTGCCGAGGTCGATGTCCACGAGGATCACGTCGGGCTCCTGCTCCTTGCTGCCCCGAAGACCCTCGGCCGCCGTCGTCGCGACGCCGACCACGGTGACGCCCTGACGCTCGAGCAACCCGCGCGCGGCCTCCATGAACGACGCGTTGTCGTCGACGATGAGGCAGCGCAGCGACATCGCCGGCTGAGCATTCCACCGAGGCCGGAAGCCCGCATTGCAGCCAGCAGGTATTCGGAGAGCCCTGCTGGCCGGGGGCGCAAATGGTCACTGGCCGTGATGACAGCGCGGCGCCCGAGCGCAACCGTTTCGCGCGCGAATCACGGCTCTCGAGGAGTGAACATGTCCGCCGCCAACTCTCTGCCGCGACAGCGGCTGCGAACGGAGTCCCCAGGACACTCCGCGCGCGTGGACGACAAAGGCTCGTCGCAGCGCGCGCTCGTCATCGCGTCGTTGCTGAGATGTCCGGACTCCGGCGGCCGGTGGGGCAACGCGGCCGCCGCGCGGCGGCCGTGACGCGCGGCGGCGAAGGCAGGGCCTGGTCCGCGTGAACGAGTGCGCGGCCCGTGTACGGCGCGCCGGCCGACTCCCTCCGGTCGGCTGGCGCGCCGTCGATCGCGGGCATCCGCCGCTGACGCCCTTGCCGCGCTTCCGGGTGTCGCATGCGCAGCGCGGTCGGGTGCGCGTGGTCGAGGTCGACGGCGACGTCGACATGCTCACCGCGCCCGCGCTCGCCGGCACGGCCTGCGACGACGGCTCCTTCGACGGGGTGGTGCTCGACCTCGCCAAAGTGCGGTTCATGTCGTTGACCGGCGTGCGTGTGATCTTCTCGCTGTCTCGGATGCTGTCGCGGCGCGGCGGCGGGGTCGCGCTCGCATGCGTCCACCGCGACGTGGCGCGCGTGCTGGAGATGAGCGGGCTCGCGGGGACGCTGCTCATCGCCGACGACGTCCCCGCGGCGGTCCGACTCCTGGAGACGTCGTAGCCGCCGCGGGACGGTCAGCCGCCCACGATCGGGAGAATCACCTGAAGCACCGTTCCGCTCCCCGGCGGGCTGGTGATGTCGATCGTTCCTCCGAGCGCGTGGACGCGGTCAGCCAGCCCGACGAGGCCTGAGCCGCCACCGGGCTTGGCCCCGCCGACGCCGTCGTCGCGAATCGAGAGCTGGAGGCGGTCGCCGCGCATCACCACGCCGATGCGCACCACCGACGCGCGAGCGTGCTTGACCGAGTTGGTGAGCGCCTCGGAGACCACGTAGTAGGCCGCGACCTCGACCTGCTCGGGAAGGCGTGATCCCGAGGGCAGGCTGGACTCGACCTCGACCGGGACGGCGCACCGCCGCGCGAGCGACTTCAGCGCGGGACCCAGGCCGCCCTTGGACAGGATGCCCGGATGGATGCCCATCGCGATCTCGCGCAGGTCCTCGAAGGTGCGGTTGAGCCCGGTCGCGATCTGCGACAGGCGTTCCTTCAGCTCGGTCGCTTCGGCCGGCACGATCCACTCGGCGGTGCGGACCTCGAGGCCGAGCGAGACGAGGCGCTGCTGGACGCCGTCGTGCAGATCGCGCTCGATCCGCCGCCGCGCCTCGTCGGCCGCCGTGACGACACGCGCGCGGGAGGCGGCCAGCTCGGCGCGACTCTCGGCGTTCGCGATCGCGGTGGCCACGAGCTCCGTGAAGCTGGCCAGGCGCGCCTCGGTGTCGGGCGGCAGCGGCCGCGGCTCGGCGGCCGTCGCGACGATGGCCCCCCAGAGGCGGTCCTCGACGACGATCGGCGCGGCTAGGGAATCGTCGGAATGGCGTGCGCGGGCGCCGTCTGCCCCGACGCCTCCGTTCTCTGCCGCGGGCCCCGCGGGCGCTGCGCCCAGGACGGTGGCGCTCCCGTCGGGCTCGTAGCGGAGCACCTGAGCCGAGCCGGTGCTCAGCAGCCGTTCCACCTCCTCGGCGACCGCGCCGAAGAGGATGGCGGGCGGCGCGCCCTCCGCGGCGAGCGTCGCCACGCGCCGCAGCGCGGCCTGCTCGTCGCGGTTGCGACGGCTGTCGGTCACGTCGCGCGCCGCGGCGTAGATCAGCCCCTCCTCGGGAACCGGTCGCGCGCTCCACTGCAGCCAGCGCACCGAGCCGTCCCTGTGGAGGTGGCGGTTCTCGAAGTGCGAGAACTCGTCGCCCCGCCCCAGGCGGGTGAGGGCGTCGCTCGTCCGCGCTCGGTCGTCCGGATGGACGAATTCGACGAAGGGACGCGACAGCAGCTCCCGGCTCGCATAGCCGAGCGTCCGCTCGAAGGCGGGGTTCACCCGCTTGAGGTAGCCGTCCGCGCCCGCGATGCACAGGAGGTCGAGCGAGAGGTTGAAGAACGCCACGGCCTCGCGCTCGGCACGTCGGCGCCGGCTGTGCAGCCCGGCGAACGCCGCCATGGTGTCGTTCATGCCGCCCAGCAGCTGGGCCCACGTGCCTCGGAACCCGGAGACGTCGGCTCGATGGTCGAGCCGGTTCTCGCTGATCGCGACGTTCATCGCCCGGATCTCGTCGGCGAGGCGCTCGGCTCTGATGCGCAGCTCGCGGAACGACGCCGCGACGTCGCCGATCTCATCGCGACCCGCATAGGACACGTCGAACGTCAGGTCGCCGCTCGACAGCATGTGCGCGCCCTCGGAGACCTCTCGGAGCGGCCGCGTGATCGATCGCCGGAGCGCCAGCGCGAGCGCGGAGACGAGCACCAGCACGGCCAGCAGGACCACCAGCTCGCGACGGGCCTCTGCCCGCGCTGCGTCGAGGTCGTCCAAGGCCGCTTCGGCGAGCTCCCCGGCCGCCTGGCGCTCCAGGCGCCGCAGCTCGCCGATTCGCCCGCCCGACGCGGCGAGCCACCGGCCCAGGGAGCTGGGATCGACGGCGGTGCGCGGATCCTGCGCAAGCCGCTCGCGCACCCGCCGGACGCTCAAGCCGGCCCGGTGGAACAGGAGCGCGTCGAGCTCGGCGGTCAGCCGCCCGGTGGCGTTCTGGCGGAACGTGTCGAGCTCGGCGGACTCGAGCGCGACCCAGCGAAGCGGGAAGGGCGGGCCCTCGGGGACGGGCGCGGCAAGGAAGGCGGCAAGATTGACTCGCTCGCGCTCGGCCGCCTCGATCGCCTGCAGGAGTGCCACGTACGCGTCGGCCGCACGGCCAGAGGCGCGCGAAGGCCGGCCCGCGTCGAGGTCGCGGACGATCCCGATCATGGCGGCGGCGATCACGCCATAGCCGTCGGCGATCTCCTCCGCGCTGAGCGATCCCGTGGCCACCTCGCGCCGCAGCGCGCGGACCTGACGACCGGCCGCGTCGAGCCTGCCCGCGACGTCCACCGACCCCTCCCGGCCGGACGTGCGCCGCACGGCGCGGCGCAGCGCCGCGTCGACTCCGCGCTGGCCCGAGAGGAACTCATTCCGTGCGGCTGCACTCGAGCGCACCCGGCGGATCACCGCCGCGAGCCGCTCGGCCGCGAGCGCGTCCGCGACGACCGCCGTCGGGAACGAGAGCCCGGTCGCGCTGCGAAAGTCGCGCAGGCGGTCGGCGTCGCGCCACCTGTTGGCGACCGAGAGGACCGTGAAGCCGAGCAGGGCGCAGACCGGCAGGAGGACGAGCAGCAGCAGCTTCGTCCCCACTCGCATGCGGGCGAGCACTCCAATCCGGACGCCGGCGGGCGAGCGGCTCCGCATCTGACTAGCGCTCAGTCGACTCGTTGTACTGGTGATCCGCCAGGTCACGCTGGACCCTGCGAGCCGCCGCGTCAAGAGCCGGCTTGACCGGGCGGCCGTGGATGACGATCTGCGAGAACGCGTGGATGAACGCCGCGCGAGCGCGGGGTACGCGGGTGTCTGGGGGGCGCGGCCGCGCCCACGCGCGTCTCCAGCTGCGTGATGTAGAGCTGCTCCGGGCCGCCCCCGGCGAAGCGCGGCGGGGCCCGGATGGCGGTTCGCGTCGCCGGGATTCCCCGTTGGCGCGCGTCATCGGGCGATCTCCGCCGGCGTGAGCAGGTATGAGAGGAACACCTGCACGGGCGGGCGCGAGGCGCTGAAGGGCTTGACTGCCTGCGCAGGGTCGCGCGTTCGGACCCCCCAAGCCCTGGCTCGCGTCCAGGCGGTGATGTACGTCGCAGTCCCTCGAGTTCTCGCGGGAACGCGAGCCGCCACAGTCTCGCTTCGCGCGATTTGCGCGAGCGAGGGCGGCGTCATGCGAGGCGTCTGCCGTCGTCCCGAGCGGTCGTCCCGTAACCGGCCGCGAGACGCTGGCGAGCCTGGGATGCGAGGCTGTGCTCTCTAGCCCGAACGGGCCGCCGGATCGAGGGTGGGGGCCCGCGCCCTGGCCGGCTCGGGCAG
>VAWY01000297.1 GCA_005888335.1 Actinomycetota bacterium
CCCTTCTGGGAGACCTTGGGCAGTACCGTGAGCTCCAGGCCGTCGCAGTGCGTCACGACTCCGCGCCGCGACTGCTCGAGCGCGAGCTTCACCGCCGGCAGGCTCGACTTCGGCGTGCCGTCGGCGAAATAGACCCCGGACTGCCACGCCGTCAGATCCTTCTCGTCGACCGAGTGAAAGAGGAAGAGCCCTCGCACGTTCGGCTGGCAGAACACGAGCTGGACCGCCTGCCGGTAGTACGCGGCCTGCGTCGCCTCCGGCACGGGCTTCGTCGTCGCAGGCTCCACCGCGGTGTACAGATCCTGCTTCGCCGCGGGGATCTGCGACTCGACGCCGAACTCGTCGTACCAGATCGTCATCGAGTAGCCGTCCGGAAATGCCTCCCCGAGGGACGCAACGAGCTTGGGATAGTCCGCGAGCGCGATCGTCGTCGAGTTGGGATGCGTGCCGTCGACCGGCGCGATGCTCGAGTTGTCCTCGTACGGGTGGAACGCGAAACCGTCCATGAGCGGCGTCGTCCGGCCGCTGTCGCGGTACGCCTGCCCCAGGTCGTGGATGAAGACGGTGGGCGAGTGCGTCGGCCGGATACCGCCCCCGACGTCGCCGCCGCGCGGCGAGACCGCGCCGCCGAGCACCGTCACCCTCGGCGCCGCCGCCTTCACCGCGTCGTAGGTCAGCGCGAGCAGCGACTCGTAGGCCGGCGCCGCAGCGTCGCTGCCGTCCTCGTTGAACTGCGGCAGCCAGTAGCGATTGAGGTTCGGTTCGTTGCCGACGATCACGATCTGCAGGGCGGGCACCCTCTTCACGACCGAGGCGGCGTAGGCGGCGAACTCCAGCTGGTCCTGCTCGCTCACCGGCGTCGTCCTGCTGCCCGCGTTCATCACGCTCGTCAGAACGGTGACGTTCGCGAGCTTCGCGGCGGCGGCCACGTTGTCGAGCACGGTCTCGTCGTGGTCCGAGAGCGAGCGCTCGCCGGGAACCCAGATCTGGGTGATCCGCACGCCGCGAAAGCCCGCGAGCGCGAGCAGGTCCATCTGGGTCTTCGACTCGGCGAGCGTGACCGAGCGCACGGCGTCCTCGGTCGCTCCGAGGACGAGCGCGGGTCCCGCGGCATGCGCGGCGGGAGCGAGCGCGAGCGCCGCGACGACTGTCGAGATCCGCAGGATCGACGCCCGCATTAGCTCGGCTACGGTAGCCGGAAGATGGCTGCAAGGCTCGAGGACCAGCTGAAACGGCTGCCGGCGAAGCCGGGCGTCTACCTCTTCCGGGACGCCGGGGGCGACGTCCTCTACATCGGCAAGGCGAAGTCGCTGCGGCCCCGGGTCCGCTCGTACTTCCAGGCCACGCAGGACGGTCGGGCGCAGATCCAGCAGTTGCCCGAACGCGTGCAGGACATCGAGGTGATCGTCACCGGCACCGAGGTCGAAGCGCTCCACCTCGAGCAGAACCTCGTCAAGCGGCACCGGCCGCCCTTCAACGTTCGGCTGCGCGACGACAAGTCGTTCCCCTACATCGCCGTCACCGTCGAGGACGAGTACCCCCGCGTGATGTTCACGCGCGAGCGCCACCGGCCCGGCGTCTGGTACTTCGGCCCCTACGCGAACGCGAAGAAGGTCCGGGAGACGCTCGACGTGCTGAACCGCGTGTTCCCGTACCGCCCGTGCGAAGGCCCGAAGCCGGGACGGCACTCGGGCATTCCATGCCTCGACTACCACATCGAGCGCTGTCTGGCGCCGTGCGTCGGCTACGTCTCGAGAGAGGACTATCGCGCGATCATCGACAGCGTGATCGAGTTCCTCTCAGGCGACGTGAAACCGATCCAGCAGGAGCTCGAACGGAAGATGAACGAGGCTGCGCGCAAGGAGCGTTTCGAGGACGCCGCGCGCTATCGGAATCGGCTGCGCGCCGTGCAGCACCTCGTCGAGCGGCAGGCCGTCGAACGACAGTCGGTCGGTGACGTGGACGTGATCGGCTTTGCGGCAGAAGGCGATCGCGCGGTGGTGCAGATCTTCCCGCTGCGCGGCGGCAGGATGGTCGACCGTTACTCGTTCCACCTCGAAAACGTCGCCGGCCAGGACCTGACGACGGTGCTCGAGTCGTTCGGCCTCGAGTACTACGGCTCGGCGCCGAGCGTGCCGCCGCAGATCATCGTTCCGCATGCCGCGGACGATCTTTCAGCCCTGGCGGAGTTCCTCTCCGAGAAGCGTCGCGCACGCGTCGAGGTCCGGACGGCGGAGCGCGGAGAGAAGCGCCGCCTGCAGCAGCTCGCCGACGAGAACGCGCGGCATGCGCTCACGTCAGAGCAGGCGGCCACCGAGCAGAAGCGCGCGCGCCGCGTCGAGGCGCTCGAGGAGTTGCGCGAGGCGCTCAACCTCGAGTCGCTCCCGCTCCGGATCGAGTGCTACGACATCTCGCACGCGATGGGGCAGGACCCCGTGGGCTCGATGGTCGTGTTTCAGGACGCGCTGCCGAAGAAGTCGGACTACCGCAAGTTCGGCATCAAGCAGGCCGGCGACGACCCGGACGACTTCGCCGCGATGGCCGAGGTGATCTCACGCCGCTTCGCGCGGCTGTCCGACGGAACCGGCGATACGCACGACGCATCGTTCGCGACGGGGCCGAATCTCGTCGTGATCGACGGCGGCAAGGGTCAGCTCTCCGCTGCGCTCGCGGCGATGCAGGCGTACGACCTGCCGCGCGTCGCCGTGATCGCGCTGGCGAAACGGATCGAAGAGGTCTTCATCCCGGGACAGAGCGACCCCATCGTGCTGTCGCGCCACAACCCGGGGCTGCAGCTCCTGCAGCGCATTCGCGACGAGGCGCACCGGTTCGCGCTCGGCTTCCACCGACAGCGGCGCGAGTCGCGCGGCTTCGCGTCGATCTTCGACGACCTCGAGGGCGTCGGCCCGGCGCGCCGGCGCGCACTCCTCCAGCATTTCGGTTCGGTCGAGGAGATGCTCGCCGCGACGCCGGAGGAGCTCGAGGGCGTGCCCGGCGTCCCGCCGAAGACCGCGCGCCGGATCTATGCGCAGCTGCACAAGACCGGCGCCGGGTAGCCCTGCTAGAAGTCCCCGCCGCCTCCGTCGCCGCCCCCGCCGCCGCCGAAGTCACCGCCACCGCCTCCGCCGCCGAAGTCACCGCCGCCGCCGAAGTCGCCCGGACTGGCCGATCCGCTCGCGTCGCCGAAGCCGCCACCGCCGAAGCCCCAGCCGGGCCCGCCCAGCCACGTGCCCACGAAGAGGCCCGGCAGGAACCCGCCGAAGTAGCCGCCGTACGCCGGCCCTGCTTGCCAGTAGGGGATCGTTCCGCCGCGGTAGGCGATCTGCCGCGACTCGGGCTGCTCCCCGCGCTCGACGCGCTGCGCGTCCGCTTCGCACGCCGGGACCGGCCGCGGTGTTCCACCTGGAGGAGCCCACTCGACATCGCGCGTCGACGGGCCGTGTCGAGGGTCGAAGAAACAGGGCGGGCGGCGCTCGGGTGCCGGCCGCCCGTCGGCAGCCGCTTCGGCGACGGCCATTTCGTAGCGGCCTTCCTCGAGCGCTTCGCCGACGGTGGAGAGCTC
>VAWY01000119.1 GCA_005888335.1 Actinomycetota bacterium
GGGAGACGGCCGGCTCGCGGCCGCCGACGCGGATGACGTACGTGCCGGCCGGCAGCGGCGGGGCCGTGAGGGCGGCGACGTGCGGGAAGCGCGTGCTCCACGGCCCCAGATCGCGCCCGACGCGCCCGCGGGCGACGACCCGCCCCGCGCCGTCGGCGACGGTGAACGGCGCGTCGGCTTCGCGCCCGCGCGACAGGACCCGCGCGTGGACCGGCGCGCGGGCGGGAACGACCAGCTGGTCGACGCGCACGTAGGCGCCGTCGCGCGCGGACACGGCCGCCGCCGAGAGCGCCGCGGCCGGCGCCGCGTGCCGTGACGTGTGCGCGGTGGCGACGGCCATCGCGGCCCCGGCGAGCACCGCCGCGGCGACTCCGGTGAGCCACAGACGTGCGGTCATCGAAGGCCGACCATAGAGGCGGCGCGGCCGCCGCCGGGCCGCTCGCAACACGAGCCAGCGCAATCCCAACGGTTCGCCCACAGGACGTTCAGGAACCCTTGAGCCCCTCCGCGACAGTCGGGGTCGTGGAGACGAGCTCCTTCGCCAGCCGGCCCGTGGAGCCACAGGTGTTCGTCGATCCCAGCGGTCGCCGGGCCGTCGCCCTGCGGCGGGTGGTCCGCGCCGTCGCGCTCGCCTTCGCCACCTGGATGGCCGCGCTCATGCTGGGCGCGACGGGGTTCGGCGGGCTGCCGGCGCCGGTGCCGCTGGTCCACCACGCCATCCACGCCTCGCGGCCCGACATCGACCGGCTGGCCCGGGCGCACATCCGGGTCGGCGCTCGCCGGCCGCGAGAGTCATGACCCATCGCGGGACGATCGGCTTCTGCGTCGGCTGCCTGGTCGTGCTGCTGCTCGTTCAGGGCTTCACGACGAAGACGATCGGGGCGTCGGGCACGGTCGACACCGTCACCGGCCCCGCGCCGCTCGCGCGCTCGCGGCCGATCCTCGGACCCGGCCCGCACGGGCTGGTGTCGCACGAGCCGCCATTCGGCCGGCGCGTCGCGCTGACCTTCGACGACGGCCCCGATCCGCGCTGGACGCCGCGCGTCGCCGCGGTCCTGCGCCGCGAGCACGCTCCGGCCACCTTCTTCGAGATCGGCGGGCAGATCGTGCGCCATCCCTGGCTCACGCGGATGCTCTGGCGCGACGGATTCGAGCTCGGTGACCACACGTTCACGCACGCGAACCTCATCGGCCTGCCGCCGTGGGAGCGCGATGCGCAGGTCGGGATGACCGAGAGCGCGCTGGCCGGCGCCATCGGCCTGCGCACGCGCCTGGTCCGACCGCCGTACTCGTCGACGCCCGATGCGGTCACCCCCGCCGAGGACGCGATCTGGAACGCGCTCGCCCGGCGCGGCTACCGGATCGTCCTCTCCGACTACGACACGACCGACTGGAACCAGCCGGGGGTCGGCTCGATCGTCCGCGCGGCGCTGCCGCCGCGAGGGCGCGGCGGCATCGTCCTCATGCACGACGGCGGCGGTCGGCGCGCGGAGACCGTCCTCGCGCTGCCGCGGATCATCCGAGCGCTGCGCGCCCGCGGCGACCGGCTCACGACCGTCTCGGGCATCGACGGGCAGCGCCCGCTCGCCGCGATGCTCCCGGCGAGCGACTGGCAGCACAGCCGCGGGACCATGCTCGTCAGCACGCTCTGGCTCGCGCGGATCGTGACCGGCGTGCTGACGCGGGTGGTCGAGCTGATCACCATCCTCGTCGCCCTGCGCATGCTCGCGGTCCTCGCTCTGGCCGCAATCGATCGCCGCCGCGCGCTGCGGCGCCGCACCGACCGGTCGTTCGCGCCGCCGGTCTCGATCCTGGTTCCCGCCCACGACGAGGCCGTCGGCATCGCGCGGGGCGTGCAGTCGCTTGCGGCGAGCCGGTACCCGGGGCCGTTCGAGGTCATCGTGGTCGACGATGGATCGACCGACGACACGGCCGCCGTCGTGGAGCGGCTGGGCCTCGCGAACGTCAGGGTGCTGCGCCAGGGCGCCGGCGGGAAGTTCGCGGCGCTCAACCGCGGTCTGGCCAGCGCGCGGCACGAGTTCGTCGTCACGGTCGACGCCGACACGGTCTTCGAGCCGGACACGCTGCTCGAGCTCGTCCAGCGCTTCCGCGAGCCCGCGGTGGGCGCGATCTCCGGCAACACCAAGGTCGGCAACCGCCGCGGGATGCTCGGGCGCTGGCAGCACCTCGAGTACGTCATGGGCTTCAACCTGGACCGCCGCGCCTACGAGGTGCTCGGCTGCATGCCCACGGTTCCCGGCGCGATCGGCGCCTACCGCCTGGCCGCCCTGCGCGACGTCGGCGGGGTCTCGGGCGCGACGCTCGCCGAGGACACCGATCTGACGATGTCGCTGGGCGACGCCGGATGGCAGGTGGTCTACGCCGAGCGCGCCCGGGCATGGACCGAGGCGCCCGCGACGCTGCGCGGCCTCTGGCGCCAGCGCTGCCGGTGGGCCTACGGAACGATCCAGTCGCTGTGGAAGCACCGGGGCGCCGCGCTGCGGCCCGGCCGCCAGCCGATCGGGCGCCGGGCGCTGCCGTACATGGCGGTCTTCCAGGTCGCGCTGCCGCTGTGCGCGCCGCTCATCGACCTCTTCGCGATCTACTCGATCCTCTTCCTGGACCCGATGCCGATCCTGGGCTTCTGGGTCGGCTTCAACGTGGTGCAGCTCGTGCTGTGCGCCACCGCGCTGCGCTTCGACGGCGAGTCGCTGCGCCCGCTCTGGAGCCTGCCGCTGCAGCAGCTCGTCTACCGCCAGCTGATGTACCTGGTCGTCATCGACTCGGTGCTCACCGCGCTCAACGGCAGCCGGCGCAGCTGGAACCGCCTCACCCGGACCGGCGACGTCTACGTCGATTCGGTTCGCGTGACCGCGCCGAAGGAGCGACACGCACGGTGAATCAGAGGGCTCAGCCGACCGCCATCAGCAGCGCCGGGTGCAGGGCGGCGCCCGCAGCGACCATGCCGAGCGGCAGGCGGGGGACCGGCTGATTGAAGGCGATGTCGCTGCCGTCCAGCAGCGTGGCGCGGCCGCCGCCGGCGAGGACGAGGGCGACGCCGGCGCAGGTGCCCCATTCCCGCCGCGCCTTCAGCGAGATCGCGCCGTCGTCGAGGCCCGCGGCGACGCGGGCGAGCTTGTGGGCCATGCTGCGCATCCGCCGCACGACCACCGTGGGCGGAAGCTCGAGCGGACCGCGCTTGGACTCCTTGGCGGACATCGCGATCCGCGCGTGGTCGAGCTTGCGCGCCCCGGTCGCGCGGACCGGACGCCCGTTGAGCGTCACGCCGCGGTCGCGGTGGCCGGAGAACAGCTGCTCGCGCTCGGGTCGGTAGACGACGCCGAGCACCGGCGCCCGGTCGATCGCGAGGCCGATGGAGACGACGTACTGGTCACCCCCGGCGACGAAGTCGCTCGTGGCGTCGAGCGGATCGATGATCCACACCCGCGAGCACGCCAGCCGCGCGGGCGAGTCCGCCGCCTCCTCGGAGTAGATCGCGTCGCCGGGAAAGGCGATCGCGAGCCCAGCCCGGATGAGCGCGTCGGACTCGAGATCCGCAGCGGTGACGATCTCCCCGTCCTCCTTGTGGCCGACCTCGACCTTGTGCGCCCGGTGACCTCGCAGGAGCTCGCCGGCCTCGAGGGCCAGGCTCTCGGCAACGGCGAGCTCCCGCTTGAGGGTCACGCGGCTGCGACCTCGGGGCGGGCCTGGTCGCGGCGGCTGATCGTGAGGTAGGTGACGAGGGCGAGGATGCAGCCGAGGAAGATGTAGCTGGTCCCGGTGGTGCCGAGGCCGAGGCCGCCGGCGTGGCGTGACTGGCTGAGCCCGTCGCCGATCGAGGCGCCGAGCGGGCGGGTGAGGATGTAGGCCAGCCAGAAGCTCAGGACGGGGTTGAGCCGCAGCGCGTAGTGGGCGAGGGCGATGACGGCGATCGCGCCGCCGAAGATCCCGGCCGAGACGCCGTAGCCGAGGCTGAGCTTCTCGGCCATCAGGTCGCCGGCGGCGGTGCCGAGGGCGAAGGTGAAGAGGATGGCCAGCCAGTAGAAGCCCTCGCGGCGGCGGGTGAAGATGGTGTGGATCGACAGGGTGCGCTCGACGGCGAACCAGACGGCGAAGACGATCGCCAGCACGATCGAGAAGACGGTGGTGCTGGTGGTCAGCGGGACGTGGTAGCGGTCGCTGAGGTTGTCGGTGATGAGCGTGCCGAAGACGCTGATGACGACGACGACGAGCCAGTAGGCGGGGGCGACGTAGCGGCGCAGCGCGCACTGCACGCCGAGCAGCCCGGCGAGCAGGACGCCGGCGACGATCGTCGTGTTGGTCAGGCCGAAGCCGAGGTTGACGTTCAGGTAGTCGGCGGCGGTCTCGCCGACCGTCGTGCACATGATCTTGATGACCCAGAAGTAGAAGGTGACCTCTGGGACCTTGTTGAGCATCCGCCGGACCGTTGAGGCGGCGGCTCTCGAGTTCGCGGTGAAGGTGGTCATGGCGAATGAGCGTGCCGACGCCGACCTGAGCGCTTCCTGACTGCAACCCGCGCGTCGATCATCCGTCCGCCCGCCCCCGCGCGCCTGAACGCAACCTGAACGCCGCCGGCGTCCGACCGAGCCGGATGCACCATCATCGGTGCCGTGGAACCCCTGCGCGTAGGCCTGTGCGAAGACGATGTGAGCCTGCGCTCGGTGCTCGTGCGCGCGCTGAGCAGCGAGGGCTACGACGTGCGCGCGACCGCGACCGGGCGCGAGGCGGTCGACGCGTTCTCAGGCGCTGCGCCCGACCTGCTCGTGCTCGACATCGGGCTGCCCGACGCCGACGGGCGCGACGTCTGCCAGGCGCTGCGCTCGCACGGCATCGCGGCGCCCGTGCTGTTCCTGACCGCGCGCGACGCGCTGCCCGACCGCCTGTCGGGCTTCCACGCAGGCGGCGACGACTATCTGACCAAGCCGTTCGCGCTGGCCGAGCTGCTCGTGCGCATCCGCGCGCTGCTCAAGCGCGCGAGCGAGGCTGCGCCGCCGCCCGACGAGGGGCGGGGGCTGCGGCTCGACCCGGCCGCGCATGCCGTGCGCCGCGAGGACCGCGTCGAGTCGCTGACCCCCACCGAGTTTCGCCTCCTGGCCGCGCTCACCGCGCGCCCGGGTGACGTCGTCCGCCGCCGTGAGCTCGTCAACTCGGCGTGGCCCGAGGGCGCCATCGTCCACGACAACACGCTGGACGCGTACATCGGCCGGCTGCGGCGCAAGCTGCGGGCGCTGGGCGCCGAGGAGACGATCGTCACGGCGCGCGGGGTGGGGTACTCGCTGCGATGAGCCGGCTCACCGTCCGCGGCCGGGTGACGCTCGCCTCGCTGCTCGTCCTCGCGCTCGGCCTCGGGGTGCTGACCTCCGTGATCGACGTGCTGCTCACGCGGCAGCTCGACTCCAGCGCATCGTCCGCGCTGCACCAGCGCGCCGAGGCGGAGCGGGCGACGGTCGTGCACCAGCACGGCCGCACCGAGCTCGCCGACGCGCCGCACGACGAGGCGCTCGACGAGCGCGCCTGGGTCTACGTCCACGGCAAGGCCATCGCGCGCCCGCCCGAGCGCCGGCAGGTCCAGCGCGCCGCCGACGCGCTGGCCGGTGCCGGCCGTCCGACCGAGCGCACCGTCGGCGAGTCGGTGCGCCTGCTCGCCGAGCCCGCCTACGCGCCGCACAACAGGCGGCGGCTGGGCACGATCGTCGTCGGCGTCTCGCTGCAGCCGTACAAGGACACCGAGCACGCCGCGCTGATCGCGACGCTGCTGCTCGACGCGTTCGTCCTCGTCTTCGGGGCGCTCGTCGCCCGGCGCGCGGTCGGGAAGGCGCTGCGCCCGGTGGCCGACATGACGGCGGCCGCGGCGGAGTGGACCGAGCACGACCTCGAGAAGCGCTTCGGCCTCGGCCCGCCGCGCGACGAGCTGACCGCCCTCTCGGCGACGCTCGACGCGATGCTCGCGCGGATCGCCTCGAGCCTGCGCCACGAGCAGCGCTTCTCGGCCGAGATGGCGCACGAGCTGCGCACGCCGCTCAGCGGCGTGCGCGCCGAGGCCGAGCTCGCGCTCGGCGACCCGACGCTCTCCGCGGGCGCCCGCGCGGCGCTCGAGGAGGTGCTGCGCGGGACCGACCGCATGGAGGCGGTCATCGAGACGCTGCTCGGCGTCGTACGGCGGGGCGCGGCGCTGACGCCGGGCGCGGCCGACGCCCGGCAGGCGGCCGCGACCGCGGTGCAGGCGGCGCGCACCACGGCGGCGCGCGCCGGCGTCGACGTCCGCCTGGCCGGGCCGGACGAGCGCCTGCGCGCCGGCGCCGACGGCGACGTGGTGGCGCAGGCGCTGCAGCCGCTGCTCGACAACGCGGTCCGTCACGCGCGCGCCTCGGTCCGGGTCAGCGTCGGGCGGACCGGCGACGCGGTCGCCTTCGTCGTCGAGGACGACGGCGGGGGCCTCGACGGAGAGGACGCCGCGCGGCTGTTCGAGCCGGGGGTGAGCACCGAGGGCGGCGCGGGCCTCGGGCTGCCGCTCGCGCGGCGCCTGGCGCGCGCCTGCGGGGGCGACGTCGTGGCGGTCCCGGAGAGCGACGGCGGGCGCTTCGAGCTGCGCCTGCCCGCGGTGGCCTGATTACAGACAGGAGAATCTTGCGGCGGACCGCTCGCGCGCGCGGCCCGCGCCGTCTACCGTCGGCGCCATGACCTCGCCCCCGCGCGGCAGCGTCCTCGTCGTCGACGACGAGCCGACCATCGGCGAGGTCGTCGGGCGCTACCTCGAGCGCGCCGGCTACGCGACCCGCGTGGCGCGCGACGGCCCGTCGGCCCTCGCCGCGGTCGACGACGAGCGCCCCGACCTCGTCGTCCTCGACCTCATGCTGCCCGGTCTCGACGGGCTGGAGGTCATGCGCCGCCTGCGCGAGCGCGACCGCGCGCGGCTGGCGATCATCCTGCTGACCGCCCGCGGTGCGGAGTCCGACCGCGTCGTCGGGCTGCGGCTGGGGGCCGACGACTACGTCGTCAAGCCGTTCTCGCCGGCCGAGCTCGTCGCGCGAGTCGACGCGGTGCTGCGGCGCGTCGACACCACCGGCGAGCACGAGCCGCCGCTGCGCTTCGACGGCCTGACGATCGACCCTGCGGCGCGCAGCGTCGAGGTCGACGGCCGGCCGGTCGCGCTCAGCCAGCGCGAGTACGAGCTGCTGCTCTTCCTCGCCCGTCACCCGGGCCGCGCCTTTACCCGCGGCGAGCTGATGGACCGCGTCTGGCAGTACTCGTTCTACACCGACACGTCCACGGTCACCGTGCACGTCCGGCGCCTGCGCGCGAAGGTCGAGCGCGACCCGACGCACCCGCGCTTCCTCGAGACGGTGTGGGGGGTGGGGTACCGATTCGCGCCCTGAGCCGCAGCGTCGCCTGCGCCCTGGGCGTCGCGCTGCTCGCCGCGGTCGCGACGGCGATCGCCCACGGGACGCACGACGGGCTCCTCGTGCTCGCGATGCTCGCGCCGATCGGGGCGCTGACCATGGTCGCCGCCCACGGGATCGCGCGCAGCGGCGCCCTGCGCCGCCAGTTCCTGGCGATGGCCGTGCTGATCGTCGCGCAGCTGGCCGTCGTCGTGGGGCTGATGACCGCGGCGATGTTCGTCGAGGGCGCCGACGTGTTCTTCACGGTCATCGCCGCCGGCTACTCGGCGGCGCTGGGCATCTGGTCGGGACGCCTGCTCGAACGCCGCGCGCTGCAGCGCCTCGACGCCGAGGAGCGCGCGCGGCGCGAGCTCGTCGCGGCGGTCTCGCACGATCTGCGCACGCCGATCACGTCGCTGCGCCTGCTCACCGAGGCCGTCCAGGACCAGCTCGTCGACGGCGCGGCGCGCGACGACTACCTGCGCCGGATGGGCACGCAGGTGCGCACGCTGAGCGCGCTGATCGACGACCTCTTCGAGCTCACGCGCCTCGAGGCCGGCGACATCCACTGGGGACTCGAGCGCGTCGCCGTCGGCGAGCTCGTGCGCGAGACGGTCGAGGCGATGCGCCCGCACGCGGAGGCAGGGGCGGTGCGCGTCGCGGCCGAGCTGCCCGCGGAAGGCCCGCTGGCGCGGACCAACCCCGAGCAGCTCCAGCGCGTGCTGTTCAACCTCATCCAGAACGCGATCCGCCACACGCCGCCGGACGGCAGCGTGGTCGTGCGCGCCGAGCCCGGCGACGGCGTCGTCGAGATCGAGGTGGCCGACGACGGCGAGGGCATCGCCGCGAGCGACCGTGACCGCGTCTTCGACGCGTTCGTGCAGGGCGCGTCGCGCGCGTCGCGCAGCGACGGTTCGGCCGGGCTCGGTCTGGCCATCGCGCGGGCGATCGTCGAGGCCAACGGCGGGCGCATCTGGCTCGAGGACGCGCGCGTGGGGACGCGCGTGCGCTTCAGCCTGCCGCAGGCATAGTTACTACACTACGTAGTACATATGCCCTCTGAGAAGCCCCGCTTCACGGCGGACGCCGCCATCCCCGGCGCGTTCGCCGGCGAGACCATCACCCGGCGCCGGCTCATGAGCGGCGGCGCCCAGGCGGCCGGCGCGATCGCCGGAGCCGCCATCGGCCTGCCGGCGCTGGCCTTCGCGCTCGGTCCTGTGTTCGAGCGCACGCCCGCGACGTGGCAGCCGCTCGGGCCGCTGGCCGGCATCCCGCGCGGCACCTATGCGATGCGCGTCGTCACCGAGACGCCGGGCATCGGCGAGGCGGGCAAGACCACGGTCTTCGTCCGTCGCCGCGATCCGGCCGTCGACACCGAGCCCGCCGACCGCTTCAACCAGGTCGTCGCCATCACGTCGCGCTGCGCGCACGTCGGGTGCCCGGTCGCCTACAAGGACGCCGCGCGGTCGTTCGTGTGTCCCTGCCACGGCGGGGTCTACGACTTCCGCGGCCGCCGGATCGGCGGGCCGCCCCCGCGGCCGCTCGACCGCTTCTACACCCGCGTCCGCCGCGGGCAGGTCGAGCTCGGGCCGCGCTACAGCGTCAACTCGGAGCTGCGGCGGTTCTCTGCCCGCTACTCGGGCGAGCCGCTGGACGGCATCGGCCAGTACCTCTATCCCGCGCGGCCGACGACGCCCGGGCCGCCTCGCTGAGCGATGCGGCCAGGCGCGTCGCCGGCCCGCCTCGACGGCTTGGTCAGTGCACCGCCTGGCCCGCCGGGTTGACGACCAGCCACTTGGCGCCGAACTGCGACACGTTCTGGCACGTGATCTGGCCCGGCTTCTTGTCGTTGACGAAGTGGTACAGCGGGTGGCCGTTGTACGTCACCTGCCGCGTGCCGTCGCTCCGGCGCACGGTGCCGAGGAGCTTCGCGCGCACGCCCGCGCCCGCGCGCGGCTTGCCGGTGGTGAGCACCGGCGGCCACGCCTTCGCGCACGCGCCGTAGCAGCTGCTCTTGCCGCGGTCGCGCGCGAAGAGGTAGATCGAGCGGTTCTGGCCGGTGAAGATCACCGTCCCGTAGCGTGAGGAGTGGGCGATGATCTTCGCGCCCGCGGGGTGCATCGCGCGCGGCTGGGCGACGACGGCCGGCGCGGCCGAGCCGAGCGCGGTCGCGGCGACGGCCGCCGCCAGGAGCCTGGTACGCATGGGAGAGCCTCCGTGGTGTCCGGGGTTGTGTGGACCGCCCCAACAGATAGCTGCGCGCCTTCGCCGTGTCGCTTACGGATTGCGAAACCCGGCCAGATGTGACGACTTCATTACAGCACTGGAACGTACCGTGACAGATACGTATTGTTTGGTCCGTGTTCCGTTCCATCTCTGGACAAGGAGAGGCCATCGTGTACGAGATCGTCCCGGCGGTCAGCGTCAGCCGGCTGCGCAAGGTCTACGCGGGCGGCGTCGAGGCCGTGAAGGGCATCGACTTCGACGTCGCGCCCGGCGAGGTCTTCGGTCTGCTGGGCCCGAACGGGGCCGGCAAGTCGACGACGATCGCCATGCTGACGACGACGCTGGTGCCCACGTCGGGCACGGCGAGCCTGGCGGGCGTCGACGTGGTCAAGGGGCCGCTCGCGGCGCGGCGCTTGTCCAGCGTCGTCTTCCAGGACGCGGTCGTCGACCGCGGCCTGACCGGCGCGCAGAACCTCGAGCTCCACGCGCGGCTGTGGGGCGTCGAGCGGCGCGAGGCCGCGCGGCGCTCGGGCGAGCTCGTCGACGCGCTCGCGCTCACCGAGCTGATCGGGCGCCCGGTCGCCACCTACAGCGGCGGCCAGCGCCGGCGCCTGGAGATCGCCCGGGCGTTGCTCTCGCGCCCGCGCGTCCTGTTCCTCGACGAGCCCACGGTCGGCCTGGACCCGCGGATCCGCCATGAGCTGCTCGACGTCATCGCCGGGCTGCGGGAGCGAGACGAGATGACGATCGTGCTCACGACCCACTACCTCGACGAGGCCCAGCGCCTGTGCGACCGCGTGGCGATCATGCATCGCGGCGAGATCGCCGGCCTCGATGCGCCGCAGGCGCTGCTCGCCGATCTCGGCAGCGAGATCCTCGAGCTGCGCGTCGCCGGCGACCCGGGCGGCGCACTCGACGCGCTGCGCGGCGCCGGGATCGCCTCGGCGCACGCCTACGCGGTCGGCCAGACGCTGACGGTCCCGCTGCGCGACCGCCCGGCGGCGACCGCGATCGCCGCCATCGACGAGCTCCGGCTCCCGGCGTCGGGCCTGTCCACGCGCGCGCCCACGCTCGACGACGTCTACCTGCGGTTGACCGGCGACCAGCTCGCCGAGGCCGCCTGATCCATCTCACGAGAAGGAGACCACCATGGCCATCAGCGTTGCCGAGCGCGCCCCCGTCGCCGCGCCGGTGATCCGTCCGGTCGGCGTCCCCAGCGCGCTGCAGACCCTCGCCCGCCGGCGCGCCCGGCTGACCGCCGCCAACCCGCGCCAGATCGCCGTCCCGCTGCTCACCCCGATTCTCTTCGCCGTCGTCATCGCGCCGGCGCTCAAGGAGGCGCTCGGCGGGCTGCACACCACCATCGACTACACCGCGTTCGTCGCGGTCGGGACCGTCGGGCTCCTCGTGCCGTTCACGACGATCTTCGCGGGCCTGAGCGTCATCACCGACCGCGAGGGCGGCGCCCAGCGCGAGCTGCTCGCTGCGCCGATCCCGCGGCCGCTGCTCGTGCTCGGCAACCTCGCGGTCGCGCTGGTCCTGGCGGCGCTGCAGGTCACCGTGCTCATCGGCGTCGCCGCGCTGCGCGGCGCCACGTTCCACCTCAGCGCGTCCGGCTGGGCGTGGTTCGTGGGCGCGGCGCTCCTGTTCGCCGTCTTCATGTACGGCGTGGCGGAGACGCTGGCGAGCCGCATCCCCAGGCAGGAGGAGTACATCGCCGCCACGCCGGCCGTCGCCGTCCTGCCGTGGTTCTTCGCCGGGTCGCTGTTCCCGATCGGCGCGCTGCCCGGAGCGCTCACGGCGATGACCAGGTTCCTGCCGCTCACGCACGCGATGGCGCTCATGCGCTACGGCCTCGTCGACCCGCACGGCAGCGGCCTGCACGACATCTGGGGGTTGAGCAACACCACCACCGAGGCGCTGCTGAGCCTCGCCGTCGTCGCCGCGTTCGCCGTCGCCTTCATCGCCCTCTCGATCCGCGTGTTCACCCGCGCGGCCACCCGCTGAGGGGAGGACCGTTTGCGACACTTGCCCCGATGGCGCGAGGCGCTGACGAGAGGGCGCGGGCGCGCGCCGAGGCGGCGAAGCGGGGCGCGGGCCGGCCGCTCGACGAGAATGTCGACGCCGCGATCCACGATGCCGCGTGGCGCCTGCTCCTGGAGGACGGCTACTCGCGGATGTCGATCGCGCGGGTCGCCGACGAGGCCGGCGTCGGGCGCCCGGCGATCTACCGCCGCTACCGCGACAAGTCCGAGCTCGTGGCGGCGGTGATCGCCGACAAGACGTCGCGCGTGCCGCCCGTCGACACGGGCAGCACGCGCGACGACCTGGTCGCGCACCTCGAGTTCGCGCGACGGCGCTTCGCCATGGACCTCGCGGGGACGCTGCTGGACGAGGAGCGCAAGCACCCCGAGCTGCTCGAGCAGTTCCGCAAGGGCATGCTCGTCCCGCGCCGCAACCAGCTCGCCGAGGCCCTCGAGCGCGGCAAGGAGCGCGGCGAGGTGCGGGCGGACCTGGATACCGAGACGGCGGCCCACGCCCTGCTCGGCAGCTTCGTCTACCACTCGCTCGTCGCGGGCCGCCCTTCGCGCGGATGGTCCGAGCGCGTCGTCGACGAGCTGTGGCCGGCCTTCGCCGCGCCGACCGCGAAGTGACCGCTTTCACCGTCCGTTGACCCAGGAGCGCCCGGCGCGATACTGCGCGGGGTGGCCTTCGTCCCTCCCGCCCGCCACCTGCTGCGCGCCAAGGACCTGGCCGACGCGTGGTACTTCGAGCCGCTGGACGTCGACGACCTGGCCCGCGCCGCCGGCCTGTCGCGCGCGCACTTCAGCCGCGAGTTCCGCCGCGCGTTCGGCGAGTCGCCGCACGCGTACCTGCTCACGCGGCGCCTGGAGCGCGCCGCGGCGCTGCTGCGCACGACCGACCGCTCGGTCGCCGACATCTGCCTGTCGGTGGGGCTGCAGAGCGTCGGCTCGTTCACGACCAGCTTCACGCGCACCTACGGCAGGCCGCCGACCGCCTACCGCGCGGGCGCCTACGCCCGACCGCAACGCCGCACGTTTCGAGAAGACACGGCGCCGGCCCGCGGTTAGCGTCTGCCGCGACCGTTCCCGCCGACCCCCCAGGAGGACCCCATGATCAGGATCGCCAACGCCCAGCTATGGGTGCACGACCAGGACGAGGCGCTCGCCTTTTACACCAAGAAGCTCGGCATGGAGGTGCGCGCCGACGTGACGCTCGCGGAGCTCGGCGACTTCCGCTGGCTCACGGTCGGTCCCGCCGGGCAGCCCGACGTCGCGATCGTCCTGATGGCCATCCCCGGCCCGCCGGTGATGGAGGCAGAGACCGCCGAGCAGGTGCGCGAGCTGATGGGCAAGGGCTTCGCGGGGACGATCTTCCTCACGACCGACGACTGCCGGGCGTCCTACGAGGAGCTCAAGGGGCGCGGCGTCACCTTCGTCGAGCAGCCCGAGGAGCGCCCGTACGGCATCGACTCGGCCTTCCGCGATCCGTCGGGCAACAACATCCGGCTCACCCAGGTGCGCGAGATCGCGGCGGTCTGACGCCCCGGCGTCAGCTGAGCAGCGGCGAGGGCGGGATGCGGGTCGCGCCGTGCACGGCCGGGATCCGCATCGCCACCTCGTCGACGTAGCACCACGACCAGTCCTCGCCGGGCTCGAGCGAGCGGATGATCGGGTGGCCCGCGCCCCGGGCGTGGGCCGTCGCGTGGCGGTTGGGTGAGCTGTCGCAGCAGCCGACGTGACCGCACTCCAGGCAGATGCGCAGATGCACCCAGCCGTCGCCGCTGGCCAGGCAGTCCTCGCAGCCGGCGACGGCGTCGGGCAGCTCGGTGATCAGGACGTGGTCGAGGTGCGTGCAGGTCGGCATGTGGCGATCTCCGGGTCAGCGCTGCGTGAAGGGAAGCCGTACGCGGAACGCGGTGCGGCCGGGCTCGGACGCGACGGTCAGCGAGCCGTCGTGGCGGTCGACGACGATGCGCCGCGCGGTGGCCAGCCCCAAGCCGGTCCCGTGGCCGACGTCCTTCGTCGTGAAGAACGGATCGAAGATGCGGTCGCGCACGTCGGGCGGGATGCCGGGGCCGTCGTCGGCGACCTCGACGACGGCGCAGGCGCCGTCCGCGCGGGTCGTGATCGTGATGGTCCCCTGCCGGCCGAGGGCGTCGATCGCATTGTCGAGCAGGTTCGTCCACACCTGGTTGAGCTCCGAGCCGCGGACGGTGAGCCGGGGCAGCGCGCGGTCGTACTCGCGCTGCACGCGGATCTCGGTGTGCTTGAGCTTGTGGCCGAGCACGACAAGGGTCGTCTCGAGCCCCTCGTGCAGGTCGATCTCGACGAGCTCGCCGCGGTCCATGTAGGCGTACGTCTTCACGGCGCCGACCAGCGCCGACATGCGCGCGGTCGACTCCTGCAGCTCGGCGGCGAGCCGCCCCGCGGTGAGCGTCGCGGCGATCCAGCGCAGGGCCGCGTCGGTGGCCGGGCCGGCCGACTCGGCTACGCGGTCGAGCCACGCCTCGTCCATGCCCGCTGCGGCGAGCGGCTCGGCGAGCCGCCAGGGCTCGCCGACGCCGAGCGCCTCGAGCCGCTCGAGCAGGGCATCCTCGGCGTCGGCCGCGGCGAGCGCATCGAGGGCGGACGAGCTGGCCGCGCGGGCCGTCGCCTCCTGCTGGAGCGCGACGAGCTCCTGGGCCCCCGAGCGCTCCATCCCGGACTCGACGAAGCGCGCGATCGACGACGTGACGACATCGATCATCTCCGCCATCTCCGTCGCGGTCCGCCGCGCCGCCGCGGCGGGGTTGTTGAGCTCGTGCGCCAGGCCCGCGGCCATCGTGCCCAGCGAGGCCAGCCGCTCGCGGTCCTGCTCCATCGACGCCAGGCGGCTCACGACCGGCGCGACCTGCTGCATCACCCGCCGGTGCACGCCCGGGTGCGCGAGCGCGAGCCGGTTGAAGTCCTCGGGCTTGATCAGGGCGATGCGCCCGGCGGTCTCGGCCTGCATCCGCACGCCGAGCGGACCACCGGTGAGCACCGCGATCGCGCCCATCCACGTCGGCGCCCGCTGGCGGCCGACCGGCTCTTGGCGTCCCTTCTCGATCATCAGCGCCTGGACGCTCCCGGCGAGCAGGAGGATCACGCCGGACGGCTCCTCGGCCTGCTCGGCGAGGACGTCGCCGGGCTCGAAGTCGCGGACGTGGGCGACGGCGAGCCACGACTCGAGCGCGGCGTCATCGAGGTCGTCGAAGAGGTCGATCGTGCGGAGGTCGGCCATGGTGAGGGCCGTCGTACTCATGCGTCGACCAGGTACTGGTGAATCAGCGACACGGCCATCGAGCCCTCGCCGACCGCGCTGGCCACCCGCTTGATCGAGCGGGCGCGAACGTCGCCGGCGACGAAGACCCCGGGCACGGTCGTCTCGAGCGGATAGGGATCGCGCTTGAGCGGCCAGCCGGCCGCCTGCGCGTCGGGGCCGGCGAGGATGAAGCCGCGCTCGTCGCGGGCCACCACCCCCGCGAGCCAGTCGGTGTGTGGGGAGGCCCCGATGAAGACGAAGCAGGCGTCCGCCTCGAGCGCGTCCTCGGACCCGTCGCCGTCGCGCACGCGCAGCCGGCGCAGCCTGCCGTCGCCCTCAGCGGCGACCGCCTGGCTGTTCGCGCGGACGTCGACGTTCGCCTTGGCCGCGATCTGCTCGACGAGGTAGTGCGACATCGACTTCGCCAGCGAGTCACCGCGCACGAGCATCGTCACGCGGCCGGCGTAGCGGCTGAAGTAGACCGCCGCCTGACCCGCCGAGTTGGCGCCGCCGATGATGACCACGTGCTGGTCGGTGCACGATCTGGCCTCGGTCACGGTGGCGCCGTAGTAGATCCCCGCGCCGGTCAGCTCGGCGAACCCCGGGGCGTCGAGCTGGCGGTAGCTGACCCCCGAGGCGACGAGCACGCAGCTCGCGCTCAGCGCTCCGCCGCCGCTGAGGTCGACGAGGCGTCCGGCGCCCTCGACGCGCAGCCCGACCGCGTCCTGGATCGTCAGCAGCTCCGCGCCGAGCCGTCGCGCCTGCGTGGTCGCGCGCCGCGCGAGGTCCGAGCCCGAGAGGCCCGCCGGGAAGCCGAGGTAGTTCTCGATCCGGCTCGACTGCCCGGCCTGGCCGCCCGGCGCCTCGCGTTCGACCATCACGGTGCGCAGCCCCTCCGACGCCCCGTAGACCGCGGCGGCGAGGCCGGCCGGTCCGCCGCCGACGACCACGAGGTCGTAGTGGTCCTGTGCGGGGCGGCCCGCGACCCCCAGGCGCTCGGCGAGCTCGAGGACGGTCGGGCGCTCGAGGATCGTGCCGTCCTCGAGGAGCACGACCGGCAGGCGCTCGGCGTCGACGCCCGTGACCTGCAGCAGCTCGCGCGCCTCGCCGTCGCGCTCGACGTCGAGCCAGCGCGCGGGGACGCGGTTGCGGGCGAGGAAGTCGCGCAGCTCGTGGGACTCCTTGGAGAAGCGGTGCCCGACGACGCGAACGCCGCCGGCCTCCAGCGCGGCCCCGGCCTCCCACGTCGTGAGCAGGTCCTCGACGACGGGATAGAGCTGCTCCTCCGGGGGATCCCACGGCTTGAGCAGGTAGTAGTCCAGGGCGACCTCGTTGATCGCCGAGATCGCCGCCTGGGTGTCGGCGTAGGCGGTCAGCAGCACGCGCTTGGCGTCGGGGACGATCTTGCGCGCCTCGACGAGGTACTCCGTGCCCGGCAGGCCGGGCATGCGCTGGTCGGCGATGAGCATGGCCACCTGGTCGCCGCGCCGGCGCAGCTGGCCGAGCAGCTCGAGCGCCTCGGCGCCCGACGTGGCGCGCAGGATCCGGAAGCGCTCGCCGAACCCGCGGCGCAGGTCGCGCGCGACGGCGGCGAGGACGGCCGGCTCGTCGTCGACCGCGACGATGGCAGGACGCCGTTCGGGGGCGGCCTGGTCGGTCACACATCCAACCTAGACCGGCGCGCAAGTTCCCCGTAGGTTGGCGCGCACCGCCATGCCCCCGTTCTCCCGCGGCTTCCACGGCCGGCGTCGCGCCGACGTCGACCCCTCGCGGCTGCCTCCCGGGCAGTACCTCACGCCGGACTTCCCGGTCCTCTCGGCCGGTCCGACGCCGCACACGCCGCTCGACGAGTGGAGCCTGACGATCGACGGTGCCGTGGACGCCGCCGTGAGCTGGTCGTGGGAGGCCTTCCTCGCGCTCCCCACCGAGACGTTCACGGTCGACATCCACTGCGTGACGAAGTGGTCCAAGCTCGACACCACGTGGACCGGGGTGTCGGTCGACACGCTCCTGAAGGACGTCGAGACGGCGGCCGACTACGTCACCGCCTGGTCCGACGGCGACTACACGACCAACGTGCCCCTCGAGGACCTGACCGGCGGCCGGGCCTGGGTCGTCCACACCTACGACGGGGCGCCGCTGGAGCCCGAGCACGGCGGGCCGGCGCGGCTGCTCGTGCCGCACCTGTACTTCTGGAAGAGCGCGAAGTGGCTGCGCGGGCTCACGCTCACCGTGCAGGACGAGCCCGGGTTCTGGGAGTCCGTCGGGTACCACAACTACGGCGACCCGTGGCGCGAGCAGCGGTACTGGAGCGATTGACCCGGCGCGCGCCCGTCGTCTGGCGGACCGCCACGGTGCGCGGGGTCGTGGCGGAGTCGCCGCACGCGCGGACGCTCGTGCTCGACGTGCCGGAGTGGCCGGGGCACCGCGCGGGCCAGCACGTCGACCTGCGCCTGACCGCCGAGGACGGCTACCAGGCGCAGCGCTCGTACTCGATCGCCTCGGCGCCGGAGCTCGACGCGCTCGAGATCACCGTGGAGCTGATCGACGACGGCGAGGTCTCGCCGTACCTGGTCGAGGAGGTCCGCCCCGGCGACCAGTTCGAGGTCCGCGGGCCGATCGGCGGGCACTTCACCTGGTCGGTCCCCGACGGCGGGCCGCTGCTGCTGATCGGCGGGGGCTCCGGGCTCGTCCCGCTGATGTCGATGCTGCGCCACCGCGCCGCGCGGCGCAGCGAGGTCGAGACGCGCGTGCTCGTCTCGGCGCGCGGCGCCGAGGACGCGCTCTACCGCGACGAGCTCGCGTCGCTGGAGCCGTCCGCCGGGCTGCACGTCGCCTGGACGTTCACGCGCACGCCGCCGCCCGGGTGGACGGGTTGGGCGCGGCGCGTCGACGCCGCGATGCTGGCCGAGCTCGGGCCGGGGCCTGACGCCGGCGCCCGCTCCTTCGTCTGCGGGCCGACGCCGTTCGTCGAGCGCGTCGCAGAGCTGCTCGTCGAGGCCGGCCACGACCCGCGTGCCATCCACGCCGAGCGCTTCGGCCCCACGGGAGGATGAGATGACCGACCTGCACACCGACGGCAACGGCGTGGCCGGGCTGCTGGAGGAGATCCTCGCGGTCGAGGTCACGACGATGGTGCGCAAGTGCCAGTCGTGTGGTGACCGGCAGCCGATCGCCGCGCACCGGGCCTACCGCGGCGCCGGCGTGGTGCTGCGCTGCCCGAGCTGCGGCGACGTGGCGGTGCGCATCGGCGTCCATGCCGAAGCGGTCACCGTCGAGTGGCGCGGGACCTACGCGATCGCTCAGACGGGCTCCGGGAGCCCGTGACGCGCGACCGCGCGGTCGTAGTTCAGGCGAAACAGCTCGATCACGTCGCGCACGTCGTCGTCGCCCTCGATGAGGCGCGCGGCAGGGCCGCGCGCTTCCGGGAAGACCGGGTGGTGCACGATGCGGCCCTCGCTCATCAGCTCGTCCCAGACCTGCTTGGGGAAGCTGAAGTGGGCGGACCGGTCGCCGTGCAGGTGGCCGAGCTCGC
>VAWY01000120.1 GCA_005888335.1 Actinomycetota bacterium
GACAGCCTCACGAGATCGGCCGGCACCGCGGCCGCCGACCCCTCGACCGACTGGTGCGTCATCGCCTGCGGGACCTCGATCAGCGACTCGACGCCGCCGAGCGACTCGGCCAGCGTGAAGACGCGCGTCGCGGCGGCCAGGCGCGCCGCCTGCGGGTGGCGGAACGAGACCATGCCGCCGAACCCCGGCCAGCGGACGTCCGCGATGCCCGCCTCGTCGCGCAGGAAGGCGGCCACCGCGCGGGCGTTCTCGGTGTGCGCCGCGACGCGCAGGTGGACCGCGCCCACCGCGTTCTGGACGAAGCGCACCTGCTCGTGCAGGTCGGCGTCGCGGACGATCACCGCGCCGCCGACGGTGTCGGAGTGCCCGCCGAGGTACTTCGTCGTCGAGTGGACGACCGCGTCGGCGCCCAGCTCGAGCGGGCGCTGCACCGCCGGCGTGGCGAACGTGTTGTCGACGACGACCAGCGCGTCGCGGCGCGCCGCGACGATCGCCTCGATGTCGACGACGTTGAGCAGCGGGTTGGTCGGCGTCTCGACCCAGATCAAGCGCGTCTCCGGGCGCACGGCGGCGGCCACGGCCGCCGGGTCGGTCTGATCGACGAGGTCGTAGGCCAGCCCCCAGCGCGACAGCACCTTGTCGACAAGCCGGTAGGTGCCGCCGTAGAGGTCGCCCGGCAGCACCACGTGGTCGCCGGCCCCCGCGACCGCGGTGAGCAGCGCATGGGTCGCCGCCATCCCGCTGGCGAACGCGCTGGCCAGCCCGCCCTCGAGCTCACCGAGCGCCCGCTCGAGCGCCGCGCGCGTCGGGTTCGCCGAGCGCGCGTAGTCGTAGTCCTCGACGAAGACCCCGGGCGCGCGCTGGGCGTAGGTCGACGTCTGGTGGATGGCCGGGACGATCGACCCGTACGACGGGTCCGGCTCGAGGCCGGCGTGCACGGCACGCGTGGCGAAGTGGACGGCCGGCGGCCGCCCGTCCGGGGCCGCGGGCTTCATCGGGCCAGCGCCTCGAGCAGGTCGGCGCGCGTGACGATGCCCGCGGGCCGGCCGTCGAGCGTCACGAGCAGCGCCTGGCGCTCACCGGCCAGCAGGGCCACCGCCTCGGTCGCCGCGTCCTCGGCGGACACGGCCGGGAAGGGCGGCTCCATGACGTGCACGACCTCGGCGCCGAGCAGGGCCGGGTCCTCGACCGCGTGCTTGAGCAGCCCGCGCTCGCTGACCGACCCGACGATCGCGTGCGCGTCGTGCCCGCTGACCACCGGCAGCTGCGAGACGCGGTGCTCGTGCAGCAGCGCGACGGCGTCGCGGACGTGGTCGTGGGCGCGGATGCTGACCAGCGGCGGAACCTCGCCGTCCTCGTGCTTGCGGCGCAGGACGTCCCCGACGGTCTGGTCGCCGGCGCGCTCCAGGAAGCCGTACTGGGTCATCCAGGCGTCGTTGAAGACCTTCGACAGGTAGCTGCGCCCGCCGTCCGGGAGGATCACGGCGACCATCGCGCTCGGGTCGTCGAGGTCGCGCGCGACCTGCAGGGCGGCCCAGGCCGCGAGCCCGCTCGACCCCCCGACGAGCAGCCCCTCCTCGGCGGCCAGGCGCCGCGTCGTCAGGAACGCGTCGCGGTCCGAGACGGTGACGTAGCGATCGACGACGGTCCGGTCGAAGGTCTCGGGCCAGAAGTCCTCGCCGACGCCCTCGACGAGGTACGGCTTGACCTCGGCGCCGGAGTAGATCGAGCCGACGGGATCGGCGCCGATGACCTCGATGGCCGGGTTGCGCTCCTTGAGGTAGCGCCCCACGCCGGTGATCGTCCCGCCGGTGCCGACGCCGGCCACCAGGTGAGTGATCGCGCCGCCGCTCTGCTCCCAGAGCTCGGGGCCGGTCGAGCGGTAGTGCGCTTCCGGGTTGGCCGGGTTGAAGTACTGGTTGGGCTGGAAGGCACCGGGGATCTCCTCGGCCAGGCGGTCGGCCACCCGGTAGTAGGACTCCGGCGAGGACGGCGGCACCTCCGTCGGCGCGACCACGACCTCGGCGCCGTAGGCGCGCAGCAGGTCGATCTTCTCGCGCGACATCTTGTCGGGCAGGACGGCGATCACCCGGTAGCCCTTCAGCCGCGCCGCGATGGCCAGCCCCGTCCCCGTGTTGCCCGACGTCGGCTCGACGATCGTCCCGCCCGGGCGCAGCTTGCCGTCGCGCTCGGCGGCCTCGATCAGCGCGACCGCGATCCGGTCCTTGATCGACCCGCCCGGGTTGAGGGCCTCGACCTTGGCCACGAGCTGCGGCCGCAGCCCGGCGCCGAGGCGCCCGAGGCGGACCAGCGGCGTGCCGCCGATCGCGTCGAGGATCGTGTCCTTGATGTCCGTCGTTGAGGGGCTGGTGACTGCGCGCATGCCCTCAGTTTGCCACGTATGCGGCCATATCGATTGCGCTCCGAAGGATCTGCGGACAAATGTTGCAGAGCCGTTCATCATGCGGTGAGAGCTGCAACAATCTGCGCTGTGCCGAACGACCGCCACCGCCCGCCGCTCGACGCCGTCGACCGCGCGATCCTCGAGGTGCTCAGCGAGAACGCCCGCCTCCCGAACAACCGCCTCGCCGAGCGCGTGGGCGTCGCGCCGTCGACCTGCCTGGCGCGCGTCAACGCGCTGCGCGAGAGCGGCGTCCTGCTCGGCTTCCACGCCGAGATCGACCTCGCCGCGCTGGGCCGGCCGCTGCAGGCGATGATCGCGGTGCGGCTCGCCGCTCACGCGCGCGAGCAGATCGACGCCTTCACGAACGCCGTCCGGCAGCTGCCGGGCGTCCTTTCGGTCTTCCACATGACGGGCGTCACCGACTACCTCGTCTGGGTCGCCGCCGCCGACATGCAGGAGCTGCGCGAGTTCGTCGTCGACCACCTGGCGACCCACCCCGCGGTCGCTCATGCGGAGACGTCGCTCATCTACGAGCACCGCCGCGGCCCCGGGCTCTGGGGCACCGCGGACCCCGCGCACAGGTAGGGCGCTAGACGACCCGCACGCGCCCGTGCGGCTCGCCGCCGCCCAGGCAGTACTCGGGCGCCGGGCCGAGCACCAGCTGGCGCCGCCAGACCGCCTCGGCGCCGTCCTCGGGCGCGCGCGCCCAGCGCGCGGCCGCCGGCGGGACCGGCTCGCCGTGCACGAGCGCGTAGACGCCGCCCCACCCCTCGGCGGTCCGAGCGGCGGCGGCGTCGTGCTCGGCGCGGCGCGGCGGCGCGACCGCGGCCGCGTTGAGCTCCCCCAGGGCCGCCCAGTCCTCGACGACGTACCAGTCCTCGTAGCCGTCGGCGTGGCGCCACGGCAGCAGGCGCAGGCGAAAGCACGCTGAAGGCACGCCGAGCGTCGCGTGGAAGGCGCGCAGCCGCGCCTCGTAGTCGTCGCGCTCCACGTCCCCGGCCGGGCGGTGCCAGAAGACGTAGGCGAGCACGGTTATGTCGCGGCCCGGGCGAGCGCGTGCTCACGGACGAGCTCGGCCGAGCGCTCCGGCTCCTCCCAGAAGAACAGGTGGCCAATGGCGTCGAGCACCTCGAGCCGCGCGCCGGGGATCGCCCGCGCGATCAGCTCGGCGTTGCCGACGGGCAGCATCTCGTCGTCGGTGCCGTGGATGACGAGCGTCGGCACCGCGACCTGGGCGAGCCGCGCGCTGGTGTCGTGGACCTGGCAGGCCTGCACCTGGGCGATGATCGTCGGGAGGTTGGCCGGGACCTCGAGCGCGCGGCGGCGGAACTCCGCGAACTGCTCGTCGTCGGCCGCGAAGCGCCGCGACACGTTGACCTCCCAGCCGACGCGCAGCGCGCGCTCGCGGTCGCCCGAGCTCATCGCGCCGAAGAGCCGCTCACCGACGGCGGGCGACGTCAGCGCCGAGCCCGTGCCGCCCGCGTACGTGCAGCCGAGCGTGAGCGTGCGCACGCGCTCGGGATGGCGCAGCACGAGCTCCTGGGCGACCATGCCGCCCATCGAGATGCCGACGACGTGCGCGCTCGCCCACCCGAGCTCGTCGAGCACGGCGGCGGCGTCGTCGGCCAGGTCGGCGATCGAGAACGGCGGCTCGGTGCGCGCCGAGCGCCCGATGCCGCGATGGTCGTAGACGGCGATCTCGAAGTCGTGCCGCAACGCCTCGAGGAACGGCTCGCCCCACGTCAGGTGGGTGCCGCTCATCCCCATGATCAGCAGCAGCGGCTCGCCGGAACCGCCGCGCTCGTAGTACAGCTCGTTGTCGCCGACCCGGAACGTGGCCATGGCGGCACCCTATACGGGCAACGCGAGCTGGTCGTCCGCGGCGGCGAACGACGCGACGCGCACGCCGAGCAGCCGGACGGGCCGCGGCGGCGCGTACGCGCGCAGCAGCTCGACCGCGACGTCGGCGACGCGCTGCGGGTCATGCGTCGGCTCGGCCTGCGTGCGGGCGCGCGTGACCGTCGTCCAGTCGTCGAGACGGACCTTGATCGCGATCGTCCGCCCGCGCCGGTCGTGGCGCGCAAGGCCCGCGCACAGCTCGCCGGCCAGGCGCCGCAGCACGCGCTCCTGCTCGGCGCGGTCGGCGATGTCGATCGGGAACGTCGTCTCGCGCGACTCCGACACCGCCTCGCGCTCGAGGGTCAGCCCCGCGGAGCCGTGGAAGCGCGCGCGGGCCAGCAGGTCGCGGCCGTGGTTGGGGCCGAAGCGCGCGCGCAGCGTCTCCTCCGGCGTGGCGGCGAGCTCGCCGAGCGTGGCGATGCCCATGGCGGCCAGGCGCTCGGCGGTCTTCGGGCCGATCCCCGGCACCAGGCCGGGCGCCGCCGACGCGAAGCGCGCGCACGCCTCCTCGCGGGTCAGGACGACGAAGCCGCCGGGCTTCTCCGCGTCCGAGGCGACCTTGGCGACGAGCTTGTTCGGCCCGATCCCGACCGACGCCGCGAGGCCGGTGCGCTCGCGGATGGCCGCGACGAGCCGGCGCATGGCGGCGCGCGGCGCCACCATCCCGTCGAGGTCGAGGTAGCCCTCGTCGAGGCCGAGGCGCTCGACCCGCTCCACGTGGGCGCGTACGACCTGCCACACGCGCTCGCTCGCCTCGCGGTAGTAGGCGAAGTCGGGCGGGAGGAAGACCGCGTCGGGGCACAGCCGCCGGGCGCGGGCGGCCGGGGTGGCCGACCCGACGCCGAAGCGGCGCGCCTCGTAGCTGGCGGTGGTGACCACCGCCCGCGGGCCCGTCCCGGCCACGACGACCGGAAGGCCGCGCAGCTCGGGACGGCGCTGGAGCTCGACGGACACGTAGAACGCGTCCATGTCGAGGTGGGCGATGGGCGGCATGGCAGCCGCCCACTATTACCGCGTCGTCAGGACGTAGCCGTGGCCGGCGAAGCCGAGCCGCTGCTTCGTCGCCGCCGTCAGGTCGAACTCGCGGCCGGCCACGTAGGGACCGCGGTCGACGACCGGCACGCGGACGCTGCGTCCGCGGTAGCGCAGCGTGATCTTGGTGCCGCACGGCAGCGTCTTGTGCGCGACGCCGAGCGTGCCCGGCGTCAGGTTCCCGCCGCACGCGAGGTGATGACCGAAGAACCCGGGGCCGTACCACGACGCGTTCGCGTGGCGGTAGACGTTCAGGCGCCCAAGCGAGCGGCGCGGGCCGCCGCGGCGGGCCCGACCGGCGCGGCCGGCGGTCGCGGCCTGCGCGCCGGCGACGCGGACACGCAGCTTCCACGAGCCGGGGCGACGGGTGCGGTAGCGCAGCCGGTAGCGCCCGGCGGCGTCCGTCCCGTCGCGGTCCAGCGTGGTCCAGCGGCCCCGGCGGCGCGCCTGCAGCGCGACGACGTCGCCGCGACGCGGGGGGCGCAGGACGCCCTGCACGCGCACGGCGCGGCCGGCGAGCACATGCGTGCGCGCCTTCTTGACGGTGATCACGTCCTGGTTGTTCTGGGCCAGCGCCACGGCGGACGTTCCCGCGGCGAGGGTGGCGAAGCCCAGCGCGCCAACGGCCATCGGCCGTCCGGCGCGCAGCAGGGGCTGCGGCCTCATTCGAGGTCCTCCTTCGGTTGTGCGGCCGCCTACGAGGTGAGCTGACGGGCTCGCGCTGCACGCGCTACGGCCGCGGTGATGCGGCCGATTCGCCCCAGCGGACACAGAGGTCCGCGGTGGTTCCCCCGCTCAGCGCTGTTTCAGGACAGCGCCGACTCGGCGTACGAACTGATGTTCGACAACCTAGCCCGGATCCTTGAGCGTCGTGTGCGGTCCCTCACACAGGGACGCGCGGTGTGCCGGCCAGCACATGAGCCGACAGCGCGGCGTAGGAGATGCGCCGCGGGTGCTCGGGATCGGCGGCGAGCGCCTCCTGGGCGCGCGCGAGCAGCTCGTCGCACGTCACCAGCAGCGTGGCCTCGTCGCCGTCGGCGCCGCCCGTCGGCACCTGGCACGCGAGCCGCGCGAGCGCGAGCGCCTCGGTGGGGTCGAACCCGCGGAAGGCCGTCTGCAGCGCCGCACTCGTGTAGGAGACGATGCGCTCGCCGGCCAGCCAGCGGTGGCCGGCGGCGCGCAGGCCCGGCGCCGGGCCGACGTCGAGCGGCTCCTCGCCGGCCAGCAGGCGCTCGACCTGCGCGCCGGCCATCGCCTGCAGCGCCTCGGGCCCGTGCCCCACCTCGCGCGCGCAGCGCACCAGGTTGAGCGCGGCGAAGCGCCCGCTGCCGTAGGGCATGTCGCTGGCGTAGAGCACCTGGCCGGGCGGGACCACGGCCATCAGCGCGAGCACGTCGGAGACCTGCCACCACGACGTGTCGAAGTAGATGTTGGGCGTCTCGGCGATGACGTGCGAGAGCAGCCCCAGGTCGCTGATCCCGGCGTGCGCGAGGATGAGCCGCGCGTCGGGATGCGCCCCGGCCAGGCGCGTCACCTCCTCGCCCAGGGCGGGGATCCCGCGGCCGGCGTGAAAGAGCACCGGCGCCCCGTGCTCGGCGGCGAAGACGACGAGCGCCTCGACCTGCGGGTGCGGCAGGGCGAAGTCGTCGGAGCGAGGGTGCAGCTTGATGCCGCGCGCCCCCGCCGCGAAGCAGCGGCGCGCCTCGCCGAGCGGGTCGGGCGCGTTGGGGTCCACCCGGCAGAACGGCACGAGCCGCCCGCCCGAGGCGGCCGCCTCGGCCAGGACGCGGTCGTTGGCCGGCGGGTAGCCGGCAGGCTCGGCGGTCGTGAAGACGACGGCGCGCTCGCTGCCCGCGCGGTCCAGGCCGGCGAGCAGCTCCTGCGCCGAGGCGGTGACGCCGTCGGGATCGCTGAAGCCGGTGTGCGTGTGCGCGTCGGTCCACCGGGTGCCCGGCGGCAGGACCGACCGCGCCGACTCGAGCAGCGGGACCACGACGTCGTCGTACGGCGCGCCGGGAACGTGAATCGACGTCGTCGATTCGTTACCCGAGCGTCGTTCGCGGGCCGCGGGAATCCGCTGCATCCTCCCAAGGCTAGGATCGCGCCCGTGGCCAGGCCCCTGCGCTACGCGCTGGCCGCCGTCGTGGCGCTGGGCGCCGTCGTCGGCCTGCTGCTCTTCGTGCAGTCGCGCGACCGCTCGACGTTCGGCGGCGACTCGGGCGGGCCGCCGCCCGGCCGGCTGCTGCCCGACCAGGGCAACGAGCACCGCCGCCCGCCGCCGGCGTTCCGTTTCGTCACCGATCCGCCGGCCAGCGGCCCGCACCTGCCCGTCCCGGTCCGGCGCGAGGGCTCGCTGACCCGCGACGAGCTGCTGCACGCCCTCGAGACCGGCGACGTGGTCTTCGTCTACGGCTCGCGCGCGCTCGAGCCGGCGCTGCGCGCCGTCCAGGAGGACGTCGCCGGCCCGTTCGACCCGGCGGTCGCCGCGGCCGGCCAGGCTGTGATCCTCGACTACCGGCCGCACACCGCCGGTGTGGTCGCCCTGGCCTGGCGGCGGCTGCTGCGCGTGCGCGGGCCCGACGACCCGCAGCTGCACGCGTTCGCCGACGCGTGGCTCGGGAAGGGGGCTTCGCGATGATGTGGGGACCGTGGAACGCCCGCTCCGCCTTGCGCTGCACCAGCTGAACGCGTGCGTCGGCGACCTCGCCGGCAACGCGGCCAAGATCAAGGACGGCCTGCGCGCCGCCCGCGACGCCGGCGCGCAGCTGTGCCTGTTCCCCGAGCTGGCGATCACCGGCTACCCGCCCGAGGATCTGCTGCTCAAGGAGCACTTCCTGCGCGACGCGCGCCGGGCGCTCGACGACGTCGCGAGCGAGGCGCGCGACATCGTCGCCGTCGTCGGCTTCCCCGAGCGGGCCGACGACGTCTACAACGCCGCCGCCGTCCTCGCCGACGGCCGCGTGCAGGCGATCTACCGCAAGGTCCGCCTGCCCAACTACGGCGTCTTCGACGAGGTCCGCTACTTCCAGGCGGGCCGGCGCGGCGCGCTGATCGAGGTCGACGGCGTGACCGTCGGGCTGACCGTCTGCGAGGACATCTGGGTCCCCGGCTCGCCGCTGCTCGAGGAGGCGCTCGCCGGCGCCGACCTCGTGGTCAACATCTCCGCGTCGCCCTACGACAAGGGCAAGGGGCCGCGGCGCGAGCGCATGATCATCCAGCGCGCGCGCGACAACCTGTGCGCGGTCGCCTTCTGTGCGCTGGTCGGCGGCCAGGACGAGCTGGTCTTCGACGGCCAGTCGTGCGTCGTCGACCACGAGGGCTCCGTGCTCGCCCGTGCACCGCAGTTCGCCGAGCACCTCCTGGTGGCGACCGTCGACCCCGGCGCCGCGCAGGCGGCGCGCCTGCGCGACACCCGACAGCGTCCGGCGATCCGCGAGATGGAGCCGCAGGTCGACCACCTCGGCTCGTTCAGCACCCCGCACGGCGGCGAGACGAAGCGCGTCGAGGGCGAGGTCGCCGAGCTGCTCGACCCCGACACCGAGGTCTACGCCGCGCTCGTCCTCGGCACCCGCGACTACCTCACCAAGAACGGCTTCCGGCACGTCGTGCTCGGCCTGTCGGGGGGTATCGACTCGACGCTCGTGCTCTGCGTGGCCGTCGACGCGCTCGGCGCCGACCGCGTGACCGCCGTGACGATGCCGTCGCGCTACTCGAGCGAGGGCACGCGCAGCGACGCCAAGACGCTCGCCGCGAACTTGGGCGTCGACCTGCTCGAGCTGCCGATCGAGCAGCCCATGCGCGCCTACGACGAGCTGCTCGCCGAGCCGTTCGCCGACCGCGAGCCCGACATCACCGAGGAGAACCTGCAGGCGCGGATCCGCGGCAACCTGCTCATGGCGCTGTCGAACAAGTTCGGCTGGCTGGTGCTGACGACCGGCAACAAGTCGGAGATGAGCGTCGGCTACTCGACGCTCTACGGCGACAGCGCGGGCGGCTTCGCCGTCATCAAGGACGTCCCGAAGCTGCTCGTCTACCGGCTCGTCGAGGTGCGCGCGCGCCGCGATCCGGAATCGCCAATCCCGGAAACGATCGTCACCCGCCCGCCGTCGGCCGAGCTGCGCCAGGACCAGCGCGACGAGGACTCGCTGCCGCCCTACGAGGTGCTCGACGCGATCGTCGAGGGCTACGTCGAGCTCGACCTCGGCCGCGAGGGGCTGCTCGCCCGCGGCTTCGCGCCCGAGGACGTCGACCGGGTCATCCGGCTGGTCGACCTCGCCGAGTACAAGCGCCGCCAGCAGCCGCCGGGGGTAAAGATCACCGCCAAGGCGTTCGGGCGCGACCGGCGGATGCCGATCACGAACCGCTATCGCGGGTAGTGTTCTCGACGATGCTGCGCCGAGCCGGATTGCTCTGCGCCCTCGTGCTCGCCCTGGCGGCCTCGCCGGCGCGCGCCGCCGAGCCGCCCCCGCCGCCGGGCGCCAACGACTTCAGCTGCAAGCCGACCGCCGCCCACCCCGAGCCGGTGGTCCTCGTGCACGGGACGTTCGCCAACCGGTTCATCGACTGGGCGGCGCTCTCGCCGCGCCTGAAGGCCGACGGCTACTGCGTCTTCGCGCTCAACTACGGCGGCTCCGACGGCGGTCCGGCGCTCGGCATCTACGCCACCGGGCCGATCGCGAACTCCGCGCAGGAGCTGAAGTCCTTCGTCCAGCAGGTGCGCTCGGCCACGCACGCGCCCAAGGTCGCGCTGGTCGGCCACTCCCAGGGCGGCATGATGCCGCGCTGGTACATCAAGTTCCTCGGCGGCGGAGGGGCGGTCGACGACCTCGTCGGCCTCGTGCCCTCCAACCATGGCACGACCAACCCGCTCGCTCCGCCGGCCGGCCAGCTGGGCTGCCCGGCGTGCGCCGAGCAGGCGGCCGGCTCGACGTTCCTGCAGACGCTCAACGCCGGCGACGAGACACCCGGGCAGGTCTCGTACACGGTCGTCACCACGCGCTACGACGAGGTCGTCGTCCCGTACACATCGGCCTTCCTCGCCCCGGGTCCGCTCACCGTGAACCTCGTCGTGCAGGACTACTGTCCGGCCGATCCCGTCGAGCACAACGGGATGTCCTACGACCCGGTCGTCGCCCAGTTCGTCGAGGACGCGCTCGCGCACCCGGGTCCGGCGAACCCGGCCTTCCACCCCACCTGCTAGCCGGCCTGCGGCCGGACGGCGATCGTCATCCGCGACACCGCGCACAGATGCCCGGCGTCGTCGCTGATCTCAACGTCCCACATCCACGTGGTCCGGCCGCGGTGGCGGCGGATCGCCTCGGCGTGGACGGTGCCCTCGGTGATCGGGCGCAGGAAGCTCGTCTGGTTGGAGAGCCCGACGGCGTAATAGCCGTCCGGGATGACGGCGCGCGCCGTGGCCAGCGAGGCCATCGACTCGGCGATCGACGCGTACACGCCGCCGTGGACGAGACCCATCTGCTGCTTGACCGCGTCGCGCACGGGGACCCGGGCGCTGACGTGCTCGTCGTCCACTTCGAGGATCTCCAGGCCGTACAGCGCGTCGAACGTCGCGGCGTACGGGAGGAGGCCCTGGAGTTCCACGGCGGCAGAAAGTAGCGGCTACTCTCCCCGCCCCATGAGTCGGATCGACGACCTCGCGCCCGACCAGCGCGCCGTTCTCCAGCTGCTGCTCAAGCAGGGCAAGTCATACGTGGAGCTCGCCACGCTGCTGCGGATCACGCCGGACGCCGTGCGCGACCGGGCCGTCGCGGCGCTGGAGGAGCTCGGGCCGCGCGACGGCGCGCAGCTCGCGCCCGAGCGCCGCGCCGAGGTCGCCGACTACCTGCTCGCCCAGCAGTCCGCCTCCGAGCGCGCCGCGACGCGCGAGTTCCTCGAGGGCTCGGCCGCGGGCCGGGCGTGGGCGCGGGTCGTCGCCGGCGAGCTGCGTCCGCTGGCCGGCGACGCGCTGCCCGACGTGCCCGCGGAGGGAGCCGAGGTCGAGGAGGCCTTCGACGCGCTGCAGGCCCGCGAGACGCGCCGCGCGGAGGTCCAGCGCTCGTCGCGCGTGGGCGGCGTGATCGTCATCGTCGGCGCGGTCATCGTCGTCGTGGCGCTGATCCTGATCATCCGCGGCGGCGGCGACAACGGCGACAACGCCGCTTCGACGTCGCCGAGGGCGAGCACGGCGACGCAGACCCAGACGCAGGCGACCCAGCCGCAGATCGACAAGCAGATCAACCTCAAGCCGCCGCAGGGCAGCGGCAGCAAGGCGCTCGGCGTCCTCTACATCCTGCGCCAGGACGGCGCGCGGCTGCTCGCCGTGCAGGCCCAGGGCATGCAGCCGACGACCCGCAGCCGGTTCTACGCGGTCTGGCTGACCGGCGGCGGCCAGCCGCCGCGGCCGCTGGGCTTCACGCCGCCGGTGACCGCCTCGGGCAAGGACCACGGGCGCCTGGCCTTCGCCAACCCGCTGCCCGACGGCGCGCAGGTCTACAAGACGTTCCTGATCACGGCCGAGTCGCAGCGCAACCCCAAGACGCCGGGCGCCACCGTCCTCTCGGGCGCCTGGAGCGTCCCCAACCCCTAGATGACTGATTCCATCATCTAGCCCGGCAGGAGCTTGCCGGGGTTCATGATCCCGGCGGGGTCGAGGCGCTCCTTGGCCGCGCGCAGCGCCTCGAGGCCGAGCTCGCCGGCCTCGGCGCCCAGCCAGCGGACGTGGTCGCGGCCGATCGCGTGGTGGTGGGTGATCGTCGCGCCCGCGGCGACGATCGCCTCGCTCGCCGCCTCCTTGGCCGCGCGCCACTGCTCGAGCTCGGCGCCCGGTTGCGCGCGGGCGAGGAACGTGAAGTACAGCGAGGCGCCTGTCTCGTAGAGGTGGGAGATGTGGCAGAGGACCAGCGGGGGCGTGGCGCGGGCGCGCAGCGCGGCGCGCAGGGCACCGGCCACGTTGCGGTACAGGTCGTCCAGGCGCGACCAGCGGTGAGCGGTCTCGAGCGTCTCGACGAGCACGCCGTGGTCGAGGAGGTCGTCGCGCAGGTAGGGGCCCTCGAAGCGCGCGCGGGCCCACGCGCGGCCCGGCGCGGCGCCGAGCGGCACCGCGCCGGCGTGGCGCAGGACGGCCAGCGACCGCGCGCGCCGGCGGCGCACGTGGTGGCCGGCGCCCTCCCAGCCGACGATGGCCAGGCAGCCCCCGCGGATCCCGCGCGCGCGCAGGTAGAGGCCCATCGCCCGCGTGGCGCGGCTCTCGCCGGCGAGCGTGAGCGTCAGCCGCGTCTCGTCCTCGTCGCTCAGGCGGGCGACGTCGGGGGCGGCGTCGCGCTGGGCGCACGCGCGCAGCGCTTCGGCGCCCTCGGCGAACGAGGCGAAGACCACGCCCTCGTAGCGCCGCAC
>VAWY01000296.1 GCA_005888335.1 Actinomycetota bacterium
TGGTCCTATGGCACAACCCCACTTGGCCTCGTCTTTGGCAGCGTTCCGCGCGCGTCGCCTCGGCCTTGCGTCGACCATGCGTCAAGGTCACGCGCCACGACAACCGCGTGCGTCTGGCAGTCAAGGCGCGCGATTAGTCAAAGCGCGCGATTGCTCCATCGGGCCGGAAGACCCCATGCTTCATCGACCAGAGGACCGCTGGCGGGGCCTTCCCCCGGCCCGCGAACGCAGCTAGGGCCGTTCCTCGACCGCAACTACGAACAACCACACGGCTTCCCTAGCCAACAGCCGCCCGCAGACCAACGTGACCAAGAACTAGCCCGGCCCAGCGGGGTTGCGTCATCGTACTATGGGCGCTAACCTGCGGCGGTCGCTCGCGTAGGCGCGCGCTGCCAGGCAGACGCCGCGCTGAAGATCGTCATCGAAAGGGGAGCCATGCCACTGTGGAACGTCTACTACCCCGAAGGCGCCTACACGGCCGAGGACAAGCAGGAGTTCGCCGAGCGCATCACCGGGACCTACACGAAGTACAACCTGCCCGCCTTCTACGTCAGCGTGATGTTCCACGAGTTGCCGGCCGACACGTTCTACGTGGGCGGGGAGGAGGCATCGGGATACATCCGGATCTGGGTCGACCACATCGCGCGGCGCATGCCCGACGAGATGAGCCGGTGGTGGATGGACCAGGTCAACGAGCTGATCGCCCCCTTCACCGCGGAGCGGGGACATCGGTGGGAGCTGCACATCGATAACACGCCGATGGAGCTCTGGACCATCGACGGCTTCTATCCGCCGCCCGCGGACTCGGACGAGGAAAAGCGGTGGGCGCGCGACAACCGGCCCTCGCACCCCGTGGCGACCTGAGGGAGGGAGCGCAGGTCATGACCACTGACGAGCGGCTGCTCTCAACCGACACCGCGACTGCCGTCATCAACGCGCCGATCGCACGAGTCGACATCGGCGACTGGCTGTTCCACCTGCCTGACGCGGAGTATCAGCGGTGCGCGCCGGGCCAGCACATCGCCGCGGGTGTGACGACGACGGATGGCGGGCGGCCGATGTCGATCAACGTCGAGCAGATCGCTGGGACGCTCTTGGTCCAGCACTATGTGCCCGAGGTTCTCGAGCCCCACCACTGCGTGCTGGTGTCCGAGACCGACGTGATCACGCCGCGCGGCCGGACGACGATCCAGATCACCTGGACCTGTCCGCGCAGGCCGATGGCGACGGCCGCTGCACGTACACGAACACGGTCAGCGCACATGCCACCGACGAGTACGTCTCGTTCCTCGACGAGCAGGGGATCGGCGTCGAGCAGGGCGCGGCGGAACGCCAGGAGAACATGACGGCGCACAACCGGCTCGAGACGCCGCTGTTCGCCGAGAGCATCGAGCGACGGGCCTTGGGCGCGCCGGCATTCGGCGCCTGAGATGTCTGTTCGGATCTTCGACGCAGACGTCCCCGACAAGCGCAGACGGCGCAGCGACGGAGTTCGCAGCCGGGGGGCGATCCTCGGCGAGGCCGCTCGTCTGGCGACGGTCGAGGGGATCGAGGGGCTCTCGATCGGACGGCTCGCGGACGCGGTCGGCATGAGCAAGAGCGGCGTGTACGCGCACTTCGGCTCCAAGGAAGAACTGCAGCTGGCGACCGTCGAGGCCGCCGAGTCGCTGTTCGCACGGCAAGTCATCGTGCCGGCTGCGGACGCTCCGACGGCGCTTGGGCGTCTGCGCCTGCTGGTGGGGCGCTACCTCGACTACCTCGAGGCCGAGACGTTCCCGGGAGGCTGCTTCTTTGCCTCGGCGCTGTGCGAGATGGACATGCAGCCTGGGCTCGTACGCGACCGGCTCGTCGCCCTCCACGAGGACTGGCGCGCGCGGCTGGAGGGCGCCGTTCGCGACGCGCAACTTGAAGGCGCGATAGACCCGGCCGAAGACGCCGCCCAGCTCACGTTCGAGCTCGAGGCGGTGCTGTTGCTCGCCAACGTGCAGTATGTCGTGGCCCGTGCCGCCGAGCCGATTGAACGCACCCGGCGCGCGGTTGACCACCGGCTGGCTCCCACGGTCATGGCTGCGCGGGAGTGATGGCCTTCCGCTTGCTCCTGGACGCAGGATGATCAGGGACACCGTTCGCCTCGTGGCGCGGACGGGGCGTAACGCCGCCCGGCGGGTGCCCATTGCCGGAGCCCTCTTCGGCCGCGCTCCCCGGCTCGAGCTCGACGGTCGTGTCGTGTTCATCACCGGCGCCGCGCGCCGCCTGGGGGCGGAGGTCGCGCAGCAGGCGCACGCGCGTGGCGCGAACGTGAGCCTTGTCGGCCGACGCCTGGTGGCGCTCGAGCAGCTGGCCGCGAGGCTCGGCGAGCGCGCCGCGGCATTTGAGGCCGACGTAAGCGATTTCGACGCGCTCCAGCGCGCGGCGCAAGCGACCGTCGCGAGGTTCGGAGGCATAGACGTCGTCGTTGCCAACGCCCGGCGTTGCCCCACCCTCGGACACGGTCCTGACGATTGACACAGCTGAGTTCGAGCGCACCGTCGACATCGACCTACTCGGCCAGTGAGCGGACGATCCGAGCGACCCTTCCGGCGGTGATCGAACGGCGGGGGCACCGCCACGGCAAGGGGCAGCCGATGCACTACCGCGACATCACCGCGAAGGTGCTCGAAGAGGACCTTGTCAAGACGAGCGGCAAGACCCCCGAGGCCACGCTCTACGCCCAGGTAATCCAAGAGAACGCGCGTGCCGACAAGCGCGGCAAGCAGCCGCGCTTCGTGCGACACGGCAAGGGCATGGTCGGTCTGACGGCCTGGCTGGAGCCCGGCGTCAAACAGGACATCGCCAAGCACAACGCCGAGGCTGAGCAACAGATGCTCGCGGAGCTTCGGGAGCTCGACCCTGAGGACTTCGAGCAGCTCGTCGGAGAGCTGCTGCGTGCGCTCGGCGTCAGCGATGTGGAGGTCACGCAGTACCACGGCGACAAGGGCATCGACGCGACCGGCGTATACGAGCTCGCGCCGAGCCTGGTCGTCCGCCTTGCCGTCCAGGCCAAGCGCCAGGCGGCGAACGTCGTCCGGCCGGTCGTGCAGGCGCTCTCAGGCAGCCTGAAACCTCATCAGCAGGGTCTCATCATCACGACGAGCGATTTCGGCAAGGGCGCCCGCGACGAGGCCGCGCGCGATGACAAGCCGCTCATCTGGCTCATCAACGGCAAGCAGCTGGTCAAGCTGCTCATCGCAAACGACATCGGCGCCCGGCGCATCCCGGACGAGCTCGTCGAGCCGACGGGATTTGAGCTGGGCGGCGATGAAGCAAACGACTAGCGCTCGCTCCGCGAGGCCGGGGTGTGCGGGTCGACGTCTGTAGCGGCGCGTGCTCGTACGCGCGTGGAACTACGTCTTGCCTCGTCGCATGCCGCGTTTGCCTCGCCAGCATTTCGCG